>PBPM01000080.1 GCA_002724635.1 Rhodospirillaceae bacterium
CGCTGTTGCTGCTTTATTTGCCGCTGTTGGTGCCGCAGATCGCGTTTCTGTTCGGCACCCAGATCCTACTGGTGATGAGCGACCTCGACGGCGCCTGGATCGCTGTCGCCTGGGCCCATCTGGTGTTTGTTCTGCCCTATGTCTTCCTGTCACTCGCGGATCCCTACCGAGCCTGGGACGACCGCTACGCGCGGGCGGCGGCGTGTCTCGGGGGCTCGCCGTTGCGGGTCTTCTGGCGGATCAAGCTGCCGATGCTGCTGCGACCCGCCCTAGTAGCGGCAGCCGTAGGCTTCACCGTGTCCATCGGACAGTATCTGCCGACCTTGTTCGCCGGTGCCGGCCGGGTCGATACGCTGACGACCGAGGCTGTCGCGCTCGCCTCGGGTGCGGACCGTCGGACGATCGGCGCCTACGCGCTTCTGCAGATGATCCTGCCGTTCGTCGCCTTCGGGCTGGCCGCCGCCGCACCGGCCTGGCTATTCCGCAACAGGCGGGGGCTCCGGGTCACGGCCTAGTGGTTGGGGGCGGGGGCTTTAGGCTTGACAGGCCCAAGGCGCAGAAGGCCCAGTGCGCCCAAGCCACACCAAGACAATCCGGGGTATAGGATGAAACTGTTCAGCTACTGGCGCTCGCTCGCCGCATTCCGCGTTCGCATTGCGCTCAATCTGAAGGGTCAGCCCTTCGAGGTGGTCTCGACCGATCTGATCAAGGGCGAGCAGTTCGATCCGGAGTATCTCAAGATCAATCCCCAGGGTGTCGTCCCGGCTCTGATTACCGATGACGGGAACACGCTCACCCAGTCGATGGCGATCCTGGAATATCTCGATGAGACCTATCCCGAACCGGCCTTGATGCCGGCCGATACGATGGCGCGTGCGCGGGTGCGCTCGCTTTGCATGATCCTAGTCGCCGACATGCATCCGCTCGTCGTGCCGCGCATCCGCAAATATATTACTCAGGACTGGGGCCATAGCGAGGAAGAGCTGGGTGCCTGGATCGGAAACTGGACGAAGAAGGGTCTGGAAGCGGTGGAGACCCATCTCTCCGACGGCGGCCATTCGGGCAAGTATTGCGAAGGCAACCAGGTGACCCTGGCCGACCTCTGCCTCGTTCCCCAAATGGGTGCGGCGATGCTGTTCAAGATTCCGCTCGACGACTTCCCGAACTGCGTGCGCGTGTTCAAGGCCTGCATGGAGAATCCGGCCTTCTTTGATGCGCGGCCCCAGGCGCAGCCTGATTTTCCGGAAGACATGAAGTAGGGACCTGCACGGCGGGTATCGCAGGCTGATTCCTGTTCGCCAGCATGCAGCGGGCCTAGATGGGCATCCAGCTGATGGGCCGGACTTTGGTGCTCTAGTCAGCACCGTTTCCGTGCGCCCGCCGCATCCATCAGTTGCTCGAGTACTTCGTAGGGCTGGGCGCCGACGACGCTCTTGGCGTCGGCCACATAGGTCGGGACGCCGGTGACGCCGTATTGGCGCGACTTCTCCCAGTCGGCGTCGACCGCCCCCTCGAAGCTTCGCGTCTCGATCACCTCGCGGGCGGTCGCACCGTCGAGGCCGACGCTCTCGGCGATCTCGACCAGGATGTCCGAGTCGCCGATGTTTCGTGCGTCGACGAAATAGGCCTCGTAGAGCTTCATGTGGATGGCGTTGCCACCAGGCTGGGTGTCCGCCCACTTGCCGAGCTCCTGAGCGAGCCGGCTGTTGTAGGTGTGGGTGCGCTTGCCGTAGGGCAGGCCCTCCGCGTTCATCCGCGCCTTCATCCCCTCATACATGGCATCGAGATCGACATCGCGTCCTGCGAACAGCTGTTCGAGCGATTGTCCGTCTGCCGGCGTGTCGGGATGCAACGGGAAGTGCACGGTCGTGATATCGGCGTCATAGGCTTGGCGGAGTTTTTCAACACGCACGGTGCTGAGATAGCACCAGGGTCAGACGTAGTCGGAGAAGACCTCGAGGGTCACGGTATCGGACATGGGATCGATTTCCTTGCTTGAATCGCCCGCCAGCATAGCAGAGTTGTGTCTACCTGAAATAATATCGCCGGGAGTCCCGCCCGAAGTAGCCCGGCCATGACCGACCAGACAATCCCGTCCCGCAAGCTCACCCATGACGGGGCGCAGATCGTCGGCTACCTGCTGATGGACGGCGCGCGGATCCTGGCTCAGAAATCCGCCAGCGCCGTGCTGATGAGATAGGCTCGCGCGCCGGGATGAAGCAGCGCCGCGAAGGAACGCGGGACGGTTTGATCGGTCATGACGTGGGCGTTTGTATGGGGTGTGCCAAGTGCTGTGTTGACCATTGCACTCGGCTGTCTTACCCCGCAGGGTAATGCCAAACGGGGGAGAAGAGGAACCATGACCGAAGCAACTGTCCAATGCGATACGCGCACACGCTCGGGCCCGCTGGTGGGTCTCAAGGTCGTGGAGCTGGCCGGAATCGGTCCGGGGCCGTTCGCAGCGATGCTGCTGGCCGATCTGGGCGCCGACGTCATCAAGATCGACCGGCCGGCCGACGCCGGACTCGGGGTGCCGCGCGGCGCGGAGTTCGACTTGGCGACCCGTTCGCGACCATCCGTCGCGGTCGATCTGAAGAACCCCGACGGCGTAGAGACGGTCTTGCGGCTGGTCGAACAGGCGGACGTGTTGATCGAACCCTACCGGCCGGGCGTCACCGAGAAGCTCGGGCTCGGCCCGGACGAATGCATGGCCCGAAATCCGAAACTGATCTATGCGCGGATGACCGGGTTTGGCGGTACGGGCACGCTGGCCAAGGCGGCGGGCCACGACATCAACTACATCTCGCTTTCGGGCGCGCTGCACGCGATCGGCGGCAAGGACAAGCCGACCCCGCCGCTGAACCTGATCGGCGATTATGGGGGCGGCGCGCTCTATCTCGCCTTCGGTGTCTTGGCCGCGGTTTATGAGGCGCGCAGCAGCGGTCAGGGCCAGGTGGTGGATGTGGGCATGGTCGACGGGGCGGCGAGCCTGATGATCCCGGTCATCGGGTTGCATGCGTCGGGCTATTTCACCGACGAGCGGGCCTCGAACATCCTTGACGGTGGCGCGCCCTTTTATGACGCGTTCGAATGCGCCGACGGGAAGTTCGTGTCGATTGGTTCCATCGAGAAGAAGTTCTACGCCATCCTGCTCGACAAGCTGGGGATCGCCGACGCGGACCTGCCCGACCAGATGGACCGGGACCGCTGGCCCGAACTCAAGGCCAGGTTTGCCGAGGTGATTGCAACCAAGACCCGGGACGAATGGGTCGAGATCATGGAGGGAACGGACGTGTGTTTCGCGCCGGTCATGTCCATGACCGAAGCCCACACCCATCCACACAACGTGGCGCGGGGCAACTTCGTCGAGGTGGCGGGGATCACCCAGCCAGGTCCGGCGCCCAAGTTCTCCCGCACCCCGGGGAAGATCCACTCGCCACCGTCGGTGCCCGGCGAGCACACCGAAGAGGCACTAGCCGCCTGGGGGCTTCCGGCTGACGACATCGCCGCGTTGAAAGCCGCCGGCGCCATCGGTCGGAAGTAGCGTGTCCTCACCCTGAGCCTGTCGAGGGGCGAGGATGCCTCATCCTTTGACAGGCTCAGCATGAGGCGATTGCCGACGAGAGAGGTGCATATGATCATCACTGTCGTCGTTCCCGCGCAGGCGGGAATCCATAAACGCCCGAGTTTGCCGATTGGGCGACCCTATTTATGGATTCCGGCCTTCCGCGCTGCGCGCTTGCAGTCCGAATGACAAGGAGATAGGCGCATGCCCACGCAAATTCCCTTCAACCGCGAGCTTGACTTCGAGTATGGCCGGGTCGACGAACTCACGCCGCTGATCCGTCGGGTGATCGCCAACAACCCGTCGGCGTTCACGTTTCATGGTACCGGTACCTACATTATCGGCCACGGCCAGGTAGCGATCGTCGATCCCGGGCCGGACTTGGTCGAGCATGCGGATGCGCTGCTGGATGCGATCCGGGGCGAGACCGTTAGCCACATCCTCGTCACCCACACCCACAACGACCACTCGCCCGCCGTGAAGGCGGTGCAGGCGGCCACGGGCGCGCCGAGCTACGCCTACGGGCCCCACGGCAACCGTCCCGAGGACGGCGCGAGCGAGGGCGGTGCAGACTACGACTTCGTGCCGGACCATATGGTTGGCGATGGTGACGTGGTGACAGGACAGGGCTGGTCGGTTGAGGCGGTGCACACCCCCGGCCACTGCTCGAACCATCTGTGCTTCGCGCTTCTTGAGGAATCCGCACTCCTGTGCGGTGATCACGTTATGGGCTGGTCGACGTCGATCGTCTCGCCGCCCGACGGCGACATGGCCGCCTACATGGCATCTCTGGACAAAGTGGGGTGCCACGACGCGGCACGCTACTTCCCTACCCACGGTGCCCCGATCGACGACCCGAAGCCCTACGTGAAGGCTTTGCTGGCGCACCGCCACGAGCGCGAGGACCAGATCATGGCCGAGCTTGCGAACGGCCCTGCGACGATCGAAGAGATGGTGCCGCGCATGTATGCAGACGTGGACCCGAAGCTCTACCCGGCGGCCGCACGCAGCGTGCTGGCACACCTGATCCACATGGTGGAAACGGGGCGGGTGCGGGCTGACATCGATGTGTACCGGCTGGCGGGCCGCTGAGTGCCCCCAAACGCGTCATGCCCGGACTTCATCCGGGCATCTCTCTGGGTCTGGTGACGAGAGTCGTGAGTCTAGCCCCCGCATGAAGATCATCGGTCGCTATCGCACTACTCCGGCGTAATGTAGTATTGGCCTCTTAGGAAACGTGACAACGGCACCGGGCGGTCTGGATCGGGCGCGGGCGGGTTCGCGATATGGCGCTCGGCCTCGGCCATGGCAATCCGGGTGATTCCGGCCACGTCCAGTTGCCGGGACGCATCGAACGTTCGAAAGGCGAGATCCACCAGCTCGCCGTCGCCGGCAAGCTTTCCCTTCAAATTCTCCGCCTCGACCACGAAGAAGCGCGCATCGAACCGCCGCGTGCGGCCGGGCGGTGTGATGGCCCTGAAGAAGTAATCCATGCCGTCAAGGCGGGGCCGGAGCGCACCGTCTTCTACCTTGCCAACGACCAGCCCGGTCTCCTCCCAGGTCTCACGCACCGCGGCCGCGGCGATGGCGCGCGCCCGGGTGGGATTGGCGGCCCGCTCGAGCCGCTTAAGAACGTCGTCGCGCAGCGGCTTGTCGGGTTCGAGGGCGCGGTCCCCGGCATCGACCCGCCCACCCGGAAAGACATAGGCGTGGGGCATAAAGACGTGGTTGCGGTGCCGCTGGCCCATCAGGACCTCGACGGCGCCGCGATGGCGGCGCCAGACCACCATCGTCGCGGCGTCCACCGGGCGCCGGCTGCGTTTGGGCGTCTGGGCCATGGCGATTGGTGCCGCGCCCCTACTTCACTGTCGAGAAGGAGGTCGGGACCAGGTAGCGATTCTGCTGGTCGACAACCCGATGGCCGTTTGCGGCCTGGTAGAGCGGCCAGCGGGGGTCGGCCACCGCCTTCGTCTGGCGTTCCTCGCGCTGGCCCTGACTGTTCCAGTACCAGAGATGCACCACCTGATTGATCTTGCCGGTGATCGACGAGAAGTAGCCGATCAGCTGCCAGCCCGCCTCATCGATGACAGGCTTGGCCATCGCCTTGGTGACCTCCACATAGTTGGGGACCTGGGCATAGGTGATGGTGTAGGTGCGCTCGTCGACGAAGCCCGTGGGGCTGCCGTTGCCCATGAAGGCGAAGGGCTCGACCACGTCGGTGGCCGCAAGCAGGCGGTTCGACTGGGAGACCAGCTTGCCGGCACTGCCTTGGCGATACTCGGTCCATTCCGGGTCGTTGTAGAGCGACGCCCGGCAGTCCTGGCGGACTTGCGCATTCTCCCACTTCCAGTAATGGACCACCGAGTTGATCTGGCCCGTCTCGACCGTGTAGTAGCCCGCCTGCTCGAAGCCGTGTTTGCGCTGGAGTGGCTGGCCGACCTCCTCGACATTCTTCAGAAAGGCCGGCATCTGGCCCGGCTTGATGGCATAGCTTCGCGCGTCGACGATCATGCGCTCTTCTCCCCCGACGTTGTTTTCAGGACGGGCCATATGCGTTGCTGTCCGATCCCATGGGTGTATCGTGACACCCTTTGATGGCGGTTGAAAGTCACCGCGGGGACGTTGGGCATGTGGGGCAGGACATGGAAGATGCGAAGATTCTGAATATCGTCGAGACCGGGGCGATCTTGGGCGAGAGCCCGGTCTGGTCAACGGACCAGGGCGTGCTCTGGTGGCTCGATATAAAGGCGCCGGCGCTGCATTGCCTCGATCCCGCGTCCGGGCGCGACGACAGCTGGCCCCTCCCCGAGGAGACGGGATCAATTATCTTGCGTGCGGGTGGCGGGCTACTCGGAGCCCTGCGCAGTGGATTCGCCTTTCTCGATGTGGGCGCGCCGGGGATGCCTGTGGGCGTGGACTGGATCGGCGACCCGGAGCCCGACCGCCCGCTTAACCGTCTAAACGACGGCCGCGCGGACCGCCAGGGGCGCTTCTGGGCCGGCTCCATGCACGACCCCGACGGCCCGCCTGAGACCTACTTCGATCGCGAACCCGTGGGCGCGTTCCATCGGTTGGATCCGGACGGGTCGATGCACCGGATGATCGACGGCATTCTGGTCTCGAACGGGCTGTGCTGGTCGCCGGACGGAACCGTCATGTACACGGCGAACTCCCCGACCCGCCAGATGCATGCTTGGGACTACGATCCGGCCACCGGCGCCATCGCCAACGAACGCGTTTTCGCGACGTTCCCCGAGGAAGACGGGCGCGGCACCCCGGATGGCGCGATCGTTGATGCCGAGGGCGGGGTCTGGGTGGCGGAGTTTCGTGCTGGTCGCGTCACAAGACTGACCCCCGATGGCGATGTTGACCGGATGATCTCACTGCCCGCAAGCCGCGTGACCTGTCCGATGTTTGGCGGCGAGGATCTCGGGACGCTCTATGTGACCACCGCGCGTATCATGCTGACGGCGGAGGAACTCGCGCGCGAGCCGCTTGCTGGGTCCGTATTCGCTCTGGATGCCGGGGTTGTTGGCCTTCGGGAAGCCTCGTTCCCCGGCTGATCCGGCATAGACCGACGCCTCATCCTGAGCCTGTCGAAGAAGGGGTGTCGGCGTTCCTCATGCTTCGACAAGCTAAGCATGAGGATTTCGAAACTTCGTGTTCTGACGTTCCGACATGAAATCGCCCAAATCCGGACATGGGGCGGCCCCGTTGCCCGGTCAGTCTTTTCCGAGCCCTAGCAGGGAGGAAAGACGGTTTGCGCGGTTTGACGATACTCGCATGGTTCATAGGCGGTCTGCCCGTAGCGACGTTTGTCGCGACGCTCGCCTTTACGAATGGGGCACCCGTCCGCGCGCCGTCTGCAGGGTCTGGGATTTCGGCTGCGGCCAGCGTGGCGCCAGACTGGCTAGGTCGACCGGCCCTCGCGACGCCCGCCGGTATTCCAACGCGTGTCCTGGTCCGGGCTGAGGAGGGGCGGTTGCTTGAGGCCGTGGACTGGCGGCCGCCGCCACCCGCCGAGTTTCGCTACGACAGGGCCCGCGCCGGCTGGGACCGGCTGGAACGTCTGGCGAAGGCGGGCGACCGAGATGCGTTGGTGTTCCTGGCCCTGATGCGGTCGGGCGCGATTCCGGGCCACGGGCGCCTGCACCAAGCCGCGGCGCCTTGAAATTTGCGCTTTTGAAACCATTTAAAGGTCAAGTCGTGCGGCTCATGCGAGCGCACAGCGCATCTAACCCGGGGTGCCGATATAGGGCCCCATGGATCGTAGCGTCCAACCGCCGGATACCCGCCGGTCGGAGGTATGCGACCCGGAACTCGCTCACAAGGAGGAGTGACGGCCATGTCACGTTTGTCCCCGCTCAACAGTCCGCTTCTGCTCGGATTCGATGAATTCGAACGCACCCTCGAGCGCATCTCAAAGGCGTCGTCGGACGGTTACCCGCCCTACAATATTGAACGCATCGGTGAGAGCCGCCTGCGGATCACCCTAGCGGTGGCCGGGTTCGAGCATGAGGACCTAGATATCGAGCTCGAAGACAGCCAGCTCACGGTGCGCGGCCGCCAGGCTGAACAGGATGCGCGCGAGTATCTGCATCGCGGGATCGCCACGCGCATGTTCCAGCGCAGCTTCGTGCTCGCCGACGGCGTCGAGGTTACGTCGGCCGCGCTCGACAATGGGCTTCTGCACATTGACGTGTCGCTGCCGCGCCCCGAACGAAACGTGCGCAAGATAGAGATCGACTGCGCTGGCGCGCCCGCGCGCTCCTTGCAGACGAAGGGACAGGCATCATGAATACACGCTTCGAGAAGTTTAGCCCCAACCAGTTCGCGGCCCTCGGTGTTGATCGACTAGCCTATGTGCGCCCCGCCGTGGTGGACGGTCGCATGGTCTATACGATCCACAATGCCGACGGCAACGAGATTGGCATTATGGCCGAGCGCGACATGGCCTTTGCGGCAGTCAAGCAGCATGATATGGAGCCCGTCAGCGTTCACTGACGATGGTGTAAGACTGACCCGAGAGCCCTAGCTAGCGACGCGGAAGTTTTCCGGTGCGACGTAGCCGGATTCGATCAGCAATGCATAGATCGCATCCGCGCTGTCGGAGCCGCGCAGCTTGTCGCAGAAGGTTCGCTCGCGCATAATTCGCGAGACTTGGGCGAGCGCCTTGAGATGATCGGCGCCGGCGCCTTCGGGCGCGAGCAGCAGGAAGACGAGGTCTACAGGTTCGTCGTCGATCGAATCGAAATCCACCGGCTTCTCGAGGCGCGCGAAGACGCCCTGCAGCCGATCGAGCCCCTCCAGCTTGCCGTGCGGAATGGCTAAGCCGGCGCCGACGCCGGTCGAGCCGAGCCTTTCGCGTTCGACGAGAATGTTGAACACACGGCGCGAATCGGCACCGAGCATCTCGCCGACAGCCTTCGATAGCTCCTGAAGAACCTGCTTCTTGCTGGTCGCGCGCAGGTTTGCAATCACGCTGCCGGGTTCAAGAATGTCTTCGATGTTCATCGTGTACCTGCTAGGCCCTGCTGTCGGAGTTTTTGGGCGTGTCGATCCATCCGATATTGGCGTCGGCGAAATATCTGTCAGTCGTTCCCTCGATCGCGCCCACGATATGGCTGCGTAAGGTATCGCCGACGTCGATTTGCTGTCCTGTAACGTTGATCTGCACGGTCTCAAGGCCGCCCGTAATTGAAAATACCCTGCCGGTGACAAAAGGGCCCCGGGATCCAAAAAAAGTATCCTATGATACGCGTGACCCGCGTTTGTTCGGGTCGCAACACTCTACGTCGCTTCTTCTTCTTACCGACTGTTCGTTCCGCGCTATCGGTTTGCGGCGCGGAACTTAGTCAGGCGCCGGGAAGCTGTCAATACGGTCTGCCATCACCTTCCGGTGATGGGCGCGATAGGCAGATTTTCAAGTAACGGCTTGTGAAAAAGCGGCTTTCAGACGGCAGCCCGTTTCATGCGCCGACGCTCCACCGAAGACGGAATCTTCAGTGAATCCCGGTACTTGGCAACCGTTCGCCGGGCGATCTCCACACCGTCGCCGCGCAGCATCTTGACTATCTTATCGTCGGACAGGACCGACTTGGGAGATTCTTTGTCGATCAGCAGCTTGATCCTCTGGCGAACGGATTCGGCCGAGTGGGTCTCGCCGTCGACGGTACCCGCGATCGCGGTGGTGAAGAAATACTTGAGTTCGAACAACCCGCGTGGCGTGGCCATATATTTGTTGTTAGTCACACGGCTGATAGTACTTTCGTGGAGGCTCACCGCCCCGGCGATGTCGGCCAAGATCAGCGGCTTGAGATGCGCAACGCCTAGGCGGAAGAACGCGTCCTGCTGGCGGATGATCTCGGTCGCCACCTTGAGGACGGTGCGGGCCCGCTGGTCAAGTGCGCGCACCAGCCAGTTAGCCGCTTGGAGCCGCTCTTGTACGAAGACCTTATCGCCCTTCTCGCTGGTCTGGCCGATTATCTCGGCATAGTAGGCGCGGTTCACCAAGACGCGCGGCAGGGTCTCGTTGTTGAGCTCGATTTCCCAGCCTCCGCCCTGCTTGGGGCGCATTATCACGTCTGCGGTAACATACTCAACGCTTGCATTGTCGAACGCCGCGGCGGGCTTCGGGTTCAGCGTCTTAAGCTCCGCCAGCATGTCGGCCAAGTCTTCCTCATCGACCCCGCAAGCTTGGCGCAGTCCCGGCAGGTTGTGCTTTGTAAGGTAGTCTAGATTTGTGAGCATGGCCTGCATTGCGGGATCGAGGCGGTCGCGTTCGGCGAGCTGCAGAGCGAAGCATTCGATCAGGTCGCGGGCGAACACGCCGGTCGGCTCGAAGGAGCGCAGGATTTCGAGCACCCGTTCGACATCGTCGACCTCGCAGCCCAGCTGCTCGGCCATGTCCACCGGCGCGACCGTCAAGAAGCCTCGATCGTCAAGGGAATCGATCAGCGCCCGGCCGATCAGCCGGTCGGCCGCAGCCGAAACCGAGAGATCGAGCTGGTCGGTCAGATGCTCGCGCAGGGTGACCTCGCCAGAGATGGTTTGGTCGATGCCCGGTAGAGAATCGCTGTCGCCGCGCGGCGCTGGTGCGCCGCCGCCGGCTGGCCGGAACGGGTCGTCTTGCCAGACATTCGTGTAGTTGGTGTCGAGCGGATTCTCGTCGGCCCCGAAATTCTCGCGTTCCGTCAGGGTCGCGGCATCGCCGGTATTGGTGCCGGTATCTTTGGGCACGCTGTCGCCCTCGATCAATACATCTTCTCGCTCGAGGAGAGGGTTCTTCTCAAGTTCGGCTTCGACGAACGCTGCCAGTTCAAGATTCGACAATTGCAAAAGCTTGATTGCCTGCTGCAACTGCGGCGTCATGACCGGCGCCTGCGCCTGCCTAACGTCGAGACGCGTTGTCAGAGCCATTTTTATCGTCTTCTAAAGGCTGAATTTTTCGCCAAGGTAAACACGTCTTACATCTGCGTGGGAAACAATTTCGGACGGGGCACCGCTCATCAAAACGTGACCCTCGTGCAAAATATATGCCCGATCTACGATATCCAAGGTCTCGCGCACATTATGATCGGTGATCAATACACCGATACCTCGGTCTTTGAGGTGGCTGACGAGATCACGAATGTCGGCCACAGCGATGGGATCGATGCCGGCGAGTGGCTCGTCCAGCAGGATGAAGTGCGGCTGGCTAGCGAGCGCACGGGCGATCTCGACCCGGCGACGTTCGCCGCCCGACAGGGCCAGCGCGGGTGTGCGCCGCAGATGGCTGATTGAGAATTCGGCCAGCAGGTCGTCAAGCAGGGCCTCGCGCCGGTCGCTTTCGGGCTCGATGACCTCGAGCACAGAGCGGATATTATGCTCGACCGACAGCCCCCGAAAGATTGATGCCTCCTGAGGCAGGTAGCCGACGCCCAGCCGTGCGCGGCGGTACATGGGCAAATCGGTGATGTCGTGGCCGTCGAGGGAGATGCTGCCCGAGTCGGCCGGGAGCAGGCCGGTAATGATGTAGAAGCAGGTGGTTTTGCCGGCGCCGTTCGGCCCGAGCAGGCCGACCGCCTCGCCCTGCTGCACGCGCAGCGAGACATCGCGGATCACCGGACGCTTGCGGAATCGCTTGCCGATATTCTGAACGACCAGACCTTCGTTACTGGTGACGAGCCGAGGCGAGCCGGCTGTGTCCATTTCGTCCGGAGGAAAGTTGCCGGTCATTGGTTTCCGTTTGTTCTCGGGCTGCCGCCGGTCCTAGCCTTGGGAAGAAACAGGCCGCGCACCCGTTCGCCGGACGGCGAGGAAAGCAGGCGGCTTTCACCCGTCTCCAAATTAACCTCTGCACGTTCGCCATTCAATTGCGTGTCTCCGCGCGTGATCTTGACGTTTCCGGTCACGGTCGCGATACCGCGGGCAGGGTCATAGTCGCCTTTCTCGGCGCGCACGATGTCCGTCGGGGTGGAAACGAGGATATTTCCATGTGCCTCGATCCGGTTGATCGTGGCCTGCTGGCCACCCTCACCGAAATGTGCGGTCAGGACATCGGCACGCACTCGCCGGTCCTCGCGGATCGCCAGCGCATCGCCCCGGGCAACCGCGAATTGTTGGGTCTCGTAATACTCCATGCTGTCGCGGGCGATGATCGTATCCTGCGCGGTGTCGAGCTGGATCTTGTCGCCGGTCATCACGAGGACACCCTTGTTGATATCGTAGATCGCCTTGTCCGAGCGGGCGACCTCGTCATTGGAGACGATGCGAACATTCCCGTTCGCGTCGATGCGGAAGATTTCATTCTCGCCCTCGGCGTTGGGCTGATAGAAGGCGATCAATTCATCTGCCTCCACCGTTACTCCACCCTGCTCCGCACGCGCGTTGCCGCGGGCCGCATAGAGCTGGTTGGCGCGTTGCCATTCGATACCGTCATCCGCCTCGATCTGGATCGGGCCGTCGCCGCCACGGCTGAAACCGAGGGACTGCGCTTGCGCCGTGCCCGCCAAGCCGAACCCAAAGACGAGAATCAGCAGTATCTTGCGTGCTCGTCTCATTGCGGTGCCGTCTTTCCCTCGAAGACCGTCAGGCGCGCCGGACCGATGAACAGGACTCGGTCGCCAGAATCGAAGACTCTAAAACCCTCGGCGTCGAGAGTGCCGAACGGACCCTGGCCGTTGACAGGCTTGTCGCCCGAGGTAGTGCTGGTGATCAGGTCGACCTGGGCGGCGGTGGTTTTGAACTCGTAGCCCTGATCGTGGAACAGGTTCACGTCTCCCGTCAGATGCAGCGTGTTGGTATCGGCCTCGAAGCGCCCATCTTTTGCCGTCAGCGCCACCCAAGAGCCGTCGGCAAGCACTATGTCGGCTTTCGGATTGGTCAGGTCATAGATCTCGCCGCCATCTGCCGCTTCGCCACGGGCTCCGAATACTGCGGTGACCTGGAATGGCCGTGCGGCCGCATCGATTCCCTGCAGGCGCGGGTTGAGCACCTGCGGCTTGGCGCCGCCCGCGGGCCCTACCGCCTCGAGGTCGATGCGGAACCGGTCCTCGTCCGGCAACATGCGCGGCCAGACCGCAACCAGAACGAGCAGTGCGAAGGCGAGCCCTGGCAGCAGATACTTCATCGTCGAGACGAGTCGAGATCGCCCGAAGTTACTGCGCCGCCGGCGTGGCAAAGTGCCGAGGCGCGCGAGGCGTTGCGCGCGCATTTCGTCAGGCGCGTTGGCTTGTGGGACTGGGTTTCTCGCGTCGCTCATCTGGCCGTCAGGCGATGCCCGCGCGCAGGCAGTCATGGATGTGGAGGATGCCTGCCGGCTTACGTTCGTCGGCGACGAACAGGCTGGTGATCTGGTTCGCGTTCATCAGCCCGAGGGCTTCTGATGCAAGGGCTTGGGCGCGAATAGTTTTCGGGTCCGCGGTCATGATGTGCTCGCAAGTGAGCTGCAACAATGTGTCCGACATATGCCGGCGCAAATCACCGTCCGTGATGATACCGGTCAGCAATCCGTTCGAATTGATCACCCCGGCACAGCCGAAGCCTCTTTGGGTCATTATCAGGATCGCGTTACCCACCGTCGCATCCGATCCGACAAGCGGGAGTTCCGTCGCGCCATGCATGAGGTCCTGGACGCGCAAGAGATTCTGACCGAGCTGACCACCGGGATGCAGGATTTGGAAATCCTCGGCCGTGAACCCGCGCCGATCGAGCAGGGCAATCGACAGCGCATCGCCGAGCGCCAGCATGGCCGTAGTCGAAGTAGTCGGGGCGAGCCCCATCGGGCAGGCCTCGGTGACCGCAGGCAGCAGCAGGGTGCAGTCGGCATTCTCCGCCAAGGACGAATCGACGCGTCCCGTGATTGCGACGAGCGGAACATTGAAGCGACGGCAGTAGTTGATCACATCGTTCAGCTCGGGGGTTTCGCCAGAGTTCGACAACGCGATCACCACATCGTCATGAGAGATCATGCCGAGATCGCCATGGCTGGCTTCGCCCGGATGCACATAGAGGGAGGGGGTGCCGGTGCTGGAAAGCGTCGAGGATATCTTGCGGGCGATGTGGCCGCTTTTGCCCATGCCGGTCACCACGGCGCGGCCCGAAGCACCATCGATCAGGCCGACGGCTGTCACGAAGGATTTGTCGAGTGTGTCTGCCATGGCCCGCAGCGCATCCGCCTCGAGCCGGAAAACGCGTCGTGCTGCCTCGATGTTGCGCGACGTCTCGGCGTGTGTCGGATTCGGTTTAGCAGTCCCGATCACGGCAGGGTCAATCGGATATTCTAGAACGGTTATTCGATCCACGTATCACGCAAGAAATCTCCGCGAATGAGACAGCTGCAGTATGGGTCGAAAGCCGTGAATCGTCAATTACGCCGCCGGATTCCGGCGTCGCCAGCGCGTTTTTTCGTCAACTGTGCGCGAGCAGGTCGATGTCGGGCCAGCCGGCCAGATCGAGCGCGGCGCGGGCAGGTAGGAAATCGAAGCAGGCCTGAGCCAAATCGGTACGGTCGTGGCGCGCGAGCATGGCGTCCAGCCGGAGCTTGATCTCGTGCAGGAAGAATACGTCGTTAGCTGCGTATTCGAGCTGCTCGCGACTGAGTTCGTCAGCGCCCCAGTCCGATGACTGCTGCTGCTTCGAGATGTCCACGCCGAGTAGGTCCCGACAAAGATCCTTCAGGCCGTGGTGGTCGGTGAAGGTGCGCACAAGGCGGGATGCGGTGCGCGTGCAATAGACCGGGCTCGCATTGACGTCGAGATACCGGCTGACCGCCGCCAGGTCGAAGCGGGCGAAGTGGTAGAGTTTGAGCCGGTTCCGGTCGGCCAACAGCGCCTTGAGATTTGGCGCGTCATAGGCGTCCCCGCCGCTGGCGGGAAATTGGACCAAGTGTGCGACCCCGTCGCCAGCCGAGAGCTGCACCAGGCAAAGTCGGTCGCGCAGCGGGTTGAGGCCCATGGTTTCAGTGTCGACGGCGATCATGTCGCCCAAGTCGAGACCGTCGGGCAGGTCGTGCTGGTGGAGCTTAATATCCAAAATAACATCCGGCGAACTGTGGAGCGTGTGCGCGCGGTTGCTAACGCCGGATGCCGCGAGTGTCAACTGAGCTTGGCAGAATACGCGATGCGGCGCTATACACCGAACATCCCGCAGTATGCGGTGCGCAGGTGGAGTCAGAACATGGCGATACGCCGGGTGACGGTGTTTGGCGGGTCGGGGTTTCTCGGCCGCTATGTGGTGGAACGATTGGCCGATCTGGATATCACCGTGCAGGTCGCGGTCCGCGATCCGGAGGGTGCGAAGCATTTGCGCATGCTCGGGCAAGTCGGACAGGTTACGCCCTTTGCGTGCGATGTGACAGATGCTGCTGCGGCGGCGCGCGCGCTGGACGGCGCTGAAGCTGCAGTCAATCTCGTAGGGATTCTGGCAGAGCGGGGTCGCCAGACCTTCAAGGCGCTGCACGCGGATGCGCCTGCCGCAATCGCTATTGCCTCGGCGAGCGCCGGACTGGAGTCTTTGGTGCATGTCTCCGCGATCGGTGCGGCACCGAACGCTGCATCAAAATACGCCCGGTCGAAGGCGGTCGGCGAAGTGGCGTTGCGCGGCGCCTACCCCAACTCCGTGATCATTCGTCCCTCAATCATCTTCGGGCCTGAAGACGGTTTCTTTAACCTTTTTGCCGGCTTGGCGCGGGTGTCGCCCGTGCTGCCCCTTTTCGGCGGCGGTGCGACCCTTTTCCAACCGGTCTATGTCGCGGATGTGGCGGATGCAATTGTTGCTGGTCTTACCGAACCCGCCTGCCGTGGAAAGACCTATGAACTCGGCGGACCCGGAGTGTATAGCTTCGCCCAACTGATGACCGTGATGCTTGGCGAGATTCGCCGCCGGCGCCTGCTAGTCCCCATCCCTTTCTTTGTCGGCGATATCCAGGCGACCATTGCGGGCATTCTGCCGACCCCGCCGGTCACCCGCGATCAGATGCGCTCATTGCGTTCAGACAATGTGGTGGGCGTTGATGCGGCGACGTTGGCGGACTTGGGTATTTCACCCACCGCCATGGAGGCGATCCTGCCGACCTATCTATGTCGGTATCGTCGCGGGGGCCGTCTCGGCCGCACATCGCTCGTGGAATAGTTCGATTGGGACCGGCTAGAAGGCGCCATAGACCCAGCCCAGTATCAAGGCGCCTAGCGCGATGCGGTAGATGACGAAGGGCCCGAAGCCGGCGAACCGGAGCCAGCGCAGGAACAGCGAGATGGCCAAAAGCGCGGTTATAAAGGACAGAAGCGCTGCGATCAGCGCGTCACGCGTCAAGATTGGGTCACCGGTTTCCAGCAGACGCAGGCCGATCAGGATCCCCGCACCACCAATCGCGGGAATCGACATCAGCATCGAGAAGCGCGCTGCTTCGCGCCGGTCATAACCGAGAAAGCGCGCGGCAGTAATGGTGATACCTGCCCGGCTGGTGCCCGGGATGAGTGCCAGCACCTGTGCGATGCCGATTGTAAGTGCGTGGGGAATCGATAGGTGGTCGATCTTCAGGATAGTCATGCCGGTCCGGTCGACGAGGAATAGCAGGATGCCGAACCCTAGGGTCGTCCAGCCGACAACCTCGAGCGTGCGCATGTGGTCCTCGATCAGGGCCTGGCCGAAGTATCCGGCAATCACGATCGGGACGGTCGCGATGACCAGATATGCCGCTAGGCGTCCGCCGTCATGCTTATGGCCACGCAGATTGTCGAATACGCCCGCCAGCATGAACACGAGGTCACGCCAGAAATAAGCCACGACGGCGAACAGGGCGCCTACATGCACACTGACGTCCAGAATCAGCGTGTTTTCCGAAAGGCCCATCATCTCGGACCCAAGCCGCAGATGCCCCGACGAACTGATCGGCAGAAACTCCGTGATACCCTGAATTACGGCGAGAATGGCGATTTCGAAAAGCGGCATGACGCCCAATTCCAAGATTTAGGCAAGGTCAACTTATAGCACCCGGTTGTCGCACCGGGATACGCGATTACATGCCACTGGGCTCGGGCGGGTGGCCTCCGATTTCAGTATCGGAAACAACATCCCGGGAATTGTCTCCCTAGCGCACTGAAATGCTAGTGTCCGGCGAACTGCATTTAGGAATTCGGGAGTGTTGGCAGCATGCAGAACGACAACGTGGTCAAAACGACTGACCGCATTCATCCGCAGCAGGCTGAGGCCCTGCAGCGGAACGCTGAGATCATCGCCACGCTTGGCGCGCCCGGTGAGGCGATCAACGAGGTACGCGCCCATGCCGAGGCCGCCCGGGCGGTCTGGAACGAGGGTGGGCCTGAGATGGCCATCAACGAAGCGCGCACGATTCCGGGCCCGTTCCGCGATGTGCCGGTGCGGTTTTATCGACCGACGGCCGACGGCGAACTTCCGGTTTTCGTTTACCTCCATGGCGGAGGGTTTCGGATCGGTGGCCCGTTATCGAATGATCGCCAGATGCGTGAAATCGCCGCGACCTGGGGCGGTGCGATCGTCAGCGCCGACTATGTGCATGTGCCAGAGCATACCTTCCCGGACCCGGTGGACGAAATCGTCGCGGTGCTGGAATGGCTGTCGGATAGCGGTCGCGATTGGGGTCTCGATACGGACCGGATCGCTGTCGGCGGCGCGTCGGCCGGCGCGAGCGTCTCGCTCGGCGCGGCGATCACCCTGCGCGACAAGGGACGCCCGGATCTGCTGAAGGCGATCGTCTCGCTCTACGGGGTCCTCGACTACAATCTGGAATCGGATTCCATGAAGGAGCTCGGCGGCGGCGACTTTATGCTCACCTCCGAGTACACACAGATGGTCTATGACGGCTATGTTCCGAACGAGGCGGACCGTGCCGACCCGCGCGCGTTCGCCGCCAAGGTTGATCCGACCGGCCTGCCGCCGATTTTCATCGCGGCGGCTGAGCTGGATCCCATCCGCGACGATTCACTTACATTCGCGACGACCCTCAAGGAGGCCGAGCACTTCTACGTCCTCGAGGTCTATCCGGGCGTGATGCACGCCTTCTTCGGATATTCGCCCGTCATCGACGAGGCAAAGCGGTTGATCAACGACATGGCGACCTTCCTCGGCCGCGCATTGGGCGCCCGCGGCTCCGGCGGCTAGGGACGGGCCTGAGTCGTGGGGGTCGCAATCGCCGCCCTGATCGTCTCAATCATCCTGATCTTTGTGGCACCCCCGATCGGCATCATCGTGACGCCGGTAGCGGTAATCTGGGTGGTGCCGGCCTTCGTCTTTAAGCTGCTGGGCTGGGGCTAGGCGGTGGCCGCAACCAGAACTCTGACGGTCTGGCAGGGGTCAGCCACCCTTTGTCTTCACCGCCTTGAAGGCCCGGGTCACGGCCGGCACAGATTCCTCGATCGGGAATCGCTCAGCGGACGAGCCGCCTACATAGCCGTCGAGCCGGGGTGCGAGCTTTATGAACTCTGCGAAATGCCCGGGCGTCTCGATCGATCCGCCATGGCAGGTGATGATTCGGTCGGCATATTTGTTGCCTAGGGCGTCGGTGCAGATCGCGACTCGCTGGGCGGCATCGTTGAAATTCATCGCCGTTTCCGATCCGATCGTGCCGCCGGATGAATTGCCGAAATGGATGATCAGATTGTCGACCCCCGCCTCCGCCATCGCCAAGGTCTCCTCCGGGTTGGTGCAGAACGCCTTGGTGAACAATCCCTGGCTGCTGGCATGTCCAAGGACCTCAATCTCACGGGCATAACCGGTGCCTGTCTCCTCCAGGTCCAAGCGGAACTTGCCGTCGATGAGGGCGACCGTTGGACAGTTCATGACCCCGTGATATCCGGCGGCGGCGAGCCGGTCGACGAAGCGGTTCATGTCCCGGGTGGGATCCACGCACAGAATGCCGGCGATGACTGGGCAATCCTCGATGACGTTGAGCAGCGAGCGCTCACCGAGCTCGATCGTGATCGCGTTGGCGTCGCCGATCGGCAGATAGCCGGCCATCGAGCTCAGCCCCTGCATGCGGAAATAGGCGAGGATGTGAGTAGTGATCATGTCCGCCCCGCCGCGCGCGGCCATCTTAGCCGTGATGCCGGTGCCGCACAGGGCGTCGTAGATCGTGCGGCCGGCTTCGCGCTCGGCATGCAGGCGTTGCATGATGGTTTCGCGGGTCAGTTGGGTGGCCATTACTCTACATCCTCGGGTGTTTGTGATCGGCACAGCATAGCGCCAACCGGCTCTCAATTCGCGATCGGAATGGGCCGCACCGGCTTCCCCTGAATCGTGCGGCTCAGCTAGGCTGTGCCGCCATGCGGACACTCTATCATCTCTGGCTTTGTCCCTTCGCACGTAAGGTCCGAATCGTGCTCGCGGAGAAGAAGCTTCCCTTTGAACTCGAGCTCGAAAAAGTCTGGGAACGGCGGGAGGAATTTCTCTCCTTGAATCCGGCTGGCGAGGTGCCCGTGCTGCTCGAGGCGAGCGGCGAGGATGGTGCGCCGCTGGTGCTCTCGGATTCGTCCGTCATCTGCGAGTATCTGGAAGAAACCTGCCCGAAGCCCGGCCTGTTGGGCGCGGATGCCGAGGCGCGCGCCGAGGCGCGGCGGCTGGCGGCTTGGTTCGACCTGAAGTTCCAGCGCGAGGTCACGGCGAATCTTGTCGACGAGAAAATCAACAAGCGCTTTCTGGGACTGGGGGCACCGTCGTCATCCGCGATCCGCGCCGGGCATGCGAATATCGGCACTCACCTGTCCTATGTGGGGTATCTGATCGAGCGTCGGAACTGGCTCGCGGGGCCGGACTTCACTCTCGCGGATATCTCTGCAGCCGCCCAGCTTTCTTGCGTCGACTATGTCGGCGATGTTCCCTGGGAGGACTACCCGGAGGCCAAGAGCTGGTATGCACGGGTCAAGTCGCGGCCGAGCATGCGGCCCATCCTCGCCGACCATATTCCGGGCATTCCTCCGCCTAGGCACTACGCCAACCCGGATTTCTGATCTGGGCGCCGCTTGGCGCCTATTCCGCCTTAACGTCCATCTGCTGGAGCGCCGAGCGGGCGGCCGCGGCGGAGCGCGAGCCGGGGGCTATGGAAAGGACCCGGAGCCAGTTCGCGCGCGCAGCATCGAACTCACCCACACCTGCCTGAATGGCACCTAGCTCCATCAAGGCGTCGGGATTGTACGGGTCGAGATCGAGGGCGCGGAGGATGTCATCGCGCGCCAGATCGGGAACCTCTAGGAGTCGGTAGGCGGCGGCACGGAAGATCAGCGCGTCGAGCCGCTTCTCATCCCGGTCAAGGGCGGCGGAGAAATCATCGATGGCGTCCCAGTATTCGCCGCCGCGCGCGAGCGCATCGCCGCGGTCGATCCATATCTCGGGATCGTTGCCATCTAGATCGAGGGCATAGCTCAGGGCCGTATGCGCGCGCGTCAGGTCACCGACATGGAGCCAGACGCTGCCGGCTTGGCCGACGATGGCGGATTTCTCGCGCGCCGTGGCGGTCGGCATGTCCGCGGCCAGCGCCTCCAGGCGCGTGGCGGATTCCTTGAACTGGCCGAGGTCGAACAGCGCTAGTGCCACACAGTGTTGGGCGGGCGGGCCGCCGCCTTCGTCGCGCCAGGCGATTGCCGCCTCGAAACCGGCGTCCGGATCTCGGCGCGCCTCGGCAAGACAGGTATGGTAGGCGTCGCGGGCGGGCAGTTCTGAATAGTTTGTTTGGGCGTTGGCTGGTGGCGCGACGAAGACGGCGCCGAGCAGGCACAGCGCGAACAACAGCGGTGACGGTCGGGGCGATGGACGAGGCAACCCACGGACTCCTATTCTGTGGTTTCGGTCTAGTAGCACGGCGTGGCCGGCGCAAAATGCTTCATCGCCTTCGAGGGTCGGGATTCTCATGACGTCACGGACTCTAATCGTGTTTGGCCTAGGTTACAGCGCGCGAGCACTTGTCGATCGTCTGCGCCCGGATGGCTGGAAGATCCGGGCGACCGCCCGCGACGCGGACAAGGTCGCTGCCCTGTGCGCCGAGGGTATCGATGCGCAACGCTTCGACGGCACGGCACCGGTCGCAGATGTCGCCGCCCTGCTGGACGGTGCCAGCCATATTCTGCTGTCGGCTCCGCCAGGGGCGGATGGCGACCCAGTTCTGAATTGGCATGGTGGCGATATTGCGGCGCGCGCGCCGCACATGGAATGGGTGGGATATCTCTCGACGACCGGCGTATATGGCGATCGTGCGGGCGGCTGGGTCGACGAGAGTTCCGAGCTGACGCCGGCGACCGAGCGTGGCCTGCGCCGAGTCGACGCAGAGACCAGTTGGTGCCGCCTGCGGCGGGACTCGGGCCTGCCGGTTCATCTGTTTCGGCTTGCCGGAATCTACGGCCCCGGACGCAATGCGCTGGAAACCGTGCGATCGAGGCGCTCGCGCCGCGTGATCAGGGACGGGCAGGTGTTCAGTCGCATTCATGTGGCAGACATCGCGGCCGTTCTCGCGGCCTCGATGGCGCGGCCCAATCCGGGCGCGGCCTACAATCTCTGCGACGACGATCCCGCACCGCCTCAGGATGTCGTGACCCATGCCTGCGAACTGCTCGGCGTAGCGCCGCCACCGGAGATTCCGTTCGAGGAGGCCGAGATGTCGGAGATGGGGCGCAGCTTCTATGCCGAGTCCAAGCGTGTCTCGAATGCGCGGATCAAGGAGGAGCTCGGCGTGACCCTTGCCTATCCCGACTACCGCGCGGGGCTGGCAGCGCTGCTGGCCGAGACCTGATCGCAAAGCCGGGCGACGATGCCGGTCATACGGAAGAGATCCCGGGGTTCCGATAGGCGATGGTCGCCGCCCTTGATCAGGATCAGCTCGACGTCGTCCGACGTGAGCGCGTCCATGAGTTTTTGCGACTGGGTCCAAGGCACATCGGGGTCGGCGCTGCCATGGATAAGTCGTGCCGGGATATCCAGTTCCAACGGGTCGGTCAGAACTAGATGATTGCGCCCCTCCTCGAGCAGGTTGCGGGTGATGACATAGGGCTCGTCGGCGTATTCGGATGGTGCCTCGAAATGCCCGTTGGCCTCGATCTGCGCAAGGGCCGCGGGACCGAGTCGCGCGGGAAGGAGCTCTTCCGTGAAGTCGACCGCGGCGGCGATCGTGACCAGTCCGGCTGCGGTGGGGCTGTCGCCGTCGCGCTCGAGCGCCCTTGCAACGAGGGTCGCTATCCAGCCACCCATGGACGAGCCGACGAGGACCAGCGCCTGTCCGAGGCCCGGCACTGTCCGCGAGGCGTGGCGGATCACGGTGAGTGCGTCCTCGCTCCAGCGGCCGATGGTGCCGTCGCGGAAGGCGCCGCCCGACGCCCCGTGGCCGGCATAGTCGAGTCTCAGGAACGCATGGCCTGTCTCGCGGGCCCATGCCTCCAAAACGGCTGCCTTCTGCCCGGTCATGTCGGACATAAAGCCGCCGAGGAAAACAATTCCCAGCCGGCTATCAGCGTTCGGTGCTTGCGCCGGCGTCGCGCAATATGCGAGGCCGGTACCGTCATCGGCATAGATATACTGCATGTTGGCGGAAACCATCGGAAAAAAGACCCTGGCTGGATGAACGAGGCTCCCGAGACTAGCACCACGGAAGATGCCGCGGCGAGCGAGGCCGCGGTGTGGGCGACAGCGGCCCGGCTGCCCGTCGTGCTGCAGGTTCTTCCTTCTCTCGATGTGGGAGGCGGGGGTGTCGAGCGTAGCTCGATCGACGTCGCCGAGGCGCTGGCGCTTGCCGGAAAGACGGCGATCGTCGCCTCGTCGGGTGGACGTCAGGTGGTCGAGCTCGTGCGTCGCGGGGTGCGGCATGTGGAGCTGCCGCTGAAGTCTAAGAATCCGGTGGCGATCCGGCACAACATCGCGCGGCTGGGCGCGCTGATCGAGGCCGAGAATGTCGAGCTGGTGCACGCGCGGTCCCGCGCACCGGCCTGGAGCGCCCGGGCCGCCGCGCGTGCGGCCGGTCTTCCCTTCGTGACCACGTTTCATGGCACCTACAACTTCGGTGGCGGTACCCTCGGCGCACTGAAGAAGCGCTACAACGCGGTGATGGCGGACGGTGACATCGTGATTGCGAATTCGAAGTTTATCACCGCTCATGTCAAGGAGCATTACGGTGTTCCGGATACACGTGTCCGAACGGTCCCGCGTGGAGTCGACACGGCACGGTTCGACGCCGAAGGTTTCAATCCCAACCGGATGGTGGAGCTGGCGTCGCGCTGGCGCCTGGACGACGGCAACGCGGTCGTCATATTGCCGGGACGGCTCACCCGCTGGAAGGGGCAGCTCCTGTTCATCGAGGCGCTCGCCCGGCTGCGGGCTCGCCGAGGAATCGAGAATTTTCGCGTGACTGGGTTGCTGGTCGGCTCCGACCAGGGGCGCGAGGCCTATCGCCACGAGCTGGAGACGCAGATTTCGGCGAGGGGACTGGGCGGCTATGTGCAAATCGTCGGACATTGCGATGATATGCCGGCCGCCTTCATGCTGTCGGACGTGGTCGTTTCGGCCTCGACCGATCCCGAGGCGTTCGGGCGCGTGATCGCCGAGGCCCAGAGCATGGGGCGCCCGGTGGTCGTGGCCGATCATGGTGGGGCCTCCGAGCAGGTGCTGGCCGAGGAGACGGGCTGGCTGTTTCCGCCCGGCGACCCGGACGGGTTTGCCGACGCACTGGAAGCAGCCCTGAACCTAGATGCGGCTGGTCGTGCGGCGCTGGCTGTGCGAGCAGCCGAGCATGTACGCGAGAATTTCTCCAAGGCTGGCATGTGCGCCGCGACCCTGCGGATTTATGCCGAGCTTCACGAGACGCGGGCGAGATGACCGAGGACGCGCGGGAGCCGGAACGAATTCTGGTGATCAAGCTGGGCGCGCTCGGCGACGTGGTCCAGGCGACTGGTCCGTTCGCCGCCATCCGAGCACATCATCCCACGGCGCACATCACCTTGCTGACCGCCCCGGCAATTCGGGATTTTCTTGACGCGTCCAGCTGGTTTGACGAGATGTGGGTAGACAGCCGGCCTAGCTGGCGGGACCTTCGGGGCTGGTTGGCATTACGCCGTCGTCTGCGACGCGGCCGTTTCGACCGGGCGTATGACCTGCAGACGTCCGACCGTTCAAGCCTCTATTACCATCTGATGGCGCCGGGGCGCCGGCCCGAATGGTCGGGAATCGCACGTGGCGCAAAGCTGCGGCACCGCAATCCGAACCGAGACAACATGCACACGATAGACCGCCAGTCCGATCAGCTGGCGGTGGCCGGCATTGCCGAGGTGCCGCCGCCTTCGCTTGACTGGGTGGCTGCCGAGACGGCGCGCTACGGAATTCTGGAACCCTATGTGCTGCTGGTGCCCGGCGGCTCGGCGCACCGGCCCGAGAAGCGCTGGCCCGTCGGATCCTTCACCGAATTGGCGCGCCGGCTGGCGGTGCGTGGCATGACGCCGGTACTGATCGGCGCAGGCGCGGACGTCCATGCGACCGGCACCGTCGCATCCTTTTGTCCCGAGGCTCTGGACCTGACATCGGACACGAGTTTCGCCGAAATCGTGGCGCTCGCCCGCGGGGCGGCCAGCGCCGTGGGCAACGACACGGGCCCGATGCATGTCATAGCGACCGCGGGTTGTCCGTCCGTGGCTCTCTATTCCTTTGCTTCCGACCCGGCACTTTGTGCCCAGAAAGGCCCCGATGTGACGATCCTTCAGCGCGATATGCTGTCCGATCTTTCCGTCGACGAGGTTGAAGCGGCGCTCAAGCTGGACTAAATCCCGCAGGTACAACCCGTTTTGGTTAGCCGGGCGTTTAGATATTTGAGAGACAACGGAACCGATATGGTAGACTTAGCTCCTGGGAACCAGGTCACGATCACGCTGCCCGACGGCAGCACGCGCGCCTTCGAAGGCGCAGTGACTGGTGCCGAGCTGGCAGCCGACATCGGCCCCGGCCTGGCCAAGGCCGCGCTAGCCGTGAAGGTGGATGGAGAGGTTCGTGATCTCGTACGTCCCATTGAGGCCGACGCGGAGGTGGCGATCATCACCATCAAGGACGAGGACGCGCTCCAGCTGATCCGCCACGACGCAGCCCATGTTCTGGCCGAGGCCGTGCAGGAGCTGTTCCCCGGCACCCAGATCACGTTTGGGCCCGCCACAGATGACGGCTTCTATTACGACTTCCATCGGGCCGAGGCCTTCTCGTCGGACGACTTCGTGGCGATCGAGAAGAAGATGGAAGAGATTGTCGGTCGCGACGAGGAAATCATCCGCGAGGTCTGGTCCCGAGACGAGGTGCGCACCTTCTTCGAGAAGCAGGGCGAGACGTTCAAGGCAGAATGGGTCGGCGAACTGCCCGAAGGCGAGGATATCACGATGTATCGCCAGGGCGACTGGGTCGATCTGTGCCGCGGCCCACATCTGCCGTCCACGGGGAAGCTGCCCAAGGCCTTCAAGCTTATGAAACTTGCCGGCGCTTACTGGCGCGGTGATGCGGCTAATGACCAGCTGCAGCGCATCTACGGCACGGCTTGGCGCGACCCGGAGGAACTGAGGGCCCATCTGACAATGATCGATGAGGCTGAGAAGCGCGACCATCGCCGCATCGGCCGAGAGATGGACCTTTTCCATTTGCAGGAAGAAGCGCCGGGTGCAGTGTTCTGGCACCCGAAGGGCTGGGCGCTGTTCCGCCTGCTTGTGGACTACATGCGCCGCCGTCAGGAAGAGGCCGGCTATGTTGAGATTTCGACGCCGACCCTGATGGACCGCGCAATGTGGGAGACGTCCGGTCATTGGGAGAGCTTTCGCGAGCATATGTACACGACTGAGACCGAAGACGGCCGGATCTACGCGGTGAAGCCGATGAACTGTCCTGGTGGAACCCAAGTCTACAAACAGGGCAACCGCAGTTATCGCGACCTGCCCATTCGCATGTCGGAGTTCGGCAAGGTCAACCGTTACGAACCGTCAGGTGCCCTGCACGGGCTGATGCGGGTTCGTGAGTTCACCCAGGACGATGCGCACATCTTCTGTACGCCGGATCAGATGGAATCCGAATGCCAGACGGTCGTCGGCCTGATTCTCGACA
>PBPM01000081.1 GCA_002724635.1 Rhodospirillaceae bacterium
ACGCCGAGCCGAATTGCAATGAACCCGTGCACCGATATGCATTAAATCCACGGCATAATGATGGCGAGGGTGTTGATGCCGCGAAAATCGTGATCGGCGTTGACCGGCAACGTGCCGGGGCTTAGGTTCCGCCCGTTTTTCGCGCTTCGCGCGCGCGGCCAATCATTGGAATGAATTCCCATGAACGATCAGGATCTAGTTCCCCTGCTGAAGCGCATCGCTGACGCGCTTGATCGTATCTCTCCGAAACCAGAGACAGCGATCGACCTGTCTGTCGCCGACGCCTATGTCTGGCATGCCGATGGGCCGGACAGCGGCCATCTCGAGCCTGTCCCGGTCGTCAATCGCATCCCGCTAGGCCTGTTGCAGGGCATCGATAACCAGGCCGATACGCTGATCGAGAATACTCGGCGGTTTGCCAACGGCCTGCCGGCGAACAATGCTCTGTTGTGGGGCGCTCGCGGCACGGGCAAGTCAAGCTTGGTCAAGGCGGCCCATGCGGAGATTAACGCAGAGTCCGAGAATGGTCTGCTGTTGGTTGAGATCCATCGTGAGGATATCCAGACCCTGCCCGCGCTGCTAACGACGTTGCGCGGTAGCGGGCGTCAGGCCATCCTGTTCTGCGACGATCTGAGCTTCGATAACTCGGACAGCAGCTACAAGTCGCTCAAGGCGGTGCTTGAAGGCGGCATCGAAGGCCGTCCCGACAATGTCGTGTTCTACGCCACGTCGAACCGGCGCCACCTTCTGCCGCGCGACATGATGGAGAATGAACGCTCTACCGCCATCAACCCGTCCGAGGCGGTCGAGGAGAAGGTCTCCTTGTCCGACCGTTTTGGCCTATGGCTTGGATTTCATAATGTTAGCCAGGAAACATTCTTTGACATGGTTCAGGCCTATTGCGAGCATTTTGACCTCAACATTGCCCCCGATCAGTTGCGTGTAGATGCCAAGGAGTGGTCGGTCACGCGCGGTTCGCGCTCCGGACGCGTGGCCTGGCAGTTCGTTCAGGAGGTTGCCGGCCGCCTGGGCAAGCCGCTCGATCTGCGCGACTGACCGCGCCTAGCGCGGCAGGAACTGCTTCGGGTCCACCGCCTTGGTGCCTCGGCGTACTTCGAAGTGAAGCTGCGGGTTGTCCACTCCGCCGGACTTGCCCACTTTCGCTATCACCTGGCCGCGCGTGACCACGTCGCCGCGCGTAACGAGCAACGCATCCGCATGGGCATAGGCAGTGATCAGTCCCCCGTCATGTTTGATGAGCAACAGGTTTCCGAAGCCGCGAATCTCCTTACCTGCGTACGCGACGACGCCATTGTCGGCTGCGCGCACGGGTGTTCCACGCGGCGCTGCGATATTAAGCCCGTCATTGTGCTGCCCTCCGGTCTTCGAACCGAAGGTTGAGACGATCCGTCCATCTACAGGCCAGACGAACCCGTTGCCCCCGCGCGCCGGCAGACGCGGCACGGACGCGACCTGCCGCGGGTGTACAAGCTTCGTGGATAGGCGCACCGGACTAGCTCCCGATTCACCGGTTGTTCCGGACGCTGATTGTGGTATCGGCGCCCGTCCGCTCTCAGGCGCGGCATTCGCGGGTAGTTGCAGTTGCTGGCCTTCATGGATCGTGTACGGCGCCGGAAGACCGTTCAGCTGAACGAGGCTAGTCATGTCGACCTTGAAACGGCGCGATATCGTGTAGATCGATTCTCCCCGCTGAACCTTGTAACTGCGGCTACGCGGCAGCGTCAGGCGCTGGCCGGGCACGAGCAGATAGGGTGGATGCAGCTCGTTCCAGTCGATAAGCGCCCGCGTGGAGATGCCGTTTCGCTGTGCTACCCCGTAGACCGTGTCATTACGTTTCACGATGTAGCCCCCGGCGGGTGCTCCCGTAGCCCGGTGGTTCTCGTAGCTCCGATCAATGACCACGGCATTTCCGCCCGGTCCGGCACAGGCGGCGAGCGTGACGGCCGCAATTATCAGCCAGGCGGCGTGTGGCGAACGTTCGGTGAATGATAACGTCCGAAGCATACCTATGCTTCCGCCGCCTCGGCCACCCCCGGCAGCAGGGGCACAAACCGCACGTCCATCAAGGGCTCGCTCTCAATGCCATCCTCCGTACGACGGAACCGCACCAGCTGCTGCACCCTGCTCTGCCGCCCTACC
This sequence comes from Rhodospirillaceae bacterium, assembly GCA_002724635.1. Classification (GTDB taxonomy): domain Bacteria; phylum Pseudomonadota; class Alphaproteobacteria; order UBA6615; family UBA6615; genus UBA8079. The sequence goes on from PBPM01000081.1 coordinate 2,161, forward strand.
GGCATGATCATGATGCCCCCGACCTTGAGCTGGTCGAGTAATTGTTGCGGCGGCGCGTCTCCCGCCGCGGTTACGCTGATCCGGTCGAAAGGTGCCTGTTCCGGCCACCCCTTAATGCCATCACCCGCCATGGTCACCACTTTGCTGAGCCCGAGCACATCGAAACGCGTCTGCGCGTCCGCGAGAAGCGGTCGGTGTCGCTCGATCGTGTACACCCGGCGACACAAATGGGACAAAATTGCGGCGTGGTAACCGGAGCCGGTCCCCACCTCGAGCAGTTTCTCCCGGCCGCTCAACGCTAAGCTCTGGATCATCGTGGCGACGACCAGAGGTTGGCTCAGGGTCTGACCGTAGCCGATGGGCAATGCCGTATCCTCATAGGCGCGATCTTGGAACGCATCGGGGACAAACAGCTCGCGCGGCACATTCTCTATAGCCGAAAGAGCAAGCGTATCCATGATGCCGGCGCTGCGCAGCGCGAGGACCAGGCGCGCACGATGCGCCGGTGTGCTCATTGCTTGCGGCTTCCCTTGAGCGCTTCTGCAAGCGGCTTCATCGCGCGTTTGTTGGTGAAGTTCAGGTCAATCGGTGTGACGGAGATGCGTTTCTCCTCGACCGCAGCGAGATCTGTGCCTTTCTTGCCCTTTGCGTGGGTCGGCAGCGAGCCGACCCAGAAATACCGGCCGCCGCGCGGATGCCGGCTCTCGACTAGGGAATCTCCCATCGGGCGCGACCCCTGCTCTGTCACCTCGACGCCTACGACATCTTCGGGCAGGCAGTCGGGGAAATTGATGTTGATGAATGTGCGCTTCGGCCAGCCCGCCTTCAGCAGTTTCCGGAGGACTCCCGGGGCGTGCTGCTCGGCGGTCGACCAGTGAGTATAGCTCCGGTCGAAGTCCGTCTGTTGGCTCAGCGCGATCGCCGGGACTCCCTGAATCGTTGCTTCGATCGCCACGGCGCAGGTGCCGGAATAGGTGATGAACTCGCCCATATTCGAACCCCTATTGACGCCCGATAGTACCAGGTCCGGCTTGCGGTCCTTCAGCGCTTGGTGGATGCCCACTAGCACGCTGTCCGTGGGCGTCCCCTCGACCGCATAGCGCCGAGTCGCGAGCCGGCGCAGCCAGATCGGGTACCGGAGGGTCAGCGAATGCCCCGAACCGCTCTGCTCGGTCAACGGCGCACAGACCCAGACATCGTTCGTGAGCGCCCGCGCGATACGATGCAGAACCTTGATACCGGGCGCCCGGACGCCATCGTCGTTGGAGATCAGGATGCGCAGGCTGTCCGTACGCCTTGGAAACTCATGCATCGCCACTTATCACCTCGAGCCCGCCCATGTAGGGCCGCAGCGCTTCCGGAACGGTAACCGAGCCGTCCGTATTCTGATAGTTCTCGAGAATGGCGATGAGCGCCCGGCCGACCGCAACGCCGGAGCCGTTGAGCGTATGCACATACTCGACGCCCCTCCCATCCCCCGCGGGCCGGTAGCGAGCGTTCATTCGCCGCGCCTGAAAGGCCCGCGTGTTCGAACAGCTAGAAATCTCGCGGAAGGTTGCCTGACCTGGCATCCAGACCTCGATGTCGTTGGTCTTGGCCGCACCGAACCCGGTGTCGCCACTGCACAGCACGACAAGCCGATAGGTGAGCCCCAAGCGTTTCAGAACCTCTTCGGCGCAGTCGGTCATGCGGTCTAGCTCCGCCTCGGACTCGTCTGGTGCGACGACCGAGACAAGCTCCACCTTGTAGAACTGGTGCTGACGAAGCATCCCGCGCGTATCCCGGCCCGCGGCCCCTGCCTCTGCCCGGAAGCAGGACGTGTGGGCTACCATCCGCACCGGAAGCTCGTCGGGCTCCAGAATCTTGCCGGCAACCATGTTCGTCAGTGATACCTCGGCCGTCGGGATCAGCCAGCGATCATCCTCGGTCCGGAACAGGTCTTCTGCGAATTTTGGTAACTGTCCCGTACCGAACAGCACGTCATCGCGCACGAGCAGTGGCGGGCTGACCTCGGTGTAGCCGAATTCCTCGGTATGTATATCGAGCATGAAGTCGGCAAGCGCGCGTTCCATGCGCGCGAGCGCGCCCTTTAGGATGACGAAACGTGATCCAGAGAGTTCCGCCGCGGTCTCGAAATCCATGAGTCCGAGCGCCTCACCGAAGTCGAAATGTTCCTTCGGTGTAAAGTCGAAGCTGGGGATGTCTCCAAAAGTCCGAATCTCGCGGTTGTCGGCCTCCTCGGCGCCGTCGGGCACGTCTTCGTCGAGGATATTGGGAATTTCCGACAGGAGTCCGTTGAGATCGTTGGACGCCGCTTTTTCCTCGGCCTCGGCACCGTCCATGGCGGCTTTGATCTTGCCGACCTCGGCCTTGAGTGACTCGGCCTGGTCTTTGCGGCCGTCCTGCATCGCCGCGCCGATCTGCTTCGAGGCGGTGTTCCGACGTTTCTGGATCTCCTGCAGACGAGTCTGGGCGTCGCGCCGGCGAGCGTCCAGCTCGAGCACCTGCGCTGAAAGCGGGTCGTCGCCGCGCCGGATGAGGCTGCGGTCGAACGCTTCGGGATGATCGCGAATCCATTTGAGATCAAACATGGGATGCTGCCGAGCTTTGGGTCGCGCCCTTATAGAAAGTTCGGACGAATCGCGTCCACCTTTGCCGAACTAAGCGTCGCTCGCCCGAGCGTTGTTATGCTGCCGCCCGATCAGGACTGCGCAGTAGATCGAAATCTCGTAGAGCAGGATGATCGGAATCGCGAGGGCGAGCTGGCTCAGCGGGTCAGGCGGCGTAAGGATCGCCGCCGCAACGAACGCGATAACGATTGCGTATCGGCGTTTCTTCTTCAGGCCGTCGGCCGTGACGATCCCGACCTTCGCCAGCAACGACAGCACGACGGGGAGTTCAAAACTCAGGCCGAAAGCGAAGATCAGCCGCATCACCAGCGAGAGATATTCGTTGACCTTCGGCTCCAGT
>PBPM01000025.1 GCA_002724635.1 Rhodospirillaceae bacterium
CCCGGAGGGGCGACGGACCGTCTCTGATCGAGGCCAAGACCTACCGGCACTCAGGTCACTCTCGCGCCGATCCTGCAACCTACCGGCCGGACGGTGAGCTGGAGGAATGGCTCAAGAAAGATCCTATCCCGACATATCGCGAACGGCTGCAGGAATTTGGTGTTTCCAAGAAAGTGATCGACGACATTGAGGCGTCGGTCCTCAAGGAACTGGATGAGGCGACGGAGGCCGCGAAGGATGCGCCACCGCCCTCACCAGATGTACTCATGACAGAAGTTTGGGCTGATGGAGGTTCATCATGGCGGAACTAACCTACAGGGAAGCCGTCGCGGACGGCATCGCCCAAGAAATGGAGCGCGACGAAACCGTCGTGTTCCTCGGTGAAGACATCGCAAAAGCCGGCGGCGTGTTTAAGGCGACCGTGGGACTCTACGACAAGTTCGGCCCCGACCGGGTACGCGACACGCCGATCTCGGAACAAGCCATCCTGGGTGCCGCCATGGGCGCAGCCATGACCGGCTTAAAACCCATCGCCGAGATTATGTTCTCGGACTTTCTGGCCGTTTGCTGGGACATCGTCTGCAACCAGATCGCCAAGAGCCGCTATATGACCGACGGACAGGTATCCACGCCGCTGGTAATTCGTACGGCCAACGGCGGCGGCGCGCGGTTCGGCGCCCAGCACTCTCAGAGTATCGAGAACTGGTCCATGATGATTCCCGGCCTGAAGGTCGTGGCCCCGTCCAATCCGGCGGATGTCAAAGGCCTGCTCGCTGCCGCCATCCGGGACCCCGATCCGGTGATTTTTTTTGAACAAAAATCCCTCTACGCTACTAAGGGCGAGGTGCCTGAGGGCGAGCACGTGGAGGAAATCGGCAAGGCCAAAGTCGTCTGCGATGGCGACGACGTGACCATCGTGGCGCTTGCCGCCATGGTACCGCGTGCGCTTGCGGCGGCCGAACGTCTCCAGTCGGAAGAAGGCATATCGGCCAGTGTTGTCGATCTCCGGAGCCTCGTGCCATTGGACACTACCACCATCTTTAACGAAATCGGCAAGACGGGCCGGCTGGTCACGGTGGAAGAAAACCCCCGCCTCTGCGGCTGGGGTGCCGAGATTTCATCCATCGTTGCGGAGGAACGGTTCTGGGATTTGGACATGCCCATCATACGGATCACGACGCCGCACATTCCCTTGCCGTCGGCGGACGAATTGGAAGATCTCGCACTCCCTTCGGTGGATCGCATCTTTGAAACCGTCCGGAACGAGGTGGACTAATCATGGACGTCCTCATGCCTCAGCTAGGGGAGACGGTCGCCGAAGGCACCCTCACCATCTGGCACAAAGCGGTCGGTGACACCGTCGAAACCGGCGAGTTGTTGTTCGAGATCGGCACAGACAAGGTTGAGATGGAAGTCCCGTCGCCTGTCGGCGGCACGATCAGAGCCATCAATGTTGAAGCCGGCGCCACCGTTGAAGTGGGCGCTGTGTTGGCGGTCATTGATGACGGCAAAGGGGAGGCAGCAGCGCCTTCAGCTGCGCCGGAAACCGAACCGAAACCAGCCCCTGCGGCAGCGCCTGGACTGGTTCCAGCGCCCCCCGCCCCGTCGAACACGCCCGCTCGTGATTCTAACCTCAAGCTCTCGCCCGTGGTTCGCAAACTGGTGGCAGAGAACAACTTGGATCCGTCGCAGATTCCGGGCTCCGGACGGGACGGCCGAATTAAGAAGTCCGACGTCCTGGCATTTCTGAAGGGTGCGCCAGCGGTTCCGGCTGCCGCCCCGGAACCCGCGCAGCAATCCGGCCATGGCAAGACAGTCATTCCGTTTAACCGCATCCGCCAGATCACGGCGGAGCATATGGTGCTCTCCAAGACCGTGAGCCCCCATGTGGCCCAAGGTATCGAGATGGACTTCTCCCGCATCGACCGGGTGCGAAAGGAAAAGGGCGCGGCCTGGAAGGAACGGGAAGGGTTTTCTCTAAACTATTTACCGTTCATCGCGCGGGCCGCCTGTGATGCCATCGCCGAGTTCCCGAACATCAACGCCCATGTGGAGGGCGACAATCTGGTGGTCTATGATCAGGTGAACCTTTCCATCGCGGTGGATTTGAACTTCCAGGGCCTAGTCGCCCCGGTGATCCAAAACGCATCGGCCATGACGGCGGTGGAAATCGCCCGCGCGGTCGCTGATTTGGCGGGCCGGGCGCGGTCCGGCCAGCTGACGCAAGAGGACTACCATGGGGCCACCTACACCATCTCCAATAACGGCTCTTTCGGCACCCTCTACACCACACCTATCATCAACCAGCCGCAGGTGGCGATCCTCTCAACCGACGCCATCACCAAGCGTCCCTGGGTGGTGAATGTCGACGGCGAAGACATGATGGCCATCCGGCCTATCGGGGTCCTCACACAATCCTTCGACCACCGGGCAATCGATGGGGCTTATTCGGCGGCCTTCTTAAGGCGGTTGAAGGAGATTATTGAAACAAAGGATTGGGCCGCGGCCTTGCCTTAGTCAGGAGAGCGAAGCTTCCTGGTTTTTACTTAAAAGAAATTAATAAGGCCGTTACGATTCTCGTGATCAATACTGGGGGGTACCAACAGGCCTCGTTTATCCGTAGCGCCATTCAAAATGAGTTGATTGACGCCGTAGCCATTGCTCGACCTTTAATTGCCAACAATGACCGGTTGCACCAGTGGGAAGAGGGTAAGGATCTCCCAGACCGGCCGTCCACATACTGCAATAAGTGTTTGAAAAACGCCCCCAAGAATCCTCTCGGGTGTTATAAACTGGACCGGCTTTATGGCGACTACGACAAGATGATTGAAGAGATTATGTCCGTTTTTTACCACTTGCCGGACTTCAAACCAGACCCTTCACATATTGATGAATAGGCGGTGCCAATGAACTCTCTAATTGAAGATTGGGACAAGCTGGACCACGTTAAAAAGCCCCGTGTCACCGAACACGTAATCTCAGTATTGGCGCAACATCGCTATCGTACTCGGAGCCGTTATTTGATTGCATTTCTGTTGCTCTTGGTCCTCGTGGCGGTTGGGGTAATGGGCTAGCCCACCGACGGAATTTGGATTCGGCTAGGGCTCTTCGATCCCGCAAAAGATATACCCCCAGATCCCGGCGATCACGAGCAGAGCAAACGGCAAGGCAGAAATAAACTTGAAGCTGAGTTCGAAGGCGTAGAAGAATTGAACTTCGGGGTCCGTGACGGACGCCGTCGATAAGAGAATGGTGAAGAGCGGCAGCAGGATCAGTGCTGCCGATAGAATGCCTACCGTCCGGGTAAACTCGATCAATGCGCCGGCGGTGCCGCGGTGCTCCGGGCCGTAGACGCCGATGATGTAGTGGTTGAGGGAAATGTGGAACAGCCCGGTGCCGGCGCCGATGAGGAAGAGGTTGCTCCAAAGAAGGGCGGTGGCCGTCGTGGTGGTCCATCCGCCGGTGAGCCAGAGGCCGGCGAGAAGAGCGATCATTCCCCAATTGCCGATGCGGCGGGGTTCAAACTTGGCAAACAGACGGCGAGCCTGAGAGGCGACGACAGCAATACCAAAGGGGTAGAACGCGAGCGCCAGTCCAGCTGACTTGTAGTCCAGCACGCGCCAGTCCTTCAGGTAGAAGGGAATGATGAAGATCACCGAGGAGGCGGCGAAGTGGATGAAGATGCTGCGGAAGTTGCTGAGCACGAAGATGACGAAGTCTGTCTTGCTGAACTTCTCGAACAACTCAGAGCCGGCTAGCAAAAGCCGGAAAAAATCGAATATGCCGTAGAGCCCGAGGCCGACCAAGATCACGTTCACAAAGCCCCGTAGCCAGTCCGGCGACAGATTGAAGAGAATTCCTGTAGCGCCGGTAAAGGCCATTACAACAATCATTGCTACGACCCGGTGTCCCGGCATCGCCGTCGCATCCTTTGGCAGGGAAAAGATCAATAAAAACGCCAGAGCAGCGATCACCGCGCGGAAGGAGAAGACGCCGCTCCATCCTTGCCATTCGACCATCAACCCGCCAATGAACGGACCCAGGGCGCCGGCAAAGGCGATCATGAGAACGTAATATCCAATCACCCGGGCGCGGTACGTTTCGTCAAATAGGCTGCGGGCAAGGGCCATGCCGGCGCCGATGATAGCTGCCGCGCCCACACCTTGAACAATCCGGCCCCACAGGAACAGGTCGTAGGTGGGGGCTAAGGTCGTCGCCCCGAACGCAATCAGGCTAAATGCCAGACCAACCTGAAAGATAAACCGGTGCCCCACCCGGTCCGCCGTTCGCCCGAAGTAGAGCATCAGGCTGATGGTGGGGAGTGCGAAGGTGATGACCAGCCAGATAATCTCCGGCTTGGTGATCTCAAAGTTTGCCGTGATCGCCGGGAATGCCACGTTGACCGACGAGTCCAAAAACGCGAGCGACGCGCCGAAGCCGATGAAGAATAGATGGAGGTAGCGGGTCACGGTCCTCGCTTAGCTTACGACGGGGGCCGTAGATGCGCGAACAATCAGTTCGGGCCTGAGTTTTAGCGCGCGGGCCGGGAGGTACGGCTCTTCAATCTGTTCCAGAAGGATGCGGGCCGCTTCGGCGCCCACATCCAGGAGGGGTGTGTGCACCGTGGTCAATGGTGGATTGAAGTGGCTCGCAAAGGGCATGTCGTCAAAGCCGACCACGGAGACGTCGTCCGGGCATTTGAGTCCTTTGGCCATGAGTTCATCGTAGCAGCCGAGGGCCATGAGATCGTTGGAAGCTACGATGGCGGTGAACTTTTTCCGGGTGGCGAGGATTTTGCTGGCAGCCCGGCGGCCTTCTTCTTCGGTGAAGGCTTCTCCTTCGGCGAACAGGTCGGGGTCCGCTTCCAGTCCCGCTTGGGCGAGCCCTTGCAGGTAACCCTGGTAGCGCTCGAACCCTGTTGAGAGGAACTGGGGGCCGGCGACGCAGGCAATATCTCTATGCCCCAACTGTACCAGATGGGACATGACCATCTTCACGCCAATGACCTCGTCAGAGACCACAGAGGAGACGCCGATGTCCGTTGTGGAACGGACGGCGAGGACAAAGGGTGTGCCCTCCGCCCGGCAATCCGCTACCAATTCATCCTGGCGGCGGGCGGTGGCGATGACGAGGCCGTCCACCTGGCGTTCCCGGAACTTGTCCACGTTCCGCTTTGCCCGTTCGGCCACATTATCGGTGTTGGCGACGATGACGCTGTAGCCTGATTCCTCCAGCACGTTGTCGATGCCTTTGATGATGGGCGCGAAGGCCGCGTTGGTCAGGTCCGGCACCATGACGCCGATGGTGCAGGAGCGGTTGGTCTTCAAACTTTGAGCAAAGGCATTGGGACGGTAACCTAGCTCATGGGCGGCTTTCGTCACCTTCTTGGCGATCTCCTCGGTCACCATTTGACGGGTGCCGGGATTGAGGACGCGGGACACGGTCGACGGGTGCACACCGACATGGCGGGCGATGTCCCGGAGGGTCACTCTGGATTTGGAGTTCTGGATGGGCACGCGGTTTTGCCTCTTTATCTGGGGGCCCGTTATGCGTATAGTCTGCAACACTCTGCAATCGTTTGCAGAATCAGGAATAAGTCTAGTCGATGAGCCGTCAAAAGGGAAGAGCTCGTTGATTTTCCACACTTTTTAGGGAGGCCCTTCAATGGCTGAGAACACCCTCAAGGATTTAACCGTCGGCTGGATCGGCACGGGTCGCATGGGATTCGCCATGGCGTCCCGGCTACTGGACGCTGGCGCCGACGTCACCGCCTGGAACCGGACGCGGGCGAAGGCAGAGCCGCTGATGGAAAAAGGCGGCAAAGTAGTCGATTCCCCGACAGAACTCGCGGACCGAGATGTGGTCTTCACAATGGTCGGCGGTCCAAAGGATTTCGAGGAAGTCGCTATGGGCGAAAACGGTGTGCTGTCCCAGGGCGGCCAAACGCCAGGCATGCTGATCGACTGCACCTCCATCAATGAAGGGTCTTCCAAGAAGGTGCGCGAATTCGCCAAGAGCGTCGGCACGGAAATGATTGATGCGCCTGTGAGCGGGAACCATCAC
>PBPM01000082.1 GCA_002724635.1 Rhodospirillaceae bacterium
ACGAAGTTTTCCAGATATTTCATCTGGTAGGGCAGCGCCATGCGCTCCCATAGTTCGAGGAAATCACCCGTACGCGCGGCTTGGGTGTAGTAGGTGCGATGATCGATGATCATGAGATCTCTCCTGCAAGCAGATGGGAGTCGGAAATATCATACGCGCGTGTTGACACTGCGCCCTTAGACTCGGTGATCCAGGATGCCAGCAGGAGGGCGCCGGCGGCGAGGAGCATTAGCCGGATCAGGCGAAACATCGGGGACGACGACCCCTATTCGGCATAGGACGGAGCGATCCTATTTAGACGGCGCAGGAAGCCCGGGCAGTCGGACGTGCTGTGCCCCACATTGTGGATCTTGCGCTGCTCGGCATATTGATCGAGCACCCCCTTCGAGGACTTGGTGAACTTGTTCCCGGCCGCCTGTTGGAGCAGCTGCAGCTTGCAGACTGCCGCTAGATCGACCCGCGGCTGCCATTCCGCGGGACTGACCTGGTCGGGCACCGACGGCTCATCACGCAACTGCACAACATTCGAAATAGTTTCCGTCCCTTCCTTTGCCACCGCAACCCTTCAAGGCGCCTGCTGCCCGGCCTCGTCAGGGTTAGGGCAATTGTTCAAACCTCATACTGAGGAGCGCATTGCAAATGCGCGTTTCGAAGCATGGGGTGCAGCTATTTACAACCGGACCATCTTGCCCGGGTTCATGATGTTGTCAGGATCATAGGACCGCTTGAGCGTGCGCATCAGGTCGACCGCGTCCTCACCATGTTCGATCGGGAGATAGTCCATCTTGCCAACCCCGACGCCATGCTCGCCGGTGCAGGTGCCGCCCATGGCAATCGCCCGCTCGACGATACGCTGGTTGCATTCCTTCACGCGGCGCACCTCGTCCGAATCGTCAGGGTCGAGCATGAACAGCACGTGGAAATTGCCGTCCCCCACATGGCCCACGATGGGGCACTGGAAGCCCGAGCCTCGAGTATCCTGCTCCGTCGCGAGAATGCATTCGGCGAGCCGCGAGATGGGCACGCAGACATCCGTGGACATGCCGAGCTTAGTAGGCTCCAGCGCGATGCCTGCATAGTAAGCATCGTGGCGCGCCTGCCACAGGCGGTTCCGCTCCTCGTTGTCGACGGTCCACTGAAATGCCGAGCCGCCGAAATCATCGGCGATCTCGCGAACCAGCTGCGCCTGTTCCTCGACGCCTCCCTCGGTACCATGGAACTCGTAGAACAGGGTCGGTTTCGCCTCGTAGCCCTTGAGGTCGGAATAGTCGATCGAACACTGCATCATTAGGGCGTCGAGCAACTCGATCCGGGCGATGGGTACCCCGGCCTGAATCGTCAGGATAACGCTGTTCACCGCGTCCTCCAGCGTCGGGTATTGACAGACCGCCGAGGCGATCTTCTCGGGGATGCCGTAGAGTTTCAGATGCACCTCGGTGATGACGCCAAGCGTGCCCTCGGACCCAACAAAGATGCGCGTCAAGTCATATCCGGCCGAGGACTTCTTCACCCGGCCGCCGGTTTTGATGATACGGCCATCCGCCGTCACAACCGTCAGGCCCAGAACATTCTCTTTCATGGTCCCGTAGCGCACCGCGTTGGTACCGCTTGCCCGGGTCGCGGCCATACCGCCGATGGATGCGTCTGCACCGGGATCAATCGGAAAGAACATGCCCGTGTCACGCAGATACTCGTTCACCTGCTTGCGGGTCACCCCGGCCTGCACCCGGCAGTCCATGTCTTCAGGGTGCACCTCGAGCACGTTGTTCATCTGCATCAGGTCGATGGTAACGCCGCCATGAGGCGCCGTGACGTGGCCCTCGAGCGACGTGCCTGTACCGAACGGGATGATGGATACGCCGTGCGCCGCGCAGATCTTCACGATCTCCGACACTTCCTCTGTTGAGTGGGGAAAGCAGACGGCGTCGGACGGCACGGGTTTGAAATAGTCCTCGCCCCGGCCGTGATGCTCGCGCACCGCCATCGAAGTCGTCAACCGATCGCCCAACAGCCCCTCGAGGGCCGACACTACCTCGGAGACGGCATCATTCGCCGCGACGGCATGTTCGCTCATGACTTGTTTCCCATGGATTGATCGATTGACGTTATTATACCACTACGTCCAATCGCGGCCTAGCGGGCGCCACGCTCGGGGAGATCGATGAATGAACAACGCCCTCCAAGGCATCACGGTGATCAGTATCGAACAGGCGGTTGCCGCCCCTTATGCAGCCTCGCGGCTCGCGGATTCGGGTGCGCGGGTTATTAAGGTCGAGCGTCCGGACGGGGACTTCGCGCGCACCTATGACCGCACCGCGTTGGGCCAAAGCGCCTACTTCGTCTGGCTCAACCGCGGTAAGCAATCCATCGCACTCGACTTCAAGCAACCGGATGACCGCACACTCCTGGAGCGCATGATCGCGGGCGCCGACGTATTCATCCAGAATCTCGCTCCCGGCGCGGCCGAGCGTGCGGGATTTGGTTCCGCAGAGCTCCGTCGGCGGTACAGGCGCCTGATCACCTGCGACATCTCCGGCTACGGCGACAACGGGCCATACCGCGACATGCGCGCCTACGACCTTCTAATACAGGCGGAGAGCGGACTGTGCGAGGTGACCGGCACGCCCGAAGGTCCTGGCCGGGTCGGTGTGTCGGTCTGCGACATCGCTTGCGGCATGGCATCGCACGCGGCGATCCTTGAGGCTCTCTATCACCGCGAGCGTACCGGCGCAGGCCGAGCGATCTCGACCTCGCTGTTTGCCGGCATGGCCGACTGGATGAACGTCCCCTACCTGCAAGCGGTCTACGGCGGCAAGGCGCCCAAACGCGCTGGGCTTCATCATCCCTCGATCGCACCCTACGGCGCTTACGCCGCCAGAGACGGCAAGCTGGTGGTAATCGCGATCCAGAACCAGCGCGAGTGGCGCCGGCTATGCGACGAGGTCTTACGGCTGGACGACCTCGCCGATCATCCGGACTTTCGCGAGAATGTTGCGCGCGTGGAGAACCGCCCTGCGCTTGACAGCCGGATCGACGCAGTCTTCGGCGGCCTTGACCGGGATGAGATCGTGCGCCGGCTTCTGGACGCGAAGATCGCCCACGGGGCGGTCAACAACGTCGCGGACTTCGCCGCGCACCCGCAGCTGCAGAAGGTCGAGGTGGAAACGCCCGAGGGCATGGTCGTGATGATCGCGCCGGCGGCGCGGGTCAACGGCGAAGACGCCGCGCTGGGGACAATCCCCGCGCTCGACGCAAACGGTGCGGCGATCCGCGCGGAGTTCGCCGCCTAGTCGAGCGTCGGGTCGAGTACAACCTTGCCCGTGCCCTCGCGGCTCTCGACCCGGCGGTGGGCGTCCGCCGCCTGGCTGAGCGGCATGACTTGGTCGATTAGGACCTTCACACCACCCTTCCCAGCCCGGACGAAGGCCTCCTCCAACCCGCCCGGCGCCTCGCGGGGCTCGCCCACGATCTTCAGCATGTAAAGATAGAGGCGCCGTACGCTTAGGGGCACGTCCGCAGTGCCGGATGCGTTGCCAGCGGTTACGAGAGTCGCACCTCGCGCCATCGAATGGATAACCTGATTGAAGGTCGCGGGGTCTGCGACGCTGTCGCACACACCCGTCACGCCCTTTCCGTCCGTGAGCTTGAGAACTTCCTCGGTCAGGTCCTGGCTCCGGTAGTTGATGCCGTAATCGGCGCCGAGCCCAAGCGTGGCCTCGACCCGGTCGTCCGAGCCCGCCGCGGCGATGACCGTCGCACCCGCCCATTTGGCGACCTGAATGCACGCTGCCCCCAGTCCGCCTGTCGCACCCATGACCAGAACCATGTCGTCACCCGAGACCCCGAGAACATTCTCAACCTGGTTCACTGCGGTGCCGAGATGGCGTCCGATTACGGTCGCCTCGTGGAAGGTCAGGTTGTTGGGAATGGGCACCGTGCGCGAGGCAACAGTGCGCACATACTGGGCGTTGCCACCCCAGATCGTGACACCGAGGAAGTCCACCGGCCCGAGCCCGGGGATCGCCATGTAAGGATTCGACCGGGTTGTCGGCACGAAAAGCGAGCAGAACACCCGGTCACCCACCTTACGGTCGGTTACTTTCTCCCCCACCTCGACGATCACGCCGGAGGGATCGACCCCGAGAATGTGGGGTAGATCGGGGGTGTATGCGTAGGTGTTCTCACGCAGATAGATATCGAAGGTCCGGTTGATGGAGACCGCGTGTACCTCGACGAGCACATCATCGGGCCCGACCGCCGGCGTATCGATTTCTTCATAAGAGAGCGCGTCCGGGCCCCCGAACTCCTTCATCAACATTGCTTTCATTATATTCCTCCTGTTCGCTCTGAGGCCGTCAGGCAACCTTCTGCGGCGTTCCGGTCTCGGCCGATTTGACGATGGCTTCCAGGACGGCAATGCCGTGGATCACGTCTGCGTCAGGCACGGGGTATTGGTCACCCCCCGAACAGGCCGCCGCGAAGGCCTTCAGCTCAGCATTGACCATGTCGAAGCCGCTGAAGTCCCTAGTCACGGTCTTGTTTTCGCCAGTGGCACCCGTGATCGGCCCATCGCCGTTCGGTACGAACTCGAAGGACGACAGATCCGGATTGCGAATCTCGAACGACCCGCCGAGGCCATAGGCCTGGACTCGGAAACTCGGTGCGGTGGCCAGCATGTTGCCCATATATCCGGACATCCCGTTCTTGAACCGGAACAGGATCGACGACGTATCATCGGTGTCGTTCGGCACCGCGCGACGGAAAGACTGGCAATAGACCTCGTTGACTTCGCCGAAAAGGTTGATGTAGGCGTCTATGACGTGGACGCCCATGGGCGTCAGCCCCCCAACCGGAGTCTCGTTCTTGTCGGCGCGCCAAGCATCGGGCGCCAGAAACATGCCGTTGGGCGCGCACATGGTGCCTTCAACATGCATCAGCGGATCGAGCGTCCCATCTGCGACGAGTTTCTTTGCCTCCGCGACCGCGGGATGGAAACGGCGGTTGAATCCCACCGCGCAGACGACCCCGGCATCGCGGCAGGCTGCAATCGCCGCCTCTGCGTCGGCCATGGTGAGCGTGATCGGCTTCTCAACGAAGACATGCTTACCGGCCGCCGCCGGAGCCTCTATCTGCTCGCGATGTTTCGAGTGCGGCGTCGCCAGCACGACGGCGTCGAGTTCATCGATGGCGAGGAGCTCCTCATAGGTCTCGACAAGCTCGAAACCCTGCTCAACGGCATAGTCTTCGGCCTTTGCACGCGTGCGCGTCGCACCATGTGAGAACTGGATTGTGTCGGACTTGCCCTGAACCGACCCGACGAGAACCTTGCCCCACCAGCCTAGGCCAACAATTCCTGCGTTGATCATCAAAATCCCCCTGACCAGCGCCCGCGCACCAGATGCGGACGTACCAAGTATAATATTATGCGTTGTCCGTGGCCTTGTCTGCTCGCAAGGAGTAAATTTCCGGGTCGCGCGTTCGGTTGCGGCCACATATGCGGACTACGATGGTGGGGGATCAGTCGCTTAGCGTCCCTTCCATCGAGGCGGGCGCTTCTCGAGGAATGCCGCGATTCCTTCCTTGGTGTCCTCGGTCTCGAACGCCTCCGGGATCACCGCCTCCACATGGGCATAGGCATCCGCTCGGTCGAGGTCGTATTGCGCATGGAACGACCGCTTACCGCGCGAGACCGCCGCCGCCGACTTGGACGCGATGGCGACCGACAGCATACTCACGGCCTCGTCCAGTTCCCCGTCGGGTACCACCCGGTTCACCAGTCCCATGCGCAGAGCCTCGTCAGACCCGTACAACTCGCCGGTCAAGAGCATCTCGAGCGCGTGCTTCCGCGACACGGCGCGGCTCAGCGCCACCTGGGGCGTGTAGCACCAGAAGCCGATATTCACGCCGGGTGTTGCAAACCGCGCTGATTGTGCAGCGACGGCGAGATCACAACTCGCCATTAGTTCGCAGCCCGAGGCAGTGGCTGTCCCTTGCACCTTGGCAATGACCGGCTGAGGCAGCGCCACGATAGCCTGCATCATCGCGTTGCAGTCTAGGTTCGACGCCAGCTTCTCACTCCCTGTCCTGGTGGCAACAGATTCCTTGAGATCATGGCCGGTGCAGAAATGTCGACCGTTGGCCGCCAGGACCACGACCCGGATATCCCTGTCGTCGGCAATCCTTGCCAGCGCCGTCGACAACTCCGCGACCAGCGCGTGCGACAGGCTGTTGCCCGACCCCGGCCGATTCAACGTCAGGGTGGCAATTCCATCCTCATCCGTGCGCAACAAGATCGGCCCGTCGTCGGGCGTTTCCGCAGTGGTCATGCTTTGTCTCTCCAGTTTTGGCGTAAGTGTAGGCGGCATAACGGCCACCCGCTATAGTTTGTGCAACGCGGCGATGCGCCAGGCATCACCGAACCGATCAAATCAGGGGGAGAAAATTCATGGCGTTGCGCATCGGTGTTGTCGGCCTTGGGATCATGGGGGGCGCGTTTGCGGCCAATCTCGTCAAGGGCGGGCTCCAGGTGACAGGATACGATCCCGTTAAATCAAAGATGAACGCGCTGGTGAAGGCCGGCGGCAAAGCCGGCAAAAGCCCGGCAGACGTCGCCCGCAAGTCCGACGTGGTGCTCACCTCGCTCACCTCGCCTACCATTCTGGATGCCGTCGTGTCTGGCAAGGACGGGATTCTGGCCGGCGCCCGCAAGGGGCTGATAGTGATGGAGACATCCACTCTCGCAATCAAGGACAAGGAGAGCGCCCGCGCGGCCCTCGCCAAGAAAGGCGCAAGCCTAATGGACAGCCCGGTCAGCGGCGCGGGCAAGCAGGCAGCCACAGGCGATATCACGATCATGGTCTCCGGCACAAAGAAGGACTTCAACACTGTCAAGTCGATGCTACCGGCCTTCACCATGATCCAGTATCACGTCGGCCCCTTCGGCGACGGCATGAAGCTGAAGATGTTGATCAACATGCTGATCAGCGTGCATGGCGCGGCCTTCGCCGAGGCGATCACGCTGGCACGTGCCTCGGGCATCGACCTCGACGTCTTCGGCGAGGCGCTGACCCGTTCGGCAGGGAACTCGCGAGTGATCGAGTATCGCGGTCCGCTGATGCTGGCCAACGAATATGCCGACCCCAAGGTCAAAACCGCCGACCTGACGGTGATGATCAAGGACAATAACCTGATCGAGGATTACGCCAAGGAGAACAACGCGCCGGTACCGGTTTTCCAGGCGAGCATGTTCAGCGCCTATGCCGCGCTCGCTCAGGGCTATGGGCAGGAGGACCCGGGCGTGGTCACCCGCGTGTATGAGGAGATGGCCGGCATCCCGCGAAAGAAGCGCGCGAAGCGCAAGTAATTCCTATGTCGCTGACCGCCGGCGCCGTCGGCCTCGATAACATCGGGGCCGGCGTCGTGAAAAATCTCGCCGCTGCGCGCCATCGCGTCATCGGCTATGACACCGGCGCCGAACGAATTTCTGCCGCCGACGTCGAGGCTGGGGCCGATATTTTGACCGGACGCGCACCGCCGCGTATGATTTCGGCAATTCTAAGGGGAAAAGCATGACCGTCAAATATCACCTGATCAGCTCGTTCACCTGACCATGGGTCCAGCGCGCCGTGATACTCTTGCGCGCCAAGGATGTCGAGTTTGACGTCACCTATATCGATCTCCGCGAGAAACCCGACTGGTTCCTCGAAATCTCGCCGCATGGCAAGGTCCCCGTCCTTAAAGTTGATGACGAGATCCTGTTCGAGTCTAACGCCATCGCCGAGTATCTCGACGAGGCGGTCGCGCCCCGTCTGCACCCGGAAGACCCGATCGCGCGTGCCAAGAACCGCGCCTGGACCGACTTCACCGGCACGTTCGCAGGTGCGCTCAGCAAGATCCACTACGCCAAGACGCGCGAGGACATGGAGGCGGCCGTTGGGGCAGCCCCCGACGTGCTAGCCAAGGTCGAGGGGGCGCTCGCCCGGCGCGGCAATTGCGGGCCCTACTTCAACGGCCCGAACATCTCGCTAGTGGACGCGGCCTACGCACCATTCCTGCAGCGTTACCTGCTGGTCGACGAAGGACTCGGAAACGATGTGCTGAAGGACTTTCCGCTAACCCGCGCCTGGGCCGATACGCTCATGGCCGACGAACGGGTAACGGGCGCGGTGCCGGACAACTTCGAGGAGGAGTTCATCCGTAATCTGCACCGGCGGGATCTATACGCTCGGGAGTTCTTCGAGAACACCCTCGCGGCCGAGTAGGGATGCACGGCGACCCAGCGAACCCGGGCGGCTACCGGCTCGACGATCCGCGCTACGGGCTGTCAGGCCAAGCACTGCAGGACTATTACCTGTCGCAGCCGCCCCAGTGGTTCATACGGTCCATGTACGCCCCCGGCGCGGCCGACAAGCGCGAGGCAGTCATGGAGGCCCATCTGGCCCACCAGGCCGATTACCGGGATCACGTCCATTTCGCGGGGCCGATCCTGAGCGACGATGGAGCAACGCCGCTGGGGACCATGTGCATCATCGAGCTGCCCAACAGGGCCGCAGCGGAAGCATATGTGTCAGGGGACGGATACGCGCAGGCCGGAATGCTGGAGCAGGCGACGATTAAGCGTTTCATCAGCTCTAAGTGCCTGAAGCATTTCGACCGTGCCCCCGACCCGAAACTACAGCTTTTCGTCGCGGAATGCCTCGACGGGCCCGATGCCGCAGCTCTGCGGGCCCAGACCGCCACCGATCATCACAACTATCAGGGATCAATTATTGACCGCTACATGGCCCACGGACCGCTCCGTTCCGACGACGGCAAGGGGCTGATCGGCAGTCTTTTCCTCATTGAAGTCGCCGACCGGAACACCGCCGAGCTATTGGTCGCCAACGAACCCATGACCGCGGGCGGCGTGTTCGGCGAAATTAACCTACACCGCTGGCGTTTCGGGAAGTCGCTTGCGTAGGCGGATGACCCAACGCATCGCCATCCTAGGGGCCGGCGCCAACGGGGCCGCCATCGGGACCGACCTAACCCGCGCGGGGCTCGATGTGAAGCTGATCGACCAGTGGCCGGCGCATGTGGAGGCCATGCGCGCCAATGGCGTGACGGTGAAGATGCCGACGAGACGATCCGCGCCGACGTCGATGCCTATCACTTGTGTGATATCGCCACCTTCACGAAACCCCTCGACGTCGTGCTTATGCTGTTCAAGGCCTACGACGCGCGCTGGGCGGCCGAACTGATCAAACCCCACCTGGCCAAGGACGGGTTGCTAATCGGCGTCCAGAACGGGATGACAGCGGAGACTATCGCCGACGTGGTCGGCCCGGAACGCACCCTGCCCTGCGTCATCGAGCTGGCAGGTGAACTGGAAGGCCCGGGCGTCGTGATCCGGCGTTCACCCCACGACCAGGGATCCTGGTTTGCGCTTGGCAGTGTTGATACTGCGACCAACGGGCGCGAAGAAGACATCGCCGAACTCCTGCGGCATGTCGGTGAGGTCGAGATCGTCGATGACATACTGTCGGCAAAGTGGATGAAACTAGTCATGAATTCTATGACCCTAGCGACCGCTGCACTGCTGGGATCGGGGCTGAACGAATCCTACGAGATTCCCGGCATGCGCGACCTGATGCTCAAGGCCGGGGCCGAGGCGCTAACGGCCGGTGCGGAACGCGGTCACAAGCCCGTACCCATAGTCGGACTGAGACAATCGGAGATCAAGAACGCCAACAACCTTCTGGAACTACTGGTCGAGAAACTCGAATCCTTCACCCTTCCCGGCACGCCAACAACAATCCTGCAGGACCACAGAAAGGGTCGGATGAGCGAGACCGACGGCATCAACGGGCTAGTGGCGGAGACCCTCATCTCGTCAGGACATACAGCGCCCGCGAGCCAGGCCATCGCCGAGGTGACACGGCGAATACACGCCGGCGAGATCAAACCTGACTCTTCGAACATGGAGCTTGTCCGCAAGTTGGTCGCGATATAGAGATCACCCCCCAAAATACGTCGCGCTAGGGCATCTTGCGCCACTGCGCGAGAGATGTACCGGTCAAGTCCGAGCATGATGGCGTAAGGATTCGACTACCCTAAACTCACCCGGCCCTTCATCGAGAAATTCCCGTCCCCGTTGGCGACCCAGACGTCAATGGCATCGTCGCCGTCCGCCTTCCCACAAACGGTGAATGTCTCGGAGTCGAGGACCGGTCGCATGCCGCGGAACTCGAACCCCGCGACCGGCCGGTCGGCTCGGGCATGACCGGCCAACCCACACATTAGGGTCGCCAGCAGCGGGCCGTGCACCACCAGACCGCCATAGCCTTCGGTGACGGACGCATATTCGCGGTCGTAGTGGATACGGTGCCCGTTGAAGGTGAGTGCAGAATAGCGGAACAATAGGGTCGCGTCGGGATCAACCGTCTCGGTCCAATCCGCATCGTTGGGTGCGGGCTCACCCAGCCGGGCCGACGCACCGGCGTCCCCGGTGTCCTCGCGATAGACGATGTCATGCTCGTCAACGACCGCGAGTCCGTCTCCGACGGAGATTTCATGCCGTACGGTGACAAAGACTAAGCGGCCGGTTCGTCCTTGCTTCTCTGTAATTCCCTCGATGGTCGAGACCCGCGTGGCCGGTTCGCCCAGCGTAAGGGTGCCGGGAAACGTCACCCGGCTGCCGGCCCACATGCGCCGAGCGGGCCCAACCGGCGGCAGGAATTCGCCTGAGAGAGCGGGATGCCCGTCACGGCCGAGGCGCGACCGCATGGCAATATCCCAGAAATAGAGCCAATGCCACAGGGGCGGCAGCGGATCGCCCGCCGCGAGCGCGTCGACGCCACCGAACACGGACGAGTCCAGTGCTGCTTGCATAGCCAGACAACGCTCGACACCGATTACGTCTTCCCGGGTTTCGCTCCGTCCAAGCCAGTCCTGCAGGTTCTCGGCCATGGCCGCCTCCGCAATGCGTTTTAGAAATTAGGCCTCGAGCCCTTCCATCAACTCTTCCGGCGTGATCGGCAGCTTGATCTCCCTGCCGGTCTTAGCCGAGAGGTCCATAGCCATGGTGAGCATCAGGTTGCGATGACCCTCGGCCGCCGTGGCATGTGGCGTCGTCTTCTTATTGTAGATGCGCTGAAACCAGGTATTGGTCTCCTCGCGCATCGGCCCCCACAGCTCACCACCGTGGATGTCGCCCGGCGGAAAACTCGTCATGAACTCGACGCTGCGCCGCGCCTCAATGGTTAGCCCATCGGGCTGGTAGGCCGGCCCCTGCGCATGGTGATCCGATGCAAAAACCACGTCACGATGGGTGTCCTCGATATCGACAATACCTTCCGTGCCGACGATACCGATCTCGAGCCCATAGACTGCCCCCGGCCAAACTTTGGGTAGAGCCCAGCAGATGTTCATGGAGAACATCGAGCCGTCAGCCATATGGAACAGCCCGAACGTCGCGTCCTTAACGCCGATATCCTTGTCGAGAATTTTGTCTGTCGATTTTGCATAGACCGAGACCGGATTGCCCGCCTCGCCCATTAGCCAAAAGGCCATGTCAAGGGAATGGGTCCCGGAGACGACCATGGGCGACAGGAAGCGCCTGTCCTGGGTCAGCCGAGTCTCGCCGGTGGGCGCCATACGGTTCATAAAGGCGCGGACGACAGCCGCGGTAAAGTCGCCGATCTGGCCGCTCTCAATCCGCTCCTTGACTGCCAGAAAGCGCCGGCGGAAGCGCTGGGTATAGCCGATAACGGCGTCGACGCCGGCCGCCTCGATAGCCGTGAGAACCTGAGCAGATTCCCGGGCATCGGTCGCCAGCGGCTTTTCAATGAACAGCATATGCCCTTGCTCGACCGCGGCCAACGTCGGCTCCACATGAGCCCAAGTCGAGGTGGCAACGATGACCGCATCCACCTCGGGACGGGCGATCAGTTCACGGAAGTCATCGGTCATGAAGTCGGCGTTAATGTCCTCGCCGAGGTTTTTCATAACCTTCTCGTTCACGTCGCTCAGGCCGATCCAGCCGATCCCGGGAAAATCCCGCGCGAGCTCCGCACGCATCCGCCCAACCACGCCACATCCAACTACTGCGAGCCCGAGCTGCTTTTTGCCTGCCATGTTACCTAACCCTCAAGTAAAAGAACTAATATTCGACGCCCATAAAAGTTCGTCTTGCCAACCTTTCGGACCATCCGAAGGTCGCACCAAACATTAGTCCTGTCACGGCAAATCCGATTTTCAGAATCCAGAATGTCCAAAGCCCGTGTTCCAATGGTCGGAACCGACTATTAGGAGCCCCGTACACATTCCAACAAATTGCGACCACACCCAATCAATCCGCATTTCCCGGATCGACTGTGGAGGCGTTCGGCTCGACACGCCGCGATTCGTGCCGCGCTTCCTTGCGCGCCAGCAGGGTCGTACCGATCACGATCACGCCTGCCCCAGCCCAGGTCCAAGGAGTGGGGAATTCGGCGAACAACACTAGGCTTATCAGCGCCGCCCAGACCATACGGGTGAACATCACCGGCTCGACCAAACTCATGTCAGCCAGCTTGTAGGCCTGCACGAAGAGCAGGTGTCCGACGGTGCCGAAGATGCCTATCAGGGCCATGAAGAAAAGCTGGTAGGGGGTCGGGGTCTGCCAGACGAAGAATGCCGGTACAAACATGATCGGAGTCATCAGCAGGGTCATGTATGCGACGATGGTCGTCGGGCTATCGTGCCCGGTCAGGATCTTGGCGATCAGCTTAGAGAAGGAAACCGCGAATGCCGAAAAAAGAACCAGCCAGACGCCTGAACTGATCTCCGTGAAGCCCGGGCGGACAACAACCAGCCCGCCGATGACCGCCAGCACAATACCGAACCAACGCATGCATCCCACATGCTCGCCCAGAAAGATCATGGCCAGGATCGCGACGAAGACCGGCCCGATCAGGCTGACCGCCGTTGCGTCGCCCACCGGCATCAGGCTCAGAGCCGTAAACCATGACAGCATCGACGCCGCGTTCAGGAACGCCCGGCCGAAATGCCAAGAGAACTTGTGGGTGCGAAGGATACCGATGCCCGAACGCATGAAAAACGGAATGAACACAATAAGTCCAAAGGCAACACGGAAGAATGCCATCTCGAAGGGATGAATGTCCTCGGTGACTGACAGGAACCGAATAGTATTGTGCATCAACGCGAAGAACGCGCTCGCGATCACAATCAAAAGAATGCCAAGGACCGGCGCGGGAATGGCCACGGTCCTGTCTTTCAGGACAGTGAAGGTCATGCGGCGGGGCCGGTCCTAGCCATGGATGGCTTGCCAAACCTTCTCGGGCGTTGCGGGCATGTCGATGTTATCAACGCCGAACTCGGCGAGCGCATCGGCCATCGCGTTCATGACAGCTGGCAGCGCGCCGCTGACCCCTGCCTCACCCGCGCCCTTGGCACCCAGCACGTTGGTCTTTGCCGGCACCGGATGGTCCTCGAACACAATATTCGGAATCTGATC
>PBPM01000083.1 GCA_002724635.1 Rhodospirillaceae bacterium
CGAGGAACGCGACAGCATCGAGCCGAGCCTCGATGGCCGCCACATCGGTAAGCGGCGCGGCCAGCCGCTTGGCCAGCAAGCGCGCACCGGGCCCGGTGATGGTCCGGTCGATCACGGACAAAAGCGACCCCTTGCGTTCTCCCGTCAGGGTCTGGGCGAGCTCGAGGTTGCGTCGGGTGGCGGCATCGATCTCCATCACCGCGCCGGCGCTGCCCGGGGGCGGGAGGCGTTGCGGCCGGGCCAGTCGCGGCATCCTGTCGACCTGAGTCAGCGCCAGATAATCAAACAGCGCCCCCGCCGCCGCGATCTCTGCCCGCGACGGCTCGCCGAAGGCGTCCAGCGCACCGACCCCGTAGACCCCGGCGAACCGGGCCTCGGCATTCGCCGAATCGAACCGGCTGGCCGGCAGCGGGGTGAGCGTATCGCGCAACTCGTCCCACAGCGGGACATGCTCGGCCTTATCGAGCAGGCGATCCGGCAGCAGGAGTTCGCCGGGCGCGATCCGGGCGAGCGCTGCCGCCAGCATGTTCGCGCGCCCCGCAGCGGGAATCGGCTGCATCCACACCTCACCGGTCGACATGTCGAGCCAGGCGAGCCCGAACGCCCCGCGCCCATCCGCGCAGGCCGCCAGGTAATTGTGCCGGCGCGAATCCAGCAGCGTGTCCTCGGAGAGGGTGCCAGGGGTGATCACGCGCACGACATCGCGCCGGACGATAGATTTCGAACCGCGCTTCTTGGCCTCGACCGGGTCCTCCATCTGCTCGCAGACGGCAACCCGGTACCCGGCCCGAATCAGCCGGGGCAGATACTGCTCGGCGGCGTGCACCGGCACACCCGCCATGGGCACCGGTTCCCCACCATGCTGGCCACGGGTGGTCAGCGTGATGTCCAGCGCCTCGGCAGCGGCCATCGCGTCGTCGAAGAACAATTCGTAGAAATCACCCATCCGGAAGAACAACAGGCAGTCGGGATAGGAATCCTTGGCAGCATGCCATTGGGCCAGCATCGGCGAAGCGCCAGCGGCGGGTTTCGGACGGTCTTCAGAGGGAGTGGCTGAGGCTGACATGATTAACGCGCATCATATACGCCGCCACGGACCCGGCCAAAACCTTGGCTGGGGATAGGCGCGAGATAGAATGCGCACAGCTTGACCCGCCGCCAAACCGACGTAATGCCCGAGCGCCCTCGCCAGAAGAAAGACACCGAACTGGACACCCGACTCCAAAACCCGGCAAACCGTTCGCACGGAGCACAGCCGCGGTATGTTAGAGTCCCGCGCATGACGCCGAAGGCCAATCACCTATTCTGGGCCACGCTCGCGCTCGGCCTTCCAGGTGCCGCCGTGCTGCTCGTGCTGATGGTCACCGGGCATCTCGCACCCGGCCCAGGCGTCATCGCCATCGCCGTCATCCTCGGCGGGGCCGCGGCGATCATCTTCCGGCCCCTGACCCGGCTGCACCGACTCGCCCACCGGCTCGAGGCGCTGATCGACACGCTCCCCGACCAGCAGCTCGATCAGGACCCGCCACATGAATCGGGCGCCATCGGCGACGCAGCATCAGCGCTGTTCCGGCTCGAGCGCAGCTGGGGACGCGACCGCAAGCAACTCCGCGATGGGCTCAAGGCGGCCCAGATTCTGTTCGACGCGCTGCCCGACCCGCTGATCACCGTCGATGCCCAATCACGGCTGGTCTACGCCAATGCCGCCGCCCGGGCGCTTCTGGCCGGCCGCCAAGGCGTCAACGAACTGGCCGGGCGCGACCTGTCGGCGGGCATCCGCCAGCCCAGCATCCTCCAGGCCGTTGCCGATGTGCTGAACGGCATGTCCCCCCGCACGGTCGAGTTCACCTTCACCGACCGGGTTGACCAGTCTTTCGAGGCGCGAGTCGAGCCGATTGTTTCCGAGGCGTCGAAAGACGGCGATGCGCGTGTGCTCATCCTGATGCGCGATGTCACGGCGCTTCGGCGCGGCGAGCAGATGCGCGCCGACTTCGTCGCCAATGTGAGCCACGAGCTGCGCACCCCCCTGACGTCGATAGTCGGATTCATCGAAACCCTGCGCGGCCTAGCGAAGGACGACCCCGAAGCACAAACACGCTTCCTCGACCTCATGGAGACGCAGTCCACCCGCATGACGCGGATCGTCAATGACCTGCTGTCGCTGTCGCGGATCGAGATGAACGAGCACGAACGCCCGAACGACGAGGTGAACCTGCACCAGACAATCACAATGGTTGTCGATCTGCTCACCCCCCAGTCGTATGCGCGCGACATTAAGATCGAACTCGACCTCGACGCACTGGACGGTCCGGTGATCGGGCAGGCCGACGAGCTCGCCCAGCTGTTCCAGAACCTGATCGAGAACGCGATAAAGTATGGGCGCGCGGGCACTGCGGTGCGCGTCGCGGCATCACTCCGCGACGATATTGCATCGGTGTCGGTCACCGACCAGGGCGAGGGCATCCCGCGCGAGCATATCGCGCGGCTCACGGAGCGCTTCTACCGGGTGGACAGCACGCGCTCGCGCGAACTGGGCGGCACCGGGCTAGGCCTAGCCATCGTTAAGCATATCGCCAACCGCCATCGCAGCGAACTGACAATCCGGAGTGAACTCGGGGTGGGCAGCACCTTCACGGTCACACTCCGCCGATTCGGATAGCCCGCCGGGGCCATTCGCCCTCCACCGACATGTTTTCAACAGATGCGGGCGTCTGTGTCACTGAACTGTAACATTACTGTCATACACCTATCTTGAAGCGTTCCTACGTTCGTGTCTGCGAACCGCCACAAAATCATCGGGCTGGACGCAGTATCTAATGCAAATGCGAACCCATGGGATAAACACATGAAAATCAAAACCATTACACTCGCCGCAGCAATCACCGTTGGCCTCCTCGGTGCCGCAGAAGCGCGTGATCAGATCCGCATCGTCGGCTCATCTACCGTTTTCCCCTTCTCCACGGCTGTCGCCGAGAAATTCGGCAAGTCCAGCAGCTTCAAGACCCCGGTCGTCGAGAGTACCGGCACAGGCGGCGGCATGAAGCTGTTCTGCGCCGGCGTCGGCGAGAACCATCCTGACATGACCAACGCCTCGCGCCGGATGAAGAAGTCCGAGTTCGAGAAATGCACTACCAACGGCATCAACGTCACCGAGGTGAAGATCGGATTTGACGGAATCGTCATCGCCAATGCCAAGACGGGCCCCGACCTGACCCTCAGCCTCGAGCAGATCTTCCTGGCGCTCGCTTCTGAGATACCTCAGGGCGGCAAGCTGGTCGCGAACCCGAACAAGCTCTGGTCAGACATCGATCCGTCACTGCCGAATACCAAGATAGAGGTTCTCGGTCCGCCGCCGACCAGCGGCACCCGTGACGCCTTCGTCGAGATCGCCATGGAAGGCGGCTGCAAGACGCTGGCTGGCGCAGCCAAGCTCGGCCTGAAGAAGAAGGCCTGCCACGCGGTGCGCGAGGACGGCGCCTATATCGAGGCGGGCGAGAACGACAACCTGATCGTCCAGAAGCTCGAATCAAACCCGAACGCCTTCGGCATCTTCGGGTTCAGCTTCCTCGACCAGAACGCCGACAAGCTCAAGGGTGCATCGGTCAACGGCACCGAGCCGGAGTTCGAGGAAATCGCCGCCGGCAACTACTCTGTCTCCCGCTCGCTCTTCTTCTATGTGAAGCAGCAGCATGTGGGCGTCATCCCGGGCATCAAGGCGTTCGTCACCGAGTTCACGAACGAGAATGCCTGGGGCCCCGACGGCTATCTGATCGACAAGGGCCTGATCCCGCTTCCCGACGCCGATCGAGCGACGATGGCGAAGCAGGCCCAGGGCCTCATGCCCCTGTCCATGTAAGTGCCCCAAGCCTGATCCTTCGGCACCCTCGGGTACCGAAGGATTTTCCCCACAACAAGCCCAATGCAGCTCCGCCATCCATGAACGCCCTCGTTCTCATCATCGTACTGCTGGGCCTGAGCGCCATCGCCTACCGCTACGGACGCCGCAAGGCGCTGTCGAGTGTCCACGGTAACGTCGGCGACCTGCATTCGCTGCCGTCTTACCACGGTGCCTACGTCGTGCTGTGGTGCGGGCTGCCCGCGCTGATCATCGTCTCGATATGGCTAATGGGACAGACGAACCTTATCGAGCGCATCGTCCTGGCGGGACTGTCCGACAGCATCGCGGACATGAATAAGGGCCAGATCAGCCTGCTGCTCAGCGACATCCGCAATCTCGCCACCGGCGACATCACCAGCCGCAATCCGGGCCCGACAGTCCTCGCCGCCGCCGAACGTTATGGCGACCTGCAGCGCATAGGGTCCCTACTGATGAACGGCGCGGCCACCGTGCTCGCTTGCGGTGGCCTCTTCCTCGGCCTGAGGCACATCCAGCCCGCGCTGCGCGCCCGACCGAAGGTCGAACGCATCGTGCGCGCGATCCTGCTGATCGCATCGGTGATCGCCATCCTGACAACGATCGGCATCATCCTGTCGCTGATGTTCGAATCGATTCGTTTTTTCGGCCAAGTCAATCCGCTCGAGTTCCTGTTTGGCCTGACCTGGAGCCCGCAGACCGCTCTGCGCGCCGACCAGGTCGGCGGCTCGGGCGCTTTCGGCGCGGTGCCGGTCTTCGCCGGCACACTCCTGATCACCGTGATCGCCATGATCGTCGCCGTGCCCATCGGGCTGATGGCGGCGATCTACATGGCCGAGTATGCGAGCCCGACCACGCGGTCACTGGTCAAGCCGGCGCTCGAGATTCTCGCCGGCATCCCGACCGTGGTCTACGGCTTCTTCGCCGCGCTGACGGTTGGGCCACTGTTCCGCGACGTGGGCGAATCGCTCGGGCTGTCCGTGGCGTCGGAGAGCGCTCTGGCCGCTGGCCTCGTCATGGGAGTGATGATCATCCCCTTCGTCTCGTCCCTGTCCGACGACGTGATCAACGCCGTGCCGCAGTCTCTGCGCGATGGCTCCTATGCGCTTGGGGCGACCCAGTCCGAGACGATCCGGCGGGTTATCCTTCCGGCATCATTGCACGGGATTGTTGGCGCAGTCCTGCTCGCCATCAGCCGTGCCATCGGCGAGACCATGATCGTGGTCATGGCAGCGGGTTTGTCCGCTAATCTAACGGCTAACCCCCTCGAGGCGGTCACCACGGTCACGGTCCAGATCGTTACCCTGCTGGTCGGTGATCAGGAATTCGACAGCGCCAAGACCCTCGCGGCCTTCGCGCTCGGTCTAGTGCTGTTCCTGGTCACTCTCGCACTCAACATTATCGCGCTGCGCGTGGTTCGTAGGTACCGGGA
The DNA here is from genome assembly GCA_002724635.1 of Rhodospirillaceae bacterium. Classification (GTDB taxonomy): domain Bacteria; phylum Pseudomonadota; class Alphaproteobacteria; order UBA6615; family UBA6615; genus UBA8079. The sequence continues at coordinate 5,307 of PBPM01000083.1, forward strand.
AGAATATGACTGATTCCACCGTCGAAAACGCCACCACACGCAAACCGGATTTCTCCGACGCCCATCTGCGCAAGCGCTACCGCGCCGAGGCCCGCTTTAAGTTCTACGGCATCGCCGCCATCTTTGCCGCGCTGGCCATGCTGGCAGTCCTACTCGGTTCGATCATCACAACCGGTTCGAGCGCATTCACCCAGACAGAAATTGCACTCGACGTGACACTTAACCCGGCCGAGATCGATCCACACGGCACTCAAGATCCAGCAGTGCTCGCCAAAGGCAATTACCGAAAGCTTTTACGGGACGCGATGCGCTCGCATTTCCCCGAAGTGTCCGGCCGCCGTGACCTACGCAATCTCTACAAGATCATTTCTTCCGGGGCCGACTTCACCTTGCGGCGAATGATCGAAGCGAACCCCGGCCTAGTCGGCACCACGCAAACCATCTGGTTCAAATCTTCCGCCGACATTGATCAGCTGAACAAGGGTGCAATCCCACGCGATGTGGCCGAGGCCGATCGGCGGGTCAACGACGACCAGATCAGCTGGTTCGATGCACTCAGCGCCGAAGACCGCACCCGCCGCTCATTCAGCGCAACCTTCTTCACCTCCGGCGACAGCCGCGAACCGGAACAGGCCGGCGTCTGGGGCGCGGTCGTGGGCACCGCTCTGACCCTTGTGGTGACGCTGGTACTATCTTTCCCGATCGGGGTCATGGCCGCCGTTTATCTCGAGGAGTTCGCGCCAAAGAACCGCTGGACCGACCTGATCGAGGTCAATATCAACAATCTCGCAGCCGTGCCGTCGATCGTCTTCGGACTACTCGGCCTGGCTGTGTTTCTGAATTTCTTCGGTCTGCCGCGCTCCGCGCCCCTCGTGGGCGGCATAGTGCTAGCGCTGATGACCCTCCCGACGGTGATAATCGCCGGGCGCGCAGCGCTCCAATCCGTCCCGCCCTCTATCCGCGAAGCCGCGCTCGGCGTCGGCGCCTCGCCCCTCCAGATGGTCTCACATCATGTTCTGCCGCTTGCAATGCCCGGCATTCTTACGGGCACTATCATCGGCATGGCGCGCGCCCTCGGCGAGACAGCGCCGCTTCTGATGATTGGCATGGTTGCGTTCATAGTTGATATCCCGCGCGGCTTCACCGACGCGGCGACCGTGCTGCCGGTCCAGGTTTTTCTCTGGGCCGACGCGCCCGAGCGCGCCTTCGTCGAGCGGACGTCGGCGGCGATCATGGTGCTGCTCGCATTCCTGGTATTGATGAATCTCGCGGCCGTTCTTCTGCGGCGTAAATTTGAAAGGCGTTGGTAGAATGACCGAGGCATTTTATGTTGAAGGTACACCACAGCCCGGCGAAGAAGGCGTTATTGGCATGAGTGAAATACTCGAATCGGACGCGACCGAAACAGATACCGCGGGCGCCCCCACCAAGGTGCGAGCCGAAAGCGTGGATGTCTTCTACGCGGAGAAGCAGGCGCTCTTTGACGTCTCCCTCGATGTGCACGAGAACGAAGTCACGGCGCTGATCGGCCCGTCGGGCTGCGGCAAGTCGACCTTCCTTCGCTGCATCAACCGGATGAACGACACGATCCCGATCTGCCGCGTGTCCGGCGATATCGAGATCGACGACACGGATATCTACGACCCGTCGATCGACGTGGTGCAGCTGCGCGCTCGGGTCGGCATGGTGTTCCAAAAACCGAACCCGTTTCCCAAGTCGATCTACGAGAATGTCGCCTACGGCCCGCGCATCCACGGGATGGCAAGCGGCAAGGCGGATATCGACGAGCTCGTGGAATCGAGCCTGCAGCGCGCAGGCCTGTGGGGCGAGGTGAAGGACCGGCTGGGCGAACCCGGGACCGGCCTGTCCGGCGGTCAGCAGCAGCGCCTATGCATCGCACGAGCAATCGCGGTAAACCCCGACGTCATCCTTATGGACGAGCCCTGCTCGGCACTCGACCCGATCGCTACGGCGCGGATCGAGGAGTTGATGGACGAACTGCGCCAGAACTACACGATCGTGATCGTAACCCATTCGATGCAGCAGGCCGCGCGGGTCAGCCAGCGCACTGCGTTCTTCCACCTCGGTTATCTAGTCGAATCCGGGGCTACAGAGATGATCTTCACCAACCCGGAAGAAGAGCGCACACAGGACTATATTACTGGCCGGTTCGGCTAGGCCCAGCAGGCTTACGGAGCGAACAAGATGAGCACCGACCACATAGTCAAATCCTTTGACGAGGAACTCAGCCGGCTGAGCGATTTGCTGAGCCGCATGGGCGGCCTTGCCGAAGAGCAGCTTGAGAACTCTATCGAGGCACTTCAGAAACGCGATTCCTCCCTTGCGGAGAATGCAATCGAGAACGACCGCCGCATTGATGATCTACACGCAGAGGTCGACGAGCTCGCCATCCGCCTGCTCGCGCTGCGTCAGCCGATGGCAACGGACCTGCGCTATATTGTGACGGGTCTGAAGGTCGCGCCGATCGTCGAGCGGATCGGCGACTACTCAAAGAATGTCGCCAAGCGAACGATCGCGCTGAACCAGATGCCTCCGGTAAAGCCGCTGTTCACCATACCGCGCATGGGCCGGCTCGTGCGCGAGATGATCAAGGACGTGCTCGACGCCTTCTCTAACAACGACGTGGCGATGGCGCGCGAGGTCTGGGCCCGGGACAAGGAGGTTGACGACATGTACGACAGCCTGTTCCGCGAACTTCTGACCTACATGATGGAGGATGCGCGCAACATCACTGCTTGCACGCATCTGCTCTTCGTGGCCCGCAACATCGAGCGGATCGGCGACCTCGCCACGAACATTGCGGAGCTGATCCATTATCAGGTCGAAGGCATTGCGCTAGATGAGGATCGCCCCAAGGCCGATCAGTCCAGCGTCGCCGTGGTCGAACCAAAATAAACAGCTAGCAAGGGGCGACCATTAACATCATGAAGCCGAAGGTGCTAATTGCCGAAGACGAGGCGCCCCTCGTTGAGCTGCTGACCTACAATCTCGAGAAGGCCAGCTTCCACGCACAGATCGCCCGCGACGGAGAAGAGGCGCTGCTCGCCGTCGAGGAACACCGCCCCGATCTAGTTCTGCTGGACTGGATGCTGCCCTATGTCTCTGGCGTCGAGATCTGCCGGCGCATCCGCCGCAACCCCGAAACGCATCACGTGCCGATCATCCTCCTGACCGCGCGGGGCGAGGAAGACGACCGCATCCGCGGTCTCGATGCAGGCGCTGATGATTATGTGGTCAAGCCCTTCTCCCCGAGCGAGCTGATCGCCCGTGCGCGCGCGGTACTGCGCCGCACCCGTCCCGCCTTCGGCAAGGACCTGCTGACCTTTGGCGACATCGCCATGGACCTCGTGGGCCAAAGGGTCAGCCGCTCGGACACACCGGTCGACCTCAGCGCGACGGGATTTCGCCTGCTGCGCTTCCTGATGGAGCATCCCGGCCGCGTCTTCTCTCGGGAGCAGTTGCTCGATTCGGTCTGGGGTCACGACACCTACATCGAGCCGCGCACCGTCGACGTACATATCCTGCGCCTGCGCAAGGCCCTGAACTTGCCGGGCACCGACGACCCGATCCGCACCGTGCGCTCCGCCGGCTACGCCCTCGAACTCAAGAACCAGTTGGCCTAACCGCCGCAGTTTCGACTCACGGCGGGCGTTATATTCTCGGGCGTTTACGACCTTGCCCAAACGGATCGCCCGAACCATGCGTCACCCCCCCTTCCGCCGCCTTCGCGCGCTCGCCGCCGCCTCCATTCTGGTTGTTGCTGGCGCACCGATGGCGGACGCAGCGCCCGAGGCAGGAATCGCCATGCTGGGTGCGCCGAAATACGAGGCCGGTTTCACGCATTTCGGCTATGTGAACCCCAACGCGCCCCGGGGCGGCGAGCTGCGCTTGCACGCAATCGGAACCTTCGATTCGCTCAATCCCTACATCATCCGCGGCAAACCCGCCGCCGGACTGCACCACGGGTTTGGCATCTACTTCGAGACGCTAGCCAAGCGCAGCCGCGACGAGCCCTTCTCCCTCTACGGCCTTCTTGCCAAAACGATCGAAACACCGCCCGATCGCGCATGGGTCGAATTTGGTCTGCGGCCGGCGGCGCGCTTCTCCGACGGCTCGCCCGTGACGGTGGACGACGTGGTGTTCAGCTGGGAAACCCTCAAGGCCAAGGGCAGCCCCAACGCGCGAGCCACCTGGGCCCGCGTTGCGCGCGTTGAAGAAACGAAGCCCGGGCATGTGCGCTTCACCTTCGTGGACAATCGCGACCGCGAGCTGCCGCTCCTCGTCGCAGGCTTCATGCCCATTCTGTCGAAGGCCTGGTGGTCCGACCGGACCTTCGACGCGACGACGCTGGAGCCGCCGCTCGCCAGCGGCCCCTACACGATCGCGGAAGTCGATACAGGGCGCGGGCTATCGTTCCAACACAACCCAAACTACTGGGGCCGCGACCTAGGCGTGAACCGCGGGCAACACAACTTCGACACGATCCGGTTCGATTACTTCCGCGACGCCACCGTCGCACTCGAGGCCTTTAAGAGTGGCGACTACGACTTCCGCTATGAGGGAGACGCGGCGCGCTGGGCTACCCAGTACGACTTTCCCGCCGCCCGCGATGGCGCGGTCGCGCTCGACGTGCTTCAGACCGGCACCCCCGCGGGCCTCAGTGCACTCACCTTCAACCTCCGCCGCGAGAAATTCACCGACATACGTGTGCGCGAGGCACTGACACTCGCGTTCGACTTCGAGTGGCTCAACAAGACCCTGCTGCACGATGGCTACACCCGGACGCGGAGCATGTTCTCAGGATCCGACATGGCGCCCGCCGCGCCGCCCGCAGGTGCGGAGCTGGCGCTGCTAGAGCCCTGGCGCGGCGAGATCCCCGAGGCGGTCTTTGGACCGCCCTATACGCCGCCGTCAACCGACGGCTCGGGGCGCCCCCGGGCCAACCTGAAGCGCGCCGCGGCCCTGCTCGATGCGACCGGCTGGCCTGTCCGGGACGGCGTGCGTGTCGACAACGCAGGTACGCCGGTCCGGATCGAGATCACCATCCGGCGCCCGTCCAACGAGAGGATCGCGCTGGCCTACGGCCGGAACCTTAAGCGGCTCGGCATCACTGCCGCCGTGCGCCTGATCGAATCCGCCCAGTTCCAAGGACTGATCGATTCCTATGACTTCGATTTAGTCTTCGGCTTCTGGGGGGTAACCCTGTCGCCGGGCAACGAGCAGCAGAATTACTGGAGCTCGGAGACCGCCGAACAGCCCGGCGGCCGAAACTGGGCCGGCGTCTCCGACCCCGCGGTGGACGCGATGATTACGGCGCTGGGCGAGGCCCGCAACCGGACCGAACTGGTCGCCGCGGCTAGCGCACTTGACCGCATCCTGATGTGGAATCACTACGTGCTGCCGCTCTATCACAATGCGGGGCAACGAATCGCCTACTGGTCGCGAATCGGGCGGCCAGAGACCGTCCCGATCTACGGGCTGCGCCTAGAGACGCTCTGGGATCGTACGGCCAAGTAGCCCGCTAGAGCCAGGGTACGACTAGCACCATCACCGCGAGAACTCGGTCAGCGCGCCGTTGCGCTCTGCCGCGCGCACCTGCATCGGTTGCCCAGTCAGTCGACCACAAGCACAGCGATCCGGCCCAGTGCGACAATGCCGACGGGCAGCGGATTGTTGAGCCTGGGGAAGCACCGTTCAGCATGCCGCGACTGCCGCGTGCGGATTGCTGCCAGCGCGTCGATGATCGCGATGAGCAAGATGGCCAAGATGGCGATCGTCTTGATCGCGAGCGGGATAACCCGCTGGCCCTTGCCGTTACCTAATCGGCAAGCCGCGCAGCCACCAGCTCTGCCAAGTTCACCTGCGGGCGGGGGCCCACATGGTCAATCACCTCGGCCGCTGTGATGGCGCCAATGCGCGGGCACGCCGCGAGATCGTCGCCAAGCGTGAAGCCACGCAGAAAGCCCGCGGCAAACTGGTCGCCAGCGCCTGTGGTGTCAACGATGGCCGAGAACGGCGCGGCATCAACTATATGCACCTCGTCACCCGAGACAACGACGGCGCCCTTCTCCGACCGGGTCAGCGCAGTAACCCGGCAGTCTAAGCGGACATGCTGAACGGCGGCGTCAAAATCATCAACCTCGTAGAGCGAGGTAATCTCGTCTTCGTTGGCGAACAGGATATCCACGTGATCGCGCACCAGCTCCCGGAACGATTCCCGGTGCCGGTCTACGCAGAACGGGTCCGACAGGCTGAGCGACACCATGCGATCATGGGCGTGGGCGAAGCCAGCGGCGCGATGAAACGCCGCCTTGGCAGCTTCCCGGTCCCACAGATAGCCCTCCAGATAGGTCACTTGCGCGCGGGCGATCAGCTCCTCGTCGATGTCCTCGGGTCCTAGGTTCACGCTCGCACCGAGGAAGGTGTTCATGGTGCGCTCGGCATCAGGCGTGATCAGGATCAGACAGCGCGCCGTAGGCGGCCCATCCGTCGCGGCCGGGGTTGTGAACTCCGCGCCGACCGCGCGGATGTCTTGGGCGAAGACGTTACCCAGCTGATCGTCACGGACCTTGCCGATGAAGGCACAGCGTGCCCCCAGCGAGGCGAGCCCGGCGGCCGTGTTCCCGGCCGATCCGCCCGACGTCTCGATCCCTTGGGGCATAGCGGCATAGAGCGCCTCGGCCTGCTCGGCGTCGATCAGCGCCATGGTGCCCTTCACCATTCCGTGTTCGGCAATCACGGCGTCCTCGGTCTGGACCAAGACGTCAACGATGGCATTACCAACGCAGACAACGTCGAGTAGGGAATCGGTCATGGGATCTCCTAGCCCAGGGCGCAAAGGAACAAACTGGAGGCGCGAGTATAGCGGCGCAGGTTACACAGGCAATCCGCCGCAACCGGCCCTCTAGCGGTCCGGTTCAATGGTTTTCAATTGGCGCGCGCGCGATCGAGACGGTAAGACAGGATGTCATGGTTTCCGCTTTTTTCAAGGCCCTCGGCGATCTCGGTGACCGGCGCGCGCGCTCGGTTCTGCTGCAGTCCATCGGCCTCAGCCTCGTAACCGCGCTGGCCCTTTGGGCCGGTCTAGCCTGGCTGCTCTCAAGCACAGAGTTGATCGGCGATGTACCATTCGTTGGCGGCTGGCTCGAGACTGCCATTGACTGGCTCGGCTCGATTGCCGCCCTCATCCTGTTGGTCCTTCTATTGCCGGCTTTCCTTGGCCTCTGCGCCAGCCTCTATATCGACACCATCTGCAGAGTCGTCGAGGCGCGCCACTATCCCCGGCTGCAGCCGCCGCGCAATCAGTCGATCACCGAGGCGATCATCGTTGGCGCTAAATTCGGTGCATTGTTGATCATTTTCAATCTGCTGCTTCTGGTATTAATTGTCTTCCCGCCGATCTATTTCGTCGTTGGCTGGGCCGTGAACGGGCACCTTCTGGGGCGGGAGTATCTCGAGATGGTAGGCTTCCGACGGATGGACCCGCCACATCTGCGGACCTACCGCCATGCGCAGCGCAACCAAATTTTCCTGTCCGGGCTTATGCTAGCGGTGATCGCGTCCATCCCGGTCGTCAACCTGATCCTACCGCTGTTCGGCACAGCTATGATGCTGCACGTCTTCGAGGCCACCCGACCAGTAGAGTCGACTGATATTGTTATATAACAATGTCTTAAATAATATTATCAGTAGGCTGATGTAAATCAGGTATATAAGTATCTAAGGTTTCTAGTTTCTAGGGCATTGGCATTATTTTGCATAGCTGACTGATGGTTCCGGGGTCAAAATGGGATCTCAACCATGAGCGCAAAGGTCGAAAATATCAGCGCGGCCGGGCGCGACATCCTGCACAGCAGGCTGAACGTAATCCGCGTGCTGCGGATCAAGGCTCTGGGGAAATGTGCCGGCCGGGTGACATGTGGCCGCCTCGAGATTAAAAATGGCGGAGAGGTTCATGGTGATTTTTCGATTTATTCGTAGGCGCGGCCATACGGCCATGCCCAAAGGCGGCAGCGCGGGCGGCCCCTCGCGGGTCGCACTCGTCTCCGCGGCCGGCATCACGCTGGCGGTAACTATCCTAATCCTCTCGGCCTGACGGCGTGCCGCTCCGAACACTCATCCTGTCGCTTGGCCTGATGGGCCTTACCGCGTGCGCCAGCGGCACCGTGCAGGACACTAGCCGGGACCGCAACCCGCCGCAGCAAACGACGGAACAGGCCAGAGGCCCGGCTACACAAGCGGCGCCCGCCCGGGGCCCCGCCCGTGCCACGGCACCAACGCGCCCGCAGCTGCGCGCCGCCGATATCCTAGGCCAAACACCCGCCGACATCGACGCCCAGATCGGTGCGCCCGACCTAGTGCGCCGAGAGGGCAACGGCGAGCTCCGAGTCTACAGAAATGCCGCCTGCATTCTGCATATCTTCGCCTATCCCAACGGCGGCGTCAGCCGGGCGACCTATCTGGAGGCACGCACCGGTGCCGGCCGGCTCACCGGCGAAACGCGCGACGACTGCGTGGCTAAGTTCGGCGCGTCCTAGCCCGCCTAGCCCCAGGAGGTCAGTGTGTTGCCTTGCCCTTATAACGGCACACGTCTGCAACCACACATGACATGCAGTCGGGCTTCCGGGCCCTGCACACATATCGTCCGTGCAGGATCAACCAGTGATGGGCGTGGCGCATATAATGCTCGGGCACCCGCCTGAGCAGCGCATCCTCAACCTTGCGAACATCCTTGCCCGGCGCGAGCCCGGTGCGGTTCGACAGGCGGAAGATATGGGTGTCGACCGCCATGGTAGACTGGCCGAAGGCGGTGTTGAGCACCACGTTCGCAGTCTTCCGGCCAACACCAGGCAACGCCTCGAGCGCGGCGCGCTCCGCCGGAACTTCGCCGCCATGACCGGCGATCAGCTTCTCGGACAGAGCGATAACGTTCTTGGCCTTGTTGCGGAAGAGCCCGATGGTACGTATGTGTTCAATCAGCGCGCCTTCACCGAGTGCGACCATCTTCTCAGGTGTATCGACGGTCCTGAACAGCTCGGCGGTCGCCTTATTCACGCCCACATCGGTCGCTTGGGCGGACATCACGACGGCCACCAGCAGCGTGTATACATTGGTGTAGTTGAGCTCCGTTGTAGGGTTCGGGTTCGCCGTCGACAGACGGCGGAAGAATTCCTCGATCTCGTCTTTGGTCATGCGCGCCATAAAAGAGAAAGTAACCGGTTTCGCCGCACGGAGCAGCCACCTTTGCGCCGCACAATCACAAAGCAGCGACTGCGACAATGCGCGCCTTTGCCCGCCCGCTCCGGCGGCTTAGATTTTCACCGTGGATCAAAATAACAAGCCCCTCTTCGACGTCGTTCTCTACCCCCACCGCAGCCTAGGGGCCCGCGAGGTTCGCTACCTGCTGTGCGCAATAGCCGGCCTCTTTGCCCTCGTCGGCCTGTTCTTCACGGCCCGGGGCGCTTGGCCGGTGCTGCCCTTCTTCGGCTGCGAGATTTTTCTCTTCTGGTGGGCGTTTCGAGCGAATTCCCGCGACGGACGACGATTCGAACATCTCCGCCTCACTCCAGACGCCCTGACCGTCGCCCGAGGTCGTCCCGGGAGCACAACGCAAGAACACCGTCAGGAGGTTCGCTTCGCGCCGCCACACTGGCTCGCTGTCGAACTGGCGCCGCGCCCGGGCGGGGACAATGAGTTGTGGCTGGCCAGCCACGGCCGCGCGCTCAAGGTCGGCGAATTCTTGACGCCCGACGAGCGCAACGACCTCGCCAGCGCGCTGCGCGACGCGCTGCGCCGGCTGCGCACGCCCGGTTAGCCAACGTCCAGACCCAGCACATCCGTCATGGAATAGAGGCCCGGCGGCTTCCCGCTGGTCCAGTTGGCCGCCCGCACCGCGCCGCGCGCGAAGATGCCACGGTCGGTCGCCCGGTGGGTTAACTCGATGCGCTCGCCGGACGCGGCGAAAACTACCGAATGCTCACCCACCACGTCGCCGCCGCGCAGGGAGGCGAAGCCGATATTGCCACGCGCGCGCTCCCCGGTGATGCCCTCGCGCGAGAACACTCCCTCCGTGTCGAGATCGACCCCGCGCCCACGCGCGGCCGCCTCCCCAAGGCTCAGCGCCGTACCGGACGGTGAATCAACCTTGTGCTTGTTATGCATCTCGACGATCTCGATATCGAAGTCCGGATCGAGTGCGCGGGCCACCTGCTCGGTAATCGCAAACAGGAGGTTCACCCCGCTCGACATATTCGACGCCCAGACCACCGGCACCTTCGCCGCCGCGGCGTCCAGCGCCGCGCAGTGGGTGGCCTCCATGCCGGTTGTCCCGGCGATGATTGCACATCCGGCGTCTGCCGCAAGGCCCGCATGCGCAGCAGTCGCATCGGGCGTCGTAAAATCGATCACGGCCTCCACAGACCCGAATAGCGCCGTCGCGTCGTCGGTGATCACCACGCCACTCTCGCCAACACCCGCCAACACACCGGGGTCCGCGCCCAGATGCTGCGAGCCGGGCGCCTCGCTGGCGGCGGCGAGCACGCAACCTTCGGTCTCGGCAACCACGCGCACGAGCATCTGGCCCATGCGCCCGCCGACGCCAACAATGCCTATCTTTCGCTGAACGACCATCTTCGCTTCACCTCCCCGGCACCATGCCGGGACGGCGGCGAACATAGCATCTCGCGAAGCTTCGTAAACGGGTCGCGACGCGGCCACAGAGACGCCGGCGCCCGCGCTAGTCCTTCAGATCGTCCCAGAACTCCTTCACCTTGGTGAAGAAACCCTCGGATTCGGGGCTATGCTTGGTCGAGCCGCCACCCGCATCGACAAACTTCTTGAGGAGATCGCTCTGCTCCTTTGTTAGATTCACTGGCGTCTCGATCTGCGCCTGAACATACATATCCCCGCGCGTGCTCGTGCGAAGCACCGACATCCCCTTGCTCCGTAGCCGGAACTGCTGCCCGGCCTGGGTCCCCGCAGGGATGTTCACCCTCGCCTTGCCACCGTCGATCGACGGCACCTCGATAGAGCCACCCAGCGCCGCCGTCGTCATTGGTATTGGCACCCGGCACTGAATGTCCGCGCCATCGCGCCTGAAGAAGCGGTGCGGGCGGATGGTGACAAAGATATAGAGATCGCCCGGCGGCCCGCCGCGCAGGCCTGCCTCGCCCTCGCCCGCCACGCGAATGCGGGTTCCGTCCTCGATCCCCGCCGGCACATTCACCGACAGGGTCTTTTCCTTGTTCATGCGCCCGGCGCCGCCGCAGGCGTCGCACGGATTGTCGATCACCCGGCCCACGCCATGACAGGTCGGGCAGGTCCGTTCGACCGTGAAGAAGCCCTGCTGGGCACGCACCTTGCCCGCGCCCTGGCAGGACGGGCAGGTTACCGGATCCGATCCGCCCGAAGCACCCGATCCGCGGCAGGAATCGCAGGCCGCAGTGGCATTGACGCGCACTCGGGTCTGCTTGCCGGCGAAGGCATCCTCCAGGCTGACGTCGAGATTATAGCGTAGGTCAGACCCGCGGGTACTCGCCTGGCGGCGTCCGCCGCCGCCCCGGCCGCCCGTGAACTCGCCGAACATCTCGTCGAAGATGTCGGCAAAGCCGCCGCCGGAGAAGTCGAAGCCGCCGCCGCCCTGGCCACCGCCAGCGCCGGCCTCGAAGGCCTCGTGACCGAACCGGTCATAGGCGGCGCGCTTCTCATCGTCCTTGAGGACGTCGTAGGCTTGGTTGATTTCTTTGAAGCGCTGCTCCGCCTCGGCATCATCCGGATTGCGATCGGGATGCAACTCCTTAGCGAGCTTACGATAGGCACTCTTGATCGCCGCGCCGCCGGCGCCGCGATCCACACCCAGAGTTTGGTAGAAGTCTTTGTCAGCCATAGAAGTTCTCCACCTCAGCACCGAATGAAGCGGGGCGAACCTGGCGGCTCAACGCTATGTGTCGCCGCCTTCGAATTCGCGCGCCTTCAAGCCCCGGTCAGGAGGCGGACGACTGATCCTTGCGACCCCCATCCTCGTCGTCGACCTCTTCGAAGTCGGCGTCGACGATGGTTTCGTCGGCCTCCGCGTTTGCGTCACCGGCATCCCCCGGCTCACCCTCGGCCATGCCCGCCTCGGCGGCGGCTTGGTCGGCCTTGTAGATCGCCTCACCTAGCTTCATTGAGGATGCGACCAGCGCTTCCAACTTCGGCTGAACCCCGTCCGCGTCCTCGCCTCCGAGGGCGTCCTTCAGCGCCGCAAGATCGCCCTCAATCTCCGCCTTCACCTCAGCCTCGACCTTGTCACCATGCTCCTCAAGGTTCTTCTCGGTCTGGTGGACCAGCGCCTCGGCCTGATTGCGGGCCTCGACCGCCTCGCGCCGCTTCTGGTCGTCCGCGGCATGTTCCTCGGCGTCCTTAACCATCCGGTTGATGTCCTCGTCGGACAGGCCACCCGAAGCCTGGATACGGATCTGCTGCTCCTTTCCAGTACCCTTGTCCTTAGCCGAAACGTTGACGATGCCGTTGGCGTCGATGTCGAAAGTGACCTCGATCTGAGGCACCCCGCGTGGCGCGCCGGGAATGCCCACTAGGTCAAACTGGCCGAGCACTTTGTTGTCGGCGGCCATCTCGCGTTCGCCTTGGAACACGCGAATGGTTACCGCCTGCTGGTTGTCCTCAGCAGTCGAAAAGACTTGGCTCTTTTTTGTGGGGATCGTGGTGTTGCGATCAATCAGACGGGTGAACACACCACCCAGAGTCTCGATGCCCAGCGACAGCGGGGTCACGTCGAGCAGAAGCACGTCCTTGACATCGCCCGCAAGTACACCGGCCTGGATCGCGGCGCCGACAGCCACCACCTCGTCCGGGTTGACGCCGCGATGCGGGTCACGCCCGAAGAAGTTCTTCACTGTCTCCTGAATCTTCGGCATGCGGGTCATGCCGCCGACCAGTATCACCTCGTCGATCTCGCTCGACTTCAGGCCGGCATCCTTGAGGGCCGCCGCGCAGGGCTGGACCGTGCGTTCGACCAAGTCCTCCACCAGCGCCTCGAGCTTCGCCCGGGTCAGCTTGATGTTGAGATGCTTCGGACCCGACTGGTCAGCCGTGATGAACGGCAGATTGACCTCGGTCTGGGTTGAAGACGACAGCTCGATCTTCGCCTTCTCGGCCGCCTCCTTGAGGCGCTGCAGCGCGAGCTTGTCCGCGCGCAGGTCAATCGACTGTTCCTTTTTGAACTCGTCGGCTAGGTACTCGATGATCCGTGCATCAAAATCCTCGCCCCCGAGGAAGGTGTCGCCATTAGTCGACTTCACCTCGAACACTCCGTCGCCGATCTCGAGGATCGAGATATCGAATGTGCCACCGCCGAGGTCGTAGACCGCGATAGTGCCAGCCTCTTTCTTCTCGAGGCCATAGGCCAATGCTGCCGCGGTCGGCTCGTTAATGATGCGCAGCACCTCGAGGCCAGCAATCTTGCCAGCATCCTTGGTCGCCTGGCGTTGGGAATCGTTGAAATAGGCCGGAACCGTGATCACCGCCTGCTCGACGGCCTCACCGAGGAAGGATTCCGCCGTCTCCTTCATCTTCTGCAGGATGAAGGCGCTGATCTCGGACGGGCTGTATTTCCCACCATTGGCGCCGACCCAGGCGTCGCCGTTTTCGCCCTCGACGATGTCGTAGGGGACCAAGCTCTTGTCCTTGTCGGTCAGCGGATCGTCGAACCGGCGGCCGATCAGCCGCTTGACCGCGAAGATCGTGTTCTCGGGGTTGGTTACCGCCTGACGTTTCGCTGCCTGACCTACGAGCCTTTCCGAATCTTCGGAAAAAGCCACCATCGAAGGCGTCGTGCGTGCGCCCTCGGCGTTTTCGATTACCTTGCCTGTACCGCCGTCCATGACCGCGACACAGGAGTTCGTGGTGCCGAGATCGATACCAATTACTTTCGCCATGACTTCCTCGCTTTTCAGCAGACCTGCCCGGCCCAAACGGCACCGGCACACGCCCCCGTATTTCAAGTTGGTCGGTCCGCGCAGGGGACCTGATCTGTTAGGACGTCATATAGGGAGCGCGAAACGGGTCTACAACCGCTAGGCTGGAGCGTTTTTTCACCTCCCGACTTCGGACTTTCCGCCGCAATCCGGATTACAGTCACCTCCACCAGCTACAAGACCAATATTCCGGCGTTTTGCGGCGATTGGTTCCGCGTCAGAAGCATGGCGGGATCCTGCGAGGGGCACATCGCATAGAACGGAAAGACCTTCCGCGTGTCCTTGCGGGACTCCGATTTCAGCGGCTCCGTATTCTGGGCCCGCAACGCACGGCCGTTTGCCGCTGAGCTCGCGCGTACCGTGCAAACTCATCCCTTCATAGTCCGTTACACGGTCATCGGACACCCCCGCGCTGGAGCGCGCAGTCATCGCCTGCGAGACCACCGTCGCGGATATGCGTGCAATTGCGGACCGATCTGGTCCGCGCGCGATCGTCTTGCGTTACGGTCCGGCGGTCATCAACTATGCGACGCCGCCGCCGCGGACATGGGCCACACATCTGTCGCGGCGTGTACGAAAGGCGCATGGCCCGGCGGGCTATGTGCCGAGTCGCGCGACATCGGAAATTATGAAACCAGAGCGCATGGCTGCGTTTACTTCTCCGCGGAGCGCTATCATGATCGTACGAAACGCGCACGCCAAGCTTAAGGCCCCGCCGCCGCGATGTTCACCTTCGGCCCAAGTGAAGTGATTCTCGCATGACCAGACCCGCCCATCCTGTCGATATCATCGACTTTCTGAAACGCAACGATGTCATGCTTCCGACGCTCAAGATCGTCGATGTCGGCGCGATGGATGTTGGCGAGGCCGAGCCCTGGTCAGGCCTGGTCGAGATCGGGGCCGCCACCCTAATCGGGTTCGAGCCCAACCCGCCCGAATGCGAGAAGCTCAACGCATCCGCTGGACCCAATACGCAATATCTGCCCCACGCGGTCGGCGACGGCGGCCCCCACACGCTGCATATCGGTGCGGCGCCCATGACCTCGTCCCTGCTCGCGCCCGACCCGGCCGTGATGCAGCAGTTCCACGCGTTGTGGGAGCTCTGCGAGCCAACCGCGGAAATCCCGCTCGATACAGCCCGGCTCGACGACATCCCGGCGGTCCGGCCCATGGACTTCCTGAAGCTCGATATTCAGGGCGCCGAGCTCATGGCGCTCGAAGCCGGAACCGCGGCGCTCACCGATACCATGGCGGTCCAGCTCGAGGTCGGGTTCCTACCCATTTATAAGAACCAGCCGCTGTTCTCCGACGTGGACGCGTTTCTGCGCGCCCGGGGCTTTGCCTTCCACACTATGGTCGGGGTTGGATCACGCCCTTTCCGACCGCTGATCAAGAACGGAAACCCTAACCGCGGCTTCGCACAGGTGATCTGGAGCAACGCGCTCTATTTCCGTGATCCGCTGGGGTTCTCGGCCATTGCGCATGATCGGCCCGAGGCGTTGCTCAAGGCCGCAATCCTTGCACATGAGCTCTATGGCGCTTTCGACTTCGCCGCGGTCGCGCTGCAGCACTACGGCGCCGCCCGGCAGCCCGGCCTCGCCACGGCCTATATTCATGCGCTGACCGCCGCGGACTCGACTATCACCGCTCGGAATAGATGATCAGAGGATCGGCTCTTCCTTGTCCGGCGCATCCGTAGCGGGTGCATCAGCGGCTGGCTCGCCTACGGCCGAGGGCGCCTGCACGGTGGCCGACTTCGCCACCCCGACCCGCGCCGCACGCAACAGCCGATCATGCAACCGGTAACCGGCCTGCATCACATGGGCGACGCTGCCGTTGGGTAGATCGCTGTCGGGCACTTCGTACATCGCCTCGTGCAAATTGGGGTCGAAGGGCTCGCCCATCGGGTCAAGGCGTTCAATCTTGTGGGCTGAGAGCACCGATAGGAAGTCGCTCTGTACCGCAATCACGCCCTCGAGCAGGATCTGCAGCAGCTCGTGCTCGCCGCGGCGATCATCGGGAATTGCGTCGAGCGCGCGCTCGAGATTGTCGCCGATGGACAAGATATCCCGCGCGAAGCCGGCGACCGCATAACGATGGGCGTCTTCGACTTGGCGCTCTGCTCGCTTACGCAGATTTTCGGTCTCCGCCATCGCCCGCAACAGCTGGTCTCGCATCCGCGCGACTTCGCCTTCCAACTCGACAATCCTTACCGCATGGGGATCTTCCTCCGGCGGAGTTTCGGCGGCAGGCGCCTCGGCCGCCTCGGGGACGACTGGCTCTGCAGCCTCACCTTCAGCGCCTTGCGGGGTCTCGTTTTCGTTCTCTTCAGTCATGGGCTTGCCTTCTTTTCGGCCGTCTGCCGAAACATGTGAGTCCACCTGTCAGGGTTTATGACGTTAGCCGACCAGTCGGCCGACGATCTGCGCCGTGTAGTCCACCACCGGAATGATCCGGGCATAGTTAATTCGTGTTGGGCCGATAACGCCGACCGCGCCAACAATTTCCTGCTCGCTGTTGCGGTAGGGCGCAACTACGACCGAGCATCCGGCCAACGAGAACAGGTCGTTCTCGGCCCCGATAAAGATCTGCACACCCTCGCCGCCGCGCGCCATGTCCAGCAGCTTGATCCAGGATTCCTTGGTCTCGAGCGCATCATAAAGGCCGCGCACATGCTCCAAGTCCTCCACCGCCTGAACATCATCGAGCAAACGCTCCGCGCCGCTCACGATAAGCGCGGTCGCATCACCGTCGCTGGTAGCCGTTGCGAGCCCGGCTGTGACCAGCTTTTGGGTCAAAGAATCGAGGTCGCGTCTGTGGTTTTCCAGTTCGGTCGAGATCTGCCGTCGCGCCTCGTCGATTGTCTTACCGACCATGCGCGCGGACAGGAAATTCGAGGCCTCGACCATAGCCGAGGCCGGCATCCCGTTCGGCACCTCGACAATCCGGTTCTCAACGCTGCCGTCCTCGGTGACCAGCACCACGAGCGCCCGCCCCGGGGCGAGCGCCACGAACTCAATATGCCGCAGGGCCGCGTCACTCTTCGGCGCCACCACCAGCCCGGCGCAGTTGCTCAGACCCGACAGCACCCGGGTTGCCTCGGAAAGAGCCTGCTGCACGCTGCGACCCTCGGCCGCGCACTGGGACGCGATGGCTTGGCGCTCGTCGTCGGTGAGATGACCCACCTCGAGCAGCCCGTCGACGAACAGTCGCAAGCCGGCCTCCGTAGGAATTCGGCCCGCCGAGGTGTGCGGCGAGAACAGGAGGCCGGCATCCTGCAGATCGGCCATCACGTTGCGGATCGTCGCCGGCGAAAGCTCCATGCCTAGATTACGCGACAGGGTCCTCGAGCCCACGGGCTCGCCAGTCTCGAGATAGGCATCGATGATCTGCCGAAGAATCTCGGAGCTGCGCTGGTTGAGTTTTGGAATCGCTCGGCTCATCGGCGTGATTGTCCGTTGTTTGCGCCACAAAAGTCGAAGGTCGCCATGCCTGCAGAACTTACGCACGCCCCGGCGGCTAATCAAGAAGCGCCGGCTGCGCATCGGGCCGCAATTCCGGTTCTGGACGCGACCCGGTCGCAACGACTAACTTCGCGGCTTCTGACATGCCAAGCCGCACTGGAACCAATATGGCCAAATCCTCGATCCGCCCGTCGCGTCGCGCACCAGACGAAATGCGCAAGGTGCGCCTCCAGCCCGGCGCCGCCAAGTATGCGGAAGGATCTTGCCTAGCGATGTTTGGTAATACCCACGTTTTGTGCGCCGCCAGCATCGAGGAACGCGTGCCGCCCTGGATGCGTGGCAGCGGTGCGGGATGGGTCACCGCGGAGTACGGAATGCTGCCCCGCTCCACCCACGCTCGGACCAGTCGCGAGGCTGCTCGGGGCAAGCAGTCCGGACGCACCCAAGAGATCCAGCGCCTAATCGGCCGCTCCCTGCGCGCCGTCACCGACATGGAGATGCTCGGCGAGCGTCAGATCCGCCTCGACTGCGACGTGCTGCAGGCCGACGGCGGCACCCGCACCGCCGCCATCACCGGCGCCTGCGTGGCACTGCGCATCGCCTGTCAGGGCCTAGTCAAATCCGGCGAAATCACAGAGAACCCCATCCGCGGGCTAGTCGCGGCGGTGTCCTGCGGGCTGTATCAGAACACGGCCGTCCTCGACCTAGATTATCCGGAAGATTCGAACGCTCAGGCCGACGCCAACTTCGTTCTGACCGCGCGCGGCCAGATCGTAGAAGTCCAGGGAACCGCCGAGGAGCGCCCCTTCTCGAGGGCACAGTTTATACGCCTGCTCGACCTCGCGCGGGAAGGCACTGAACAGCTCTTTGCGCATCAGCGCAAGGCCCTCGGCATCAAGTAGACAAGCCACGTACAAAGATCATGGCCCGGCGCTTCACTGAAGACCGGCTGGTCATCGCCAGCCATAACGACGGCAAGGTCCACGAGATTGCGCAGCTGCTGGTGCCCTTCTCGATTGTGGTCGAGAGCGCCGGCGCACTCGGACTCCTAGAGCCGGAGGAGACTGGCACCAGCTTCGCCGAGAACGCCATCCTCAAGGCCCGTGCATCGGCCGACGGCAGCGGCTGGGCAGCGCTGGCAGACGATTCGGGCTTCTCCATCGCCGCGCTCGGCGGTGCGCCCGGCATTCGCGCGGCGCGCTTCGCCGAGCGCGCCGACGGCGTTCGCGACTTCGAGTGGGCTATGGAAAAGCTGTATAAGGCCAGCTCGGATGCTGAAGATAAACTCGCCTGGTTCACCTGCGCGCTCGCGCTCGCGTGGCCCGACGGGCATGTGGAGGTGTTCGAGGGCCGGGTCGACGGTGCTCTTACTTGGCCGCCACGCGGCAATCTCGGTTTCGGCTACGACCCTATCTTCATCCCCGCCGGCGCTCAGCAGACCTTCGCCGAGATGGACCCCGACGCAAAGCATGCGATCTCGCACCGGGCGATCGCCTTCCGCGCCCTGATCAATGCCTGCTTCGCACCCGCATGAGTGAACAAAAAGACGACATCGCGCTCTACGTCCATTGGCCCTTCTGCCTCTCGCTGTGTCCTTACTGCGACTTCAACAGCCATGTCCGTGAGACGGTCGATCAGGGTGCGTGGCGAGAAGCGCTGCTGCGGGAACTCGAGCATTACGCGGCGCGCACACCCAGTCGCCGGCTAACAAGCATCTTCTTTGGCGGCGGCACCCCCTCCCTAATGCCGCCAGCAACGGCCGGCGCCCTGATCGACCGTGCGCGAACGCTTTTCGAGCTTGATCCCGATATCGAGATCACTCTGGAGGCCAACCCCACCTCTGCAGAATCCGACGCGCTGGCCCGCTTCGCAGAAGTCGGAATCAATCGTCTCAGTCTTGGCGTTCAGGCGCTGGACGACGCAGCCCTGTCCGCCCTCGGCCGGACACACTCCGCCGCCGAGGCGCGCGCGACCATCGCGGCGGCGAGCGGGATTTTCGATCGCTACTCGTTCGACCTGATCTACGCGCGCCCCGACCAGACGCCCGACCAATGGCGGCGTGAGCTCGACGAGGCCATCGAGCTCGCGCACGGGCATATCTCGGCCTATCAGCTGACCATCGAGGCCGGAACGCCGTATTTTCTCGCTCAGGCGCGCGGCGATCTGACGCTTCCCGAAGAGGTCAGCGGTGCAGCCATGTTCGAACAAACCCAGCACACGCTGGCCGCAGCCGGATTGCCCGCCTACGAAATCTCGAACCACGCTAAACCGGGTCAGGAATCGCGTCACAACCTTGCGTACTGGTATTACCGCGACTACGTCGGGGTGGGTCCCGGGGCCCATGGCAGGCTAACCGAGGGCGGCAAAATCCACGCCACGCGCCAGCACCGGGCCCCGGAAATCTGGCTCAAAAAGGCCCTCGAGGCCGGCCATGCCACCCGCCAGGATGCGGTATTAACGCGCGACACCAAGATCGCGGAAATGGTCATGATGGGTCTACGCCTAGCCGATGGTATTGATGCCACGAACTTCCGCCGCCGAATCGGCCGTTCGCCGGCCGACATATTTGCACCCGAGGCCATCGAGCGCCTAGTCGAGGCGGGCTATATCGAATGGCGCGACGACGGCTTTGGAGCCACGCGCGAAGGGCGCCAGCGGCTCAATGCCCTCGTCGACGTGCTCTTAGACGCGCGCCGCGCACCGGACTGACCAAAGCCGAAGTTCTAGTTTGTAACCGGTGGGGCAAAGCTGATTGGCGCGGGATCGATCACCCGTGGCGCATCGCGCCGAACTTCCAAGACCGCGAGGCCCCGCTCAACGGTGCCCGTATCGTTCAACCGGAAGATGCCGTCCACCCCGGCGAAGCCGGCAGGATTCTCCAGCCGCACCGCCGTATAAGGGTCCGCGCCCTCGCCACGCGCCAGCACGACGGCGAGCGCTACCGCATCATAGGCTAGGGTCGACAGGCGATCGGGCGTGCGGCCGTACACCTCCTCAAACCGCGCAACAAAATGGCGGCGCGCTTCGGGCGGGGGCGCGACAAACCAAGCGCCGAGCATCGCTGGCTCCTTTCCCAACGCCGGGTCATCCCAGACCCATGTCCCCAACAGCTTGACCCGCAGCGGGTCGATGTCGAAGAAGGCGAGCAGCGGCGCAACCTGCAGGACCTCGTCGCCGCCCACCGGAAGCATTAGGGCATCAAAGCCAACCTCTCCCAGCGTATCTCGGGTCTCGAGGCGTTCGAGCGCGCGCTTCGAGAACGCGTCATCGCGATCCGCCAACAGCATCTTCTCTTCCTCGAGTGCCCGCACCCGCTCGTCATAGCGTGCCAGTGTGCGCACCGTGTCCGTCAGCGCATCCACGTCGCCGGGATAGAAGGCCCCCGCGGACACCGTACCGCCGCGCCGAGCCACGACATCCGACAGAATCGCCGACATCCGACTCCCGAAGCCGTCATCGGGAGCAAGCGCGGCGAACCGGCCGAGCCCGCGGTGGGCGGCGAAGGTCACAAGACGGTCGATCTGCGCATCGGGCGCAAAACCCGCCGCGTAAACGCCGTCACCGGCCACGATGCTGTCGTTCGAGAAGGCAAACATCGGAATTCCGGCCGCGCGGGTGACGGTCGACGCGCCAGTCACGGCCTCGGCGAAGAGGGGCCCCAAAACCAGGCGCACACCATCGGCTTGCGCCCGGGCAGCCGCAGCGGTGGCCGACTTAGTGTTGCCGCCTGAATCGTAGATCCGCAGTTCGAACCCAGATACCGCAAAATCAAACAGCGCCATCTGGGCGGCATCCGCAAGGTCCTGACCGAGCGCGGCGGCCGGCCCGCTGAGCGGTACGATCAGCGCAGTGCGAGTTATATCCGGCGAAGCCGGGGGGGCGGGCGGCTCCGGGACGGATGTCACAACTCCACGTGGGACCGGTGCAACAGCGGACGTCTTCAGCATAGGTGCTACGACTTCGGACGGGACCGGCGCAACGGCGGGCGTCTTCGGCACGGGCGTTACGACTTCGGGCAAGACCGGCACAACGGCAACCGGCTGCAGTGCGGGTTGCGTTTCGGCCGGGGGCACCGCTAGGTTAAATTGTGAGCAGCCGGCTAGGTACAGGACGGCGACCAAAAGGTGCGTATGCGGGCGCAGAGGGGCGAACGGATTTGGCACGTCAGGGGCTTCCTCAAATATCCCGGCGCGAGTCCGAAAACCGGGATTCGGCTCGAGGGAAAAACGACGCGCGCGAACCTAGCGGCGCGGACCGGCGCGAACAAGCCTCCGATACGACAGCAACCCCCGGCCTACACCTAGTTGCGACTCCGATCGGCAATCTTGGCGACATCACACTGCGCGCGCTCGATGTGCTCGCCGCTGTCGACGCGATCTTGTGCGAGGACACTCGGGTCACCCGCAAGCTCCTGTCGCGATACAACATCGACACCCCTTCCCTCACCTACAACGACCACAACGCCCGACGCGTCCTGCCGCGAATCATTAAGCGCCTAGGTCATGGCGAATCTCTGGCGCTCGTGACCGACGCTGGCACGCCTCTGATCTCCGACCCCGGCTATCGGCTGGTCGAGGCTGCAGTCGCGGACGAAATCGCGCTACATGTCCTGCCGGGCGCCAGCGCGGCGCTGGCCGGACTGGTCCTGTCGGGCCTGCCGTCGGACGGCTTCTTTTTTGCCGGCTTCCCGCCGTCGCGCACGTTGGCGAGGCGCAAGCGGTTCGCGGCGCTGGTCGCGGTGCCCGGCAGCCTCGTCTTTTTCGAATCCGCCCAGCGGCTCGCCGGCTGCCTCGCGGACCTGCACGAAGTGCTCGGGCCGCGCCCCGCCGCGATCGCGCGCGAGATTACCAAGCTGCATGAGGAGGTTCGCCGCGGCACGCTGGCCGATCTCGCCGCCCACTATTCCGAAGTCGGCCCACCCAGAGGTGAGATCGTCATCGTCGTCGCCCGGCCCGACGCGCCCGTGATCGACGACGACGCTCTGCGCAAAGCCCTGTCCGAGGCGCTCCCCGGCCAGAGCCTGCGCGATGCCGTCACCGAGGTAAGCGCCGCGACCGGCCGTCCCCGGCGCGAGGTCTATCGCACGGCGCTCGAGATCAGCGGTGAAGCGCCAGACACTTGAGAGCCGCCAGGCTGCGGAGCATAGGGCGGCCCTCCTGCCGCGCCTCAAGGGTTCGGCCTGCTAGCGCAGCACTACCGCAGCCCAACTGGCTAGATCAACCTGGTCGCCAGCGCGCCCACCCTCTGATCGCCGCCGAGGTCGAGGAACGCTGTTTGCCCGCGGATTCGGCGCACGCCAGCGATGCCAGGCAACGAATACGAATCGGGCGGGAGACTGACCATTTTCTAGCCGTAAATCTGTCCTATGCTGATAAGCAGGTTCGGTTTGAAGCAATCTTGGTCTCGCCGGGGAAGCTAACCGGGTACACGCCAGACGCTTGGCGAATCGAATAATATGGGATCATATCCTGCGTGGCCGGGCTCCAGGCCGCGCGCGCCAGGGAGTAGGACATGTCGAATACAACCCGCCCCCACTCGATCCGTCTCGGCGTCGGCCTCGCCGCCGGCCTCCTCGTCCTTGGGGCCTGCTCACCAGCCGGGGTCGTGGTCGGTGGCGCAGCCTCCGCGGGCGTCGCCGCGTCCGAGGAGCGCGGCATCAAGGGCGCAGCCAAAGACACCATCATACGGGTCAAGATCAACGAGGCCTGGATGGCCGAGGACTTCGACACGTTCAGTCGGCTCAACCTGCAGATCTACGAGGGCCGGGTCCTCGTGTCAGGCCGGGTTCCCGACCAGGCCCTAGCTGACAAGGCGGTGCAGGCCGCCTGGAAGACCGAGGGGGTGCGCGAAGTCATCAACGAGATAGAGACGTCCGAACGCGGCGGCCTGAACGAGTTCGCCAACGACACGCTGATCAATGCCCGGCTGGACGCCGACCTGCTGTTCGACGGCGACGTGGATTCGATCAACTACTCGACCCGGGCGGTGGCCGGCACGGTCTACCTCCTCGGCGTTGCTCAGGACCGCGACGAGCTTGACCGTGTGTTCCGCATCGCCCGCGACGTCCCCAATGTAAAGCGCATCATCAGCCACGTAATCATGAAGGACGACCCGCGCCGGATCGCGCGCCCGGAGGCGGGCGGGAATAGAGAGGCCCAGCCTGCGTCCAGCCGCTGAGCGCGCTGCGCGATACCCGCCCCGACAGGGTACTCCGGCGTCTCGGCGGCCTCGATCATCCGGCGATTGATCTGCCGGACGCCGTCTTGGTGCTGGCCGCCTACTAGCGCCCAGAGGCGGCGTCAGACCGTTACCGGGCGCGCCTAGCCACACTCGTCCGCCCCGTCGGCGATGCGACGCGCATAACGGCAGACGAACTCAGCCGCCGGCGCAAAGCCCTAGCGCATGTCCTGCACGAGACATATGGCTATGCCGGTGACCGGTTGATCGGCGAAATTAACGCGCGGCTGAACTAAGCCATTTGTGCCGTTTGCCAAAACCGTGAAAAGACTTAGATTAGCCGCCATTCTTCAAACTCGGCGATGAAGGCATCTTCCCCCTCAGGAGCCACGAACCATGAGCCCAATCCGATGAGCCTGGCGGTCGCAATCCAGATGGACCCCATTGACGCGATCGATATCGACGGCGATTCCACCTTTGCCCTGGCCCTCGAGGCCGAGGCGCGCGGACACGGCCTGTTCCACTACTTGCCCGAGGATCTGTCTCTACGTGAAGGCCGGGTGATCGCCCGTGCCCGCCCGCTCCAAGTGCGCAGGGAAGCCGGCAATCACTTCACGCTAGGCACCGCCGAGGCACTCGACCTCACAGGAGTGGACGTAGTGCTCATGCGTCAGGACCCGCCCTTCGACATGGCCTACATCACCGCCACCCACATCCTCGAGCACATCCACCCGCAGACCCTGGTGGTCAACGACCCGGTCTCGGTGCGCAACGCGCCGGAAAAGCTATTCGTCACCCACTTCGACGGGGTCATGCCGCCGACCCTGATAACGTCGTCGCGCACCGAGATCGACGCGTTTCGCGCCGAACACAAGGACATCATCGTCAAGCCCCTCTATGGCAATGGCGGCGCGGGCGTGTTCCACATCAAGCCCGACGACGAGAACCTGAACTCCCTTTTGGAAATGTTCACCGCCATCTACCGCGAACCCATCATCATTCAGCGCTATCTGCCCGAGGTCCGCGCCGGCGACAAACGCATCATCTTGGTCGACGGCGAGCCCGTCGGCGCCATCAACCGTGTGCCCGCCAAGGGCGAGGCGCGCTCGAACATGCATGTGGGCGGCCGGGCCGAAAAGATCGGACTAACGCCGCGCGAACAGGACATCTGCGCCGCGATCGGCCCCGTGCTGCGCGAACAGGGCCTGATCTTCGTCGGCATCGACGTGATCGGCGACTACCTAACCGAAATCAACGTCACCTCGCCCACTGGCATCCAAGAGATTGACCGCTTCGACGGAGTCAACCTCTCGGCCCTCGTCTGGAAAGCCATCGAGGCGCGCCGCGCCCACACCTCGGACTGACCGAAACGACGGCGATCATAAGCTAACAAAAAAGGGCAGGTCGAAACCTGCCCTTCCTCGATTCATTGGCGCGCGCTAGTTCGCCGGGAATTCCGTCAGGTCGGGCGGAATGCCGTCCGGGCGCTGCAGCAGCACCTCTTCAGGTTCGCCGGCCGCAAGGCGCGCCGAAAGTTCTTCAGGGTCAAACTTAATACCAATGGGATTTGAAGTGAATTCACCATTGGCAAAATACTCCTCGAACTTCTCCTCGGGAATATTATCTACCTGCAATTCAAC
>PBPM01000084.1 GCA_002724635.1 Rhodospirillaceae bacterium
CTGAAGTGGATACCGTCTAGCGTTCCTCTCTGCATCGCAGTGTAGGAGTCCGCACCCGGCATCGAGACTTGGGTTCCGCCGATAGCAGCAATAATTTCAGAGTGAATACCGCCACCTGCGCGGATCTTCATTCCTTTCACATCCTCCAGACTCCTAACTGCCTTGTTGGTCCAGAGGTGATAGGGGCTCGTGTGAGCCACACGCGCAATCTTTACCTTAAACCGCTCATGCTCTTTCTTTAGGTACTTACCGTAAAGATGCTCGGCAGTCGCGATCGCTTCATGAGAGTTGTTGAAAAGAAAAGGTAGCCCAAGACCGTGAACCAGATTGTAGTCTTTGGCGGTATAAAGTGAAAAGCACGGCGCGTAGTCGGAAAGTCCGGTCCGGGTAGCCTTACGGCCTTCCTTTACACCATGCACAGTCTTGGACCAGGTGTCCTTAACCTTGATTTTGCCACCGGACATCTCTTCCAGCCGGTCAAAGCCTTTCCTCTGCAATTTTGAAATTCCTGCAACTGGCGGAAGGTGACTTGATGTCCGGAGGGTAATAACAGGGCCATCATACGTGACTTTGTTGGTCCCATAATTTCCATTGCCGTTGAACCAGTCCGTTGCGGCCGAGAGTAGCTTTTCAGCTTCCGCCGCATTGGATCCAGTGGGACCCGCAATGGCGCCTCCACTGGCGATCATTACAAAGCTCGCAGCCACGGCAGCTGCGGTTAGGTTTCCTTTTTTCATTTTTCCCTCCTGTTTAAGAAACTCGTTAGTTAATGCGGTACATGACTTTAAGGCCACCCCATCTGATCTTCACACAAATTCTGTTTCAAACGTAAGCAGAACTTTAGGTTTTTTTAAGTTTGTGTGAAAACCGGAATTTCATCCATCATTGAGAAACATGAACTTATTTAATGGCCAGCGGGTTGACGGGCGAGCCTACTGCGCCCGTGATTGGCAGTGCCGGGGCAACAAACATGAACTCGTAGACCTTGTCCTCGGCACAGTCATCGGCTAGGTCCTTAACATTAAAGATTTCGCCCATAGTTAGCCCCATTATTGGGATCACAATCCAGTGCCAAGGCTGATTGATATTTTCATCAGTTTCACAGGGACGGACTTCGTTACCCCACGTGTCAGAAGCATAAGCGGCAACTTTCTTGTTGAATATCCAGTCGCACGTTTCAAAAGCCAAGCCGGGTGCATCGCCGCCAGCGTAGCCATCCCAAGAGCCTGCATTCAGGCATCGTTCCATCATACCTGTTCGCAAAACAACGAAATCACCCTCACGAACTTCTACCCCCTGAGCTTCGCACGCTTCATCAAGGTCTTTACACGTAATAGGGTATCCATCGTCAAGGCACTCGACCCCTTTGACACGAGCCATATCTAGGAAGACCCCTCTGCCGGTCATCTTAGCCTTAGTTTTCTCGATGCCTGCCTTCTGCGCCCCGGCTGTCGTTACCTCGCGGCAGTCATAACCATTCCACATATAATCTTGGTAAAATACATGCCCGAGGCCGTCCCACTGAGTACCGCACTGCAACGGCATCATGACTAAGTCATCGGCTCCGCGAATGCCGCGGTGATCAAGGACCCCTGAATAAGCATCCGTGCCTGTGCGGGTCATCATGTGGATGGGGTTGAAGCGGCCCATAGCTGGATAGGGGGTCTTGGCGCCCTGAGGGCCGAACTGGTCGTAGTTCAGACCCATGGACATGACCTTGCCCTTCTTGACCAGCTGCGCCGCGCCTACGACGTCGTCTTCGGTCGTGTAGTTTAGCGTGCCGATTTCGTCATCGTCGCCCCACTTGCCCCAGTTCTTGTACTTCTGGGCATACTCTTCGAGCAGCTCGTGAGTGACGCGCATGTCACTGTTGGGATTTGCCATCGTGCAGTTTCCTTCGATTTAGCAGTTGGTTCAATAAAGTGTGTGCATACTCGCGGAGGGCGCAGTCGATTGCGGAATCGTGTCGCCACGGAACATCTGGGCCAGCATGGGTACCAGATAGCCAAGCGCCGCATCGGGATCGGACGGGTCGCAAGCCTGGTCGGTGAGAATCTGAATGCGGCCCGGGTTGGCTAGGGTGTAGACCATCGCGCCTAGCAGCACGTGAAAGCGCCAGTGGAGATCATGAGCCGGCAGGTCGGGCAGCGCCTCACTAAGCGCATCAAGGAAGCGGCCGCTCGAATCGTTGAAGTGCAGCGCGTAGAGCTCGCGGGTCTGATCGTTGCTCTCGGCGAGCATGCGCCCGCGTAGCCGCGCGAAGGTCGTGCCGCCATGAGAGCCGCGCATCCCGGGCTCTAGAAATGCCGCGATGATCTGTTCGAGCACTGGCGGGCGGCCCGGCGATTCTCGGCACTCAGCAAGCAGGGCCTCGCGTTCGGTGGCGATGGCTGACGCGTGGCGCTCGAAGACAGCGTCGAGCAGGCCCTTCTTAGATCCGAAATGGTAGTGCGCGGCGGCCGAGTTCGCGCCGGCCTCGGCGGTGATGGTCCGCAGTGACACGCCGTTGATGCCATGTTCCGAAAACAGACGCACCGCGGCGTCCAGAATTCTTTGGCGCGTGCCCTCGCCCCTGGGTTCCGGCGCGATGCCAGCATCTTCCAATGTAAGTGCCGCCATTGTTCCTCCCTGCCGCCCGTTAACCAGACGATCGTAGGGAATATTCAATCAAGCGTTTGATTGAGTCAAATAGCTTCCATTATCGCCTTTCGGACCCTAGCACCTCCGCCGCCCAGTCGACCATGTATTCCACTGCGAGGACGCCGTGGTCGACTTGGCAATGCTCAATACCGCCATCGTCGACCGTAAATACCTTGAGTTCGGCGCGCGGGCTCTTGACCGCTTCGCGGATGGTCTTCTGAGCCATTTCTAGGGGGATCTGCCGGTCGCCCTCGCCATGCACCACCAAGAGCGGGCACTCGATGTTGGGCACGGCCTCGTCGAGGTTCATCCTGTCCACCACCTCGAGAATCTCCTCCGCGGAGTTGGTGCCGAACACCCAGTTCATGTGTTCTTCCCAGTGCGACACGGACAGCTTCGTGCCGGTCCCGTCGAGGCGACCGCGAGTGATCTTGCCATAGTCGTTGATGGCGCCCCAGGCGATGGCACATTTGAGCCGGTGCTCAAAGCCAGCGGCACGCGGCACGTAGTAGCCACCGAGGCTGATGCCGGCCATGCCGATACGGCCCGAGTCCACGTCGCTGCGGCTCTCGAGGTAGTCCACAGCCGCACCGGCCGGAACCTCGGTCTCGGGGAACAGCTTGAGGCCGCGTAGGCGCAGGGCCTCGCCGACGCCGGGATGGTCGATCAGCAATGTGGAGATGCCGCGGGCGGCATAGGCCTTCGCGACGCCGGCCAGATAGAGGAACTCCTTCATCACGTCCAGGCCGTCGAAATGGATTATGCAGGGCGGTGGGCTGTCGCCGGTCACCGCGGCGGGATCGGCGGGATAGAATAGGGCCGGCAGGCTCGTGTCTTCGCCATTGTGCGAATAGGGGACCTCGACCCACTCGGCAGGGCCGTGCTGGCGTTCGACGCCCTTCCGGAAGACCGCGAGCATATGCTCGTAGGTCTCTATCCGGACCGGGTCATTCGACTTGCACATGCGTTCGGCGGTCATGAAATAAACCGCCGCGCGTAGATACTTGGCGCTAGCGCTGATCCGCCGTCCGGCCGCATCGTCCTCATCGGCTAGCCGCTCGCTGCGTTCGCCGAGCATCATCCACCGCTTGAGCCAGGCCTCGTTTGCCGCGTCGTCATTGGCGGCCGCCAAGGGTTTGAGCGGCTTGAGCGCCTCGTCCACCTCGGATAGCACCGCGCCGGCATTGATCGCCATTACCGCGGCCATGGACCAGGGATAATTGTCAGGGAAATATTCGAACATCATGGCGTTTCGCTCCTTTTTACTCTTCTCTTTCTTTGTCTGGGCCTCGCCTCTCGACAACCTCATGCTGAGCCTGTCGAATTATGAGGGCCAGCGCGGCGCTTAGTCTGCGGATAACTCCGACATCACCTTGTACAGGTCGGCCTGAGCCTCGAATCCGATACCCGGGCGTTCGGGGTCCAGCTTGAGATAGCCGTCAATGATCTCTGCATCGTCGGCGAAGCCAGAGAACATTCCGAAGGTGTTGGGGTAGGATTCGCAGAGCAGCATGCCTAGGCCAGCTGCGATGTGCAGCGACATCTGGTTGCCGCCATGAGGCATGATCGAGTTGCCGGCGGCCCAACCGGAGCTGTTTAGCATTTCGACCGTGCGCGCGACGGCAACGACGCCGTAGCTCTGGGGCGGGTCGATCTGCAGTACGTCGTGGTTCTGGCGCATGCCGCCGAAGGTGACGAGGTTCTGCATGTCCTGCTGCGAGAATAGGTTTTCGCCGGTGGCGAGGGGCGGTTCGTAGATCTCCGCCAGCTCGGCCATCAGCGCATAGTCGAGCGGGTCGGTCGGCTCCTCGTACCATCGCAGCTTGTAGGGCGCGAGCTCCCTCGCATAAGCGCGTGCTTGGTCGGGCGTGAGGCCGCAGTTGGCATCTACGGCCAGATTCCAGCCGTCGTCGCCGACTAGCTTTAGCACTGCTTCGAGCCGCTCTATGTCTTCCGAGATCGGCGCCCCCCCGACCTTCATCTTGAGCTGGGTGTAGCCCATGTCCAAATAGCCGTGCATCTCGTCGAGCAGTTCGGGGATGCCCTTGCCCGGCGCGTACCAGCCGCCGCCTACATAGACGAACATATCGGGTTTCGCGAGGCCCGGGTTGTAGCGATCCGCGATCGACTGGTAGGCGGGTTTTTCCTCGATCTTTGCGATCGCGTCCCACACCGCGACCTCGATAGTGCCGATGCCCACCGAGCGGTCAGAATGTCCGCCAGGCTTCTCGCCCTGCATCATGGCCGCCAGAATCGCTTCCGGATCGAGATTGTTCTGTTCTTCGTCGATCAGGCTATCGGGGTCCGAATCCATGATCCGCGGGATGAACCGCGACCGCATCTGCGCGCCGCAGGCGTAGCGTCCCGTGGAGTTGAAGGCGTAGCCGACGACAGGCTTGCCGTCGCGGATCACGTCGGTGATTACGGCGACGATTGAGGTGGTCATCTGGCTGAAGTCGAACACCGCGTTGCGCAGGTTTGAGTTCAGCGGGATCGCGGTCTCGCGGATTTCGGTAATTTTCATAACTGACTTTCTACGATGCTTGAGAGTTCGGCGCCAAGCTTCCATCGTCATCCGTGGCCTCGATCCGCGCATCTTGGGCTCGATCTGAGTGAGATGCCAGTGTTGAGCCCGGGCATGATGAGTTTACGGATTCGGTGATGGCAAGAAACGCTCGCGGACCTCGCGGCGCAGGACCTTGCCTACGGCGCTGCGTGGCAGATCCCCTACAATGTGCACGGCCTTGGGCGCCTTTACGGAGCCGAGCTCCGTCTTCGCATGCGCGATCAGTTCATCGGCCGACACGGACGCGCCGTCGTGCAGCTGCACCGCTGCCTCGACGCGCTCGCCCCAGTGATCGTTGGGTGTGCCGAAGACGACACATTCGTAGACGCTGGGGTGCCGCACAAGCGCGCCCTCGACATCCGTTGGGTAGACGTTGAAGCCGCCGGAGATGATTACGTCTCGCAGCCGGTCCTTGAGGAACAGATACCCGCGCTCATCGATCAGGCCGCCGTCGCCGGTCCGAAGCCAGCCGTCTCGGAATGCTGCCGCGGTCGCCTCCGGGTTCTTGTAGTAGCCGGTCATGGTAAGGCCGCCGCGGACCACCACCTCGCCGGCCTCGCCGGGCGGCAGGATTTTGCCGTCCGGGTCCATGATCTCGACCCGCATCAGCGGCGTCGCCCGGCCGACCGAGCCGTTGTTCGCGCCCATCTCCAGCTCGGCCGCAGTCATGGTCGTGCAGACCGAGGAGGCCTCGGTCTGGCCGTAGAGCGTCTCGAGCGCTTGCGGGAAGGCCACTTGGGCCTCGCGCACTTTCTCCGACGGCATGGGCGCGGCGCCGTATATTAGGTGGCGCAGGTTCGGGAAGTTGCGCCGTTCGATATCGGGGGCGGCCATCACCTTGTAGATCATGGTTGGCGGCATGAAGATCGTGCTGACGTCACGCTTCTCGAAGGCATGCAGGATGCGGTCCGGGTCGGGCGTCGGCAGAACGATGTTGCGCCCGCCCGTGGCGAAGATAGGTAGCATCAGGATGAAGGCGGCGTGGCTGACCGGTGCCGCGGCCACCTGAATGTCGGTAGCGTTCAGGCCAAACACCGAAAGAACTGTGCCGATGAGCGTCGTTCCCGTTCGGTAGGGCTGCATCACAGCCTTGGGCAGGCCGGTAGAGCCACCGGTGAACTTGATCGCCTGCAGGTCGGTGTTCGGGTCGAGGAGATGGCGTTTGGGCCGCTTGCCGCGATAGGTGTCTATCAGCCCGTCGACCGTGTCGTCGGCATGGGACCGGCCGTCCGGCTCAGCAACGACGAATGGCGTATCGCCGATGTCGAAGGCTTCGCGAGCGGCGTCGTCGGCGATCATCAGGTCCGGCTTGACCAGATCCATCAGGGCGGTGTTTTCCGACTTGCCCGAGCGCGGGTTTACGGCCACCCAGATATGCCCCGCCAGATGGGTCGCGAGGATCGCGATCACATGCTGCAGGTTGTTGAATCCGCATGCGCCGACCCGGGCCTGAGGTGTCGGCAAGCGTTCCTGAAGTGCGGCGGCGAGTGCTTCGACCCGGGCGACAAGCTCGCCGTAGGTCAGCTGGGTCGTGTCGTCCTCTAGCGCGATGCCGTCGATATTTATCTGGCGGCCTCGATAAAGCGTGTCGATGGGCAGCATGGTTCATTCTTTTTTCGCGGTCCGTGTTCGCTTAGCGTTATCTTAGCAACGGAGCTGCCGTGCGTACCACAGCGCGCGCCGCAGTCTCACATCCTAGGAGAAAAGTATGGCGAAGAAGATCGAACATTGTCACTGGCCCGACGCGCCGGATATCTGGATGCCCTATGCACCGGCGATTAAAGTGACTGGCGGGACGACGGTTTATCTTGCAGGCGTGACGGCTGCGCCAGTTTATCACAGCCACCCGCACGTGCCCGAGGAGTTCGCCGACATGCCCGATGACATGGACGGGCAGGCACGCGCGGTGCTGGAAAACCTGCAAAAGGGTCTCGACGCCGTTGGTGCGACCTTCGATGACATCGTCACCGCCGACCGCTTCTTGACCAACATGTCCGATCAGGACATCCTCAACAAGGTCTGGGCAGAGTATTTCGGCGATAACAAGCCTGCAACCACGACTGTGCAAATCGTCCAGCTGGCGACCGACCCGCGCTGCGTCCTTGAGGTCAACGCGATCGCGGTGATTGACTGAAGCCTCGGCCTAGTCACCTTTCGGCAGCGGGTCGCGATACTTCCGGATCAGCTTGTCAGCCTCAAGGGAATCCACCCGGCGCAGCTGTGGGAACATCCAGGCGAAGCTAAGTGCGACCGTGACCGTTGCCGCGCCACCGACTACCACGGCGGGGACCGTGCCCCACCAGTGGGCCGTCACGCCGGATTCGAATTCGCCCAGCTCGTTCGATGCGCCGATGAATACCGCCGTCACCGCGCTGACCCGGCCGCGCATCTCGTCGGGCGTGATGATCTGCACCAGGTTCTGGCGGATGAAAACGCTGACGGAATCGGCGAGCCCCATGACGATCAGGGCCACCGCCGACAGCCAGAAAAGCTCCGACACGCCGAAGACGATGACCCCGACCCCAAAAATGCCGACGGCGACCAGCAGCTTGATCCCGGCGCGTCGGGTGATTGGGTGCTGGGTCATATAGAGCGCGCCCACGAACGAACCCAGCGTGAAGGCAGAGCGCAGTAGGCCGAACCCGTCCGCGCCAACGTCGAGGATGTCCTTGGCATAGACCGGCAGCAGCGCGATCGCGCCGCCGAACAGGACGGCGAACAGGTCGAGGCCAATCGCCCCGAAGATCACCTGGCGCGACGCGATGAATTTGAACCCGCCTAGGATGTTGGCGATGGTGATCGGGGCGGAGCTGACAATCTGGACTGGCTTGCGCACCATTGCCGCGAGGATCGTCGCCAGCACGAAGATCGCGACCGACAGCACGTATACGAAGAACTCGTCCTGGCCGCGCGCGGTGCCGACGGCGATGAGCAGCCCTGAGATGGTAGGCCCGATGACCCTCGCCATCTGGAAGCCGGTCGCCGACCAGGCGATTGCGTTGGCGAGGTCGTCCTTGGGCACGAGGTTCGGTACGATCGCCATCTGGGCCGGTGCCTGAAACGCGCGTGCCATGCCGAATAGGAGCAGTACGGCGAGGATCGTGCCGAAGTCGATGCTGTCGGTCCAAGTGCCCCACAGGAGCACCGCCGCGCAGGCGGTCTGAAGCGCTGCGCAGCCGAGGATGATGAGCATACGCGGCAGCCGGTCAGCGGTCATGCCGGAAATTAGGAACAAAAGCGCGAACGGGGCGAACTGGGCGAAGCCAACTAGGCCTAGGTTTAGCTCGCTCGACGTTAGCCGGTAGACTTGCCAGCCGACCGTGGTGATCAGCATCTCCGTTGCCAGGATGCCCGCCACTCGTGTCGCCCAGAAGTAGCGGAAGTCGCGATGCCGAAACGCTTGCGCACCGGTCAGTTCGCTGCGCGGCGTTGGCGTGTCGGAAGTAGACATGGGCCGGCTCGGGAAGGGTGGTGCCGGCTCTTGTCGGCAGGTTGCCCTACCTAGCCGGACTGAGGGAGCGTGTCAAAGCAGTGCGCCGAGAGCTATTCTTCGTGCCTCCCACCCGAAATCCGACGAGCCCGACATGACCGGTAAACGCATCTCCTTCGATCAACTCCGCAGCCGCCGTTGGTTTGACGGCGCGTCCATGCGCGCCTTCAGCCATCGCGGGCGTCTGCGTCAGCTCGCCTTCAGCTCGGAGGATTTTGATGGCAAGCCGGTGATCGGTATCCTCAACACTTGGTCGGACCTGAACACCTGTCACGGCCACTTCCTCGAGCGTGCCGAGCAGATCAAGCGCGGGGTGCTGCAGGCGGGCGGGTTCCCGGTCGAGATGCCGGCGATCACGCTGGGCGAGATCCTTATGAAGCCGACGACTATGCTCTACCGCAACCTGCTGGCGATGGAGGCCGAGGAGCTCATTCGCTCCTATCCCGTCGACGGCGTAGTTCTGATGGGTGGCTGCGACAAGACTACGCCGGCGCTCGTGATGGGCGCGGTCTCGGCCTGCCTGCCGCTAATCTTCATGCCAGCGGGTCCGATGCTGCGAGGTTTCTGGAACGGCGAGACGCTGGGTAGTGGGACGGACCACTGGAAATACTATGCCGAGTATCGCGCAGGGAACTTGGAGGCATCCGTGGTGGACGAGGTTCTGGCGGGTACCGCACGGTCGTCTGGCACCTGTATGACCATGGGGACGGCCGCCACCATGATGTCCGTGGCAGAAACACTCGGTCTGACCCTGCCGGGCGCATCGTCGATCCCCGCTCCGGATGCGAACCACGGGGTCATGGCGGCGGCAACCGGACGGCGCATTGTAGAGATGGTTTGGGAGGACCTGAAGCCGGCGGATGTTCTCACCGCCTCCTCCTTCGATAACGCGATCACCGTGGACATGGCGATCGGCGGCTCTACCAACGCGATCATACACCTGGTCGCCATGGCGGGGCGGGCCGGGGTGGACCTGCCGCTCGCGCGCTTCGACGAGATTTCGCGTAAGACGCCTTGGCTCGCGAACATTCGGCCATCGGGCGAGTACCTGATGGAGGATTTCTATTACGCTGGCGGCCTGCGGGCGCTGATGCGCCAGCTCGACGATTTGCTCGACGGTAGCGCCATGACGGTGGCAGGTATTCCCATCGGCGACACTTGGGCGGACGCTAGGCTCCACAACGAGGAGGTTATCCGCCCACGGTCGAACCCACTGGGGCCCGACGGCGGCACCGTCGTGCTCACCGGTACGCTCGCGCCCGACGGGGCGGTCATCAAGCAGACGGCAGCCGACCCGTTGCTGCTAAAGCACAGCGGCCCCGCCGTCGTCTTCGCTGACCGAGCGGACCTCGATGCGAGGATCGACGATCCCGACCTGCCCGTCACGGCAGACTCGGTGCTGGTGCTTCAGAACGCCGGGCCGGTAGGCGCGCCGGGCATGCCCGAATGGGGCCAGCTGCCGATTCCCAAGAAGCTGCTCGAGGCCGGCGTGCGCGACATGGTGCGTATCTCCGATGCCCGCATGTCGGGCACCAGCTACGGCACATGTGTACTGCATGTTGCGCCCGAGGCCCATGTCGGCGGACCGCTAGGACTGGTTCAGGACGGTGACACGATCACGCTGGATGTGGCGGAACGGAAGCTCGACCTGGAGGTGAGCCTCGACGAGATGGCGATGCGCCGTGCGGAATGGACTCCGCGCAAGCAGATCCCCGGGCGCGGCTACGTCTCGATGTATGCCGCCCACGTGACCCAAGCGAATCGGGGCTGCGACTTCGACTTCCTACACGCTGGCCCGGAGATCCCCGAGCCGGAGATCTTCTAGGCTGCTCTAATCGGCCACCGCCACGATCTCGCGAAACTCGTCGTCGGTGATCTGGCGGCGCACCGCCTGTATCTTCTCGCGCAGCTTTGAAATCACCGCGGGCTCGTTGCCGTCGGTGATGGAGAGGCCAAGCTCGTTGGCCTTGGCGCGCACGGCCCATGGGCCGGAGTAGTGGCCCAGCAAGTTATGCTGGGTGTTCCCGAATATCTCCGGCTTCATGCAGAGATACGACCAGAAACCTTCCTCAGTCGGCGGTACGCAATAATGCACCTCGACTAGGTGGGAGAAGGCGGTCCGGCCCACGAACGGCATTGTGTCGGGCATCGGCCAAGGCATGGTCTCGGCGACCAACTGCGACAGTTCGGTTAGCTTCTCCAGCTTGATGCCGCAATCGATGCCGTAATACAGCTGGATCACTGATGCGACCTCGGCGAAGCAGGCAATGTGGGCGCGCTCTCCCAGCCCGTTTACGCAGGCATCGATGATGTCGGCTCCCCCCTCCAGTCCCGCATAGAGCGCAGCGGCGGCCATGCCGACGTCGTTGTGGGTGTGCAGCGCGATCTCGGTGCCGGGCAGGCGGCGCTTCATCTCGCGCACCACATAAGTATAGACGCGGTAGATCGCCATGCCGTTGATGTCGTCGAGGCGGATCATATCGGCGCCGGCCTCGACCAGATTGCCGCAGACCTCGGCAAGTTGGTCGATCGGGATGCGCGTACAGTCCTGAATTAGGCAGCCCACCTTGCGGTCGGGCCCGGCCTTTGCGCGGGCATAGGCGACTGAGCCCATGGCCCGCTCGATCGCCTCTTCGATGGTGATGCGCGCGCCGGCCATGGATTCGAAAAGGCACATCTGGTGCTCGGAGAACGAAAAGCATAGAGAGGCGTAGTCAGCGCCGTAGTCGTAGTTCAGATCGACCTCGGGCTTGGCCAATTCGGGGTTGAGTACGGCCGTTGGGTGGACCAGCGCGTCGATTAGCATATGGGGGTGGCGTTTCTTCACCTCCGCCATCTCCTGCGGGTCGTCATGGTGCATTTGCACCATCGACACGCCCGTCTCGGCCAGCTTGTCGGCGATCCGTAAGACCTGGTCGCGCGTCAGCGAGACGCCGGGAAGCTGCCGGCCTTCGCGCAGC
Organism: Rhodospirillaceae bacterium; assembly: GCA_002724635.1. GTDB lineage: Bacteria > Pseudomonadota > Alphaproteobacteria > UBA6615 > UBA6615 > UBA8079. Next base: position 11,657 of record PBPM01000084.1, read on the forward strand.
GTGATGTCACAGAGCTGGACCTTGTCGGGCAGGGTCATCTCAGCTCGGATCTCGTCGGCGAAGCAATGCTGCGAGATGCGCCACAAGTCGGTCGTGGCCTCGAATTTGTCGTTGACCGGGTAACCGGGTGCGAAACCGGGCATTACTGTGTCCCCCTTGTGCGTGTCGTGCTGCGTGTGCGTTATACGAAGTCTAACCGAGCTGGCGGACGTGTCATAATCGCTTTGAGAAATGCGAGGAGGGGTCCATGAATATCTTCGTCACCGGCGCGACCGGCTATATCGGCGGCACCGTCGCGGTAAAGCTGATGGAGGCCGGTCACCGGGTCACGGGGCTTGCGCGCAACGCGGAACGCGCCACACTCCTTGAGGAGCGTGGCATAACTCCTGTTGTAGGCACGCTAGATGACCTCGACGTGCTTGCCGCAGCGGCGAAAGCTGCTGACGCCATCGCCAACACTGCCAACGCGGATCACCCGTTCGCCGCTAGGGCACTCGCCGAGGCGCTTGAGGGATCGGCCAAGACCCTACTGCACACCAGCGGCACGACGATCATCGCCGACAACGCCACCGGCGAACCATCTGACGCGGTCTTCAATGAGGACATGCCGCGCGGCCGGCTGCCGGAGAAGGCCTCACGAATCGCCACCGACCGGCTGGTGGTGGAGACAGCGCGTCGGGGCGTGCGCGCGGTCGTGCTGTGCCCCGGTCTGGTCTATGGCGCGGGGCTCGGCGTCGCGCGGCATAGTCCGCAGATTCCCGCCTTCATCGCAACGGCGAAGGCCGCGGGCATCCCGCGCCATGTCGGGCGCGGCCTCAACGTCTGGTCGAACGTGCATGTCGAGGATTGCGCCGATGCCTATCTCGCAGCGCTGGAGCACGGGCCGGCGGGCGCGTTCTATTTCTTGGAAGGCGGTGCGGACAGCATGATCGACGTGAACCGGGCCGTCGCGCAGATGCTCGGGCTGGGCGAGGAGACCCAGGCGATGACCCTCGACGAGGCGGCCCGCGAGTGGAACGTGCCGATGGCCCACGCCATGGGCTCTAATGTGCGGGTCAGCGCCGACAAGGCTCGCAAGGTGCTGGCCTGGATGCCGTCGCGGCCCGCGATGTGCGACGACATCGTGGGCGGTTCGTACCGGGATTTACAATCAAGCTGAATGGATATGAGAGCGTTCTCCTGCACCAAGGCTTCGGAGGAGACACCCTCGTCTAACGCACTTCCGATGGCTCGCCATCTGAAGCTCTAACAGCGAAGGGTGGTGCCGCCGGAGTGAATTGAACACTCGACCTCACCATTACCAATGGTGCGCTCTACCCCTGAGCTACGGCGGCACAATGTGCGAAAACGCGGCGCGTTATGCCACGGGTATTGCCGTGCAGCAAGGCCGTGGTTGGCGCATCTCGCCTGCCGTGCAAAAATCCGCTCTCGTTTGACCGTAAACCCGCGTCGGGGCTGCCGTTTTGTTCGACTGTTTCCGCTACGAATTGCAGTTTCACCGCCAGCGCCTCTTTCTCGGGGCGGTAGCGGTCGCCCGCGCGTTGGCCGAGTAGCAGCGCTATCCACAATGGAAGACAGCCATGATTAAACTCGTGAACCCTGACACCCTACCGGCGCCGGCCAGCAACTATAGCCACATCGTCGAGGTGCCGGAGGGCGCGCGGCTGGCGTTCCTATCCGGTCAGGTCGGAATCGACACCGACGGCAACTGCGCCGACGATTTCGCTGGGCAGTGCAATCAAGTCTTCGCCAACATCAAAGCGGCACTGACGGCCATAGACATGCAGATGTCTGACCTGGTGCGCCTCAACGCCTATCTGATCGACGCGGCCAACGTGAGCGCCTTCCGCGACATCCGAGATTCTTGGATGGAGGGGCATGCTGCCGCGTCCACACTTGTCATGGTGCCCGCCCTGGCTGCGCCCAACTGGTTGGTCGAGATCGAGGTGGTCGCGTCCCGTTCGGCATAGGTCTGGCTCGGTGAGCGACGAGAATTCCCGGCGTGTGGGGAAGAAAGACGCCCCTACGGACAGCGAGCGGGCCCGCGCGGCGCGTCAGGCCAAGGCGCTGCGCGCGAACCTACGCAAGCGCAATGCCCAGCGCCGGGGGCGGCGGTCCGACGCGCCCGACTCCGGATCATCGTCCGAAGACGCGTAGCCAAGTAAATATCTGAATATAAATATATAATTATTATCCACCGGGTGCGCTTGAGGGTGTGCGGACCATCGGCTACAAGCGTTGCTTATCTTCGAGCGCCACGCGCGCTGGTTTTCCGGGGGTGCGTTACATGCCAATCATGCCCGATAGCTGGATCCGCCAGATGTCTCAGGATGAGGGCATGATCGAACCCTTCGTTGACGAACAGACCCGCGAGGGAGTCATCTCCTACGGCCTGTCCTCTTATGGCTATGACGCGCGGGTGTCTGGCGAGTTCAAGATTTTTACCAACGTCCATTCGGTCACTGTCGACCCTAAGAATTTCGATGCTGGGAGCTTCGTCGACCGCGAGACCAATGTCTGCGTCATACCGCCCAACTCCTTCGCGCTGGCGCGCACGGTCGAGTATTTCCGCATCCCGCGTGACGTTCTAGTTATCTGCCTGGGCAAGTCCACCTATGCGCGGTGCGGCATCATCGTGAACGTGACTCCACTCGAGCCTGAGTGGGAGGGGCATGTGACGCTGGAATTCTCGAACACTACCCCGCTGCCGGCGAAGATTTACGCAGATGAGGGCGCCTGTCAGTTCCTGTTCCTGAAGGGGGAGGGGGCACCCGAGGTGTCCTATGCGGACCGCAAGGGCAAGTACATGCACCAGCGCGGAATCACGGTGCCCAAGCTCTGATGCTGGCGGTCCGGCGCAGCCCCGACGACGACACGCAATTGCCGCATTCCTGGTCTATCAGGCATGGCTTCGTCAAACCCGGCCGGTAAAGAGGCGAGATGGACAAGATCAGGATTCGCGGTGGCCAGACGCTGAAAGGCGTCATTCGCATCGGCGGCGCGAAGAATGCGGCCCTTCCGCTGATGGCGGCGAGCCTGCTCACCGACGAACCCCTGGTGCTGTCGAACGTGCCGCACTTGGCGGATATCACAAGCATGGCGAACCTGTTGGGCCAGCACGGGGTGCTCGTGTCGCTGGAGGGGCAGGCCGGCAATGGGGGACATGTGGGTCGGGTCATGTCGCTCACCGCCGGCGAGATCACTAATACCACTGCGCCCTATGAGCTGGTGCGCCGGATGCGCGCGTCGGTCCTAGTGCTTGGCCCGATCATCGCGCGGGAGGGCGAGGCGACCGTATCCCTGCCGGGCGGCTGCGCCATCGGCACCCGACCTGTCGACATCCACCTGTCGGGGCTAGAGGCGCTGGGGGCCGAGATCGAAGTTGAAGCGGGCTACATCCGCGCCAGCGCCCCCAGGGGTCTGCGCGGCGCGCGCTACGTGTTCCCAAAGGTCTCGGTCGGGGCGACCGAGAACCTGGTGCTTGCCGCCTCTCTCGCGCAGGGCGAGACGGTCTTCGAGAATGCCGCGCGTGAGCCCGAGATCACCGATCTCTGCGAATGCCTGATCGCCATGGGCGCCAAGATCGGGGGCGTCGGTACTGCCACCCTGACGGTCGAGGGTGTGGACCGGCTAAACGGGGCCGAGCATGCGATCATGCCCGACCGGGTCGAGGCGGGGACCTATGCTATGACCGCCGCGATCACCGGCGGCATGGTGGAGCTGGAGGGCGTTCGCCTCGACCACATCGAGGCGGCGGCGGCGCTGCTGCGAAAGACCGGCACCACCATCGAGGCCCGCAACGGCGGCATCTTCGTCAGCCGCGCCGACACCGACTTGCTGAGCGCGGATGTGGAGACCGACCCCTATCCGGGGTTCCCGACAGATCTGCAGGCCCAGTTCCTAGCCCTAATGACCACCGCAAGGGGGGCGTCGGTCATCACCGAGACGATCTTTGAGAACCGCTTCATGCATGTGCCGGAGCTGCAGCGCATGGGGGCAGACGTGACCCTCCAGGGCAATACGGCGATCGTGCGCGGGGTCGACATGTTGCATGGCGCGCCGGTGATGGCGTCGGACCTGCGCGCGAGCGCGTCACTCGTGATCGCGGGGCTCGCCGCTGAGGGCGTGACCGAGGTGCGCCGCATCTACCATCTAGACCGCGGCTATGAGCGTCTGGACGAGAAGCTTCGCTTGGTGGGCGCGGATGTTGAGCGGGTCGTGGACGACTGATGTCCGTCGACGCGCGCCTGCTGAAGCTCTCGGCCACCGACGAAAAGGACCTGAACATCATGTCCGGTGCCCTGCAGGATGCGATCGTGCCGATCGGCGACATTACCTATCGGCCGGCCGACAAAGCCTTCGTCTTCGTCGCCAACCGGTTTCGCTGGGAGGCGGCGGAGGGTGGCGATAGTGCTGAGCGGATCAACGCCGGCGTAATCTTCTCCAACGTCGTCGATGTGAAGCGCCGCGGCATCGATTTCCGCGGTCGCGGCCGTTTTCTGAATCTTTTGGCCATCTCCTGTAAGGCCGATGGCGCCTCCGAAGGATCCAGCGTGCAATTGACCTTCTCCGGAGATACGGCTATTCGGCTGCAAATAACCGGACTCCTCTGCCATCTGGAGGATTTCGGCGAATCCTGGCCGACCCAGTGGTTGCCCGAGCACGCGGACCCTTAGCCCCGCTTTCCCTAGTTGTGAGGATGCGGGCCAGATTGCGGCTCCGGGCCGGAATTTCCGTGTCGGTATCTGTGTGGAAGGTGCGTGGTGGTAACCAAGACCGAAAAACTGATCTTGGCCCTGCCGAAGGGGCGGATACTGGGTGAAGTAATGCCGTTACTCGAGCATGTGGGCATCGAGCCCGAGGCCGCCTTCCACGATCCGAAGTCACGGCTTCTGCGCTTTGAGACATCTGTGCCGGGGGTCGACATCATCCGCGCCCGCGCGTTCGACGTGGCAACCTTCGTCGCGTTCGGGGCGGCGCATTTTGGCGTCGCCGGCTCCGACGTGATCATGGAGTTCGACTATCCCGAGCTTTATGCCCCCATCGACCTGAATATTGGTAACTGCCGTTTGGCGGTAGCGGAGCCGCATTCGGTCGTAGCGGTTGACGACCCGGCGCGCTGGAGCCATGTGCGCGTCGCGACCAAGTATCCGAATATGACCCAGAGCCACTTCGCGCGGCGCGGGGTGCAGGCCGAATGTATCAAGCTCAACGGCGCTATAGAGCTCGCGCCGTCGCTCGGCCTGTGCCGGCGGATCGTCGACCTCGTGTCGACCGGTTCGACTCTCAAGGCTAACGGGCTGGTCGAGATCGAGACGATTGCCAAGATCAGTTCGCGTCTGGTGGTCAACCGTGCGGCCCTTAAGACCCGCGCGACGGAGATGGTGGGCTGGATCGACCGGTTCCGCGATGTGGTTGGGGATGCGAGCGATGTCGCGTAGGCTCGATGCCGCGTATGCCGATTTCGACACGTCGTTTGCGGCGCTTCTGGACGAACGGCGAGAGGCGGCCGTGGATGTGCGTGCCGACGTCGAGGCGATCGTCGCCCGGGTCCGGTGCGAGGGCGACGCGGCGTTGCTGGCGCTCACCGAGAAATTCGATCGCCTGAGCCTCGCAGCCGACGGCCTGCGGGTAGGCGCCGAGGAGATCGCCGCTGCGCGCGCGGCATGCGACGCAGATGCGCTCAACGCGCTCGAGACAGCGAGAGCTCGCATCAGCGCCTATCACGAGAAGCAGCGCCCGGACGCGTTTGACTATGTCGATGATCTGGGGGTCCGGCTGGTCAGCCGCTGGCGGCCCGTCGCCTCCTCGGGCCTTTATGTGCCCGGCGGCACCGCGGCCTATCCGTCCTCGGTGCTCATGAACGCGATCCCGGCGCGGGTCGCCGGCGTCGAACGTATCGTCATGGTGGTGCCTTCGCCGGGTGGCGACCTGAACCCGCTGGTGCTCGCGGCGGCCGATATCGCGGGCGTCGACGAGATTTACCGGGTGGGGGGCGCTCAGGCCGTGGCGGCCCTTGCTCATGGCACCGAGACGATTGCGCCGGTCGACAAGATCGTCGGGCCTGGCAATGCTTATGTTGCCGAGGCCAAGCGCCAAGTCTTTGGGGTGGTCGGCATCGACATGATCGCCGGTCCGTCGGAGATCCTAGTGGTCGCCGAGGCATCTGCGAATCCTGCCTGGGTTGCGGCCGACCTGCTTAGTCAAGCAGAGCATGACGCGAGCGCTCAGTCGGTGCTGATTACTGATGAAGCGGGTTTCGCCGATGCGGTCGAGGTCGAGGTGGCGCGCCAGATTCCGGAATTGCCGCGCCGCGCTATCGCCGGCGAAAGCTGGGCAACATATGGTGCGACCATCATCCTGTCTGACCTCGCGGATGCTGTCGCCCTGATCGATCGGATGGCACCGGAGCATCTTGAGCTGATCGGGCCGCGGGCGGAGGCGCTGGAGCCGGCGATCCGCAACGCGGGGTCGATCTTCCTTGGCGCGTATGCGCCCGAGGTTCTGGGGGATTATCTCGCCGGACCCAACCATGTGCTTCCGACCGCCCGCACTGCACGGTTCTCCTCGGGCCTTGGCGTGCTCGACTTTATGAAGCGCAACTCGATGTTCTCGGCCGACCGCGAAAGCTTCCGCGCACTCGCCGAGCCGGCCATGACCCTAGCGCGCGCAGAGGGGCTGGAGGCGCATGCCCGGGCCGTCGAGATCCGGATTTCGGGCGAAACGGGCGACGGCTGAGGCCCCGGCCGCGCATGCGATGACTGAGATTGGACACAGGATCGCACGGGTCGAAATCGACAATCCAAGCGTGGTCCGCTACCACCCTGATGTCGAACGCGAGATCCAGGTGGCCATCTACGACCTGATCGAGAGCAACGATTTTGTGCCCGAGCCGGCTCATTTTGGCGACGTGCCCGCCGGCCCCTATGCATTGACCCTGCGGGTTCGGCGGCGCCAGCTTCTGTTCGAGGTCGCGGTCGAGACGGGCGCCGACGTTGGAAGTCTGGCCCTCCCGATGACGCCTTTCCGCAAGATCATCAAGGATTACTTCACGGTCTGCGAGAGCTATTACGACGCCATCCGTTCGGCATCGCCGGCGCGGATCGAGGCGCTGGATATGGGGCGGCGGGTGTTACACAACGAGGGCTCCGAATGCCTGCGCGACATGCTCGCGGAACGGATCGCGGTCAATCATGATACGTCGCGGCGGCTGTTCACGCTGATCTGCGCGCTACATATCCGGGCTTGACAATGGGCGGCGATCTCCCTGGGAGCGTTCTGTTCGCCTGCGACCGGAATTCCATCCGCTCGGCAATGGCCGAGGCGATTATGAAGCATCTGGTCGGCCATCGGGTCTATGTGGACAGCGCCGGCGTCCGGCTGCACGATGTCGCGGCTGACCCGCTCGCTATCGCGGTCATGCGGGAGATCGGCCTGAATATCTCGGGTCACCGGACCAAGACCTTTGAGGATTTGGCTGACAGCTCAATCGATCTGATCATCACCTTCACGCCTCAGGCGCAGCACCGAGCCGTCGAATTCACTAGGACCATTCCCTGCGAGGTCGAGTACTGGCCGATCATGCATCCGGGAGATGTCGGCGGTTCGCGCGAGGTGCGGCTCGAGGGCTATCGCGGCGTGCGTGATGCGATTTTCGAACGGATCAAGGCGCGGTTCCCCGCCCCCGAGGCACTCGCTTAGGGGTTTTGCGGGACGATAATGCCCGAAAACGCTTGAATTATCGTCGGTTTTCGGGTTGCTTGCCTCATCCCGTGACGACGCGGGACCATTATCAATAACGCGACGATGGGTATGGCGAAAGAAGACTTGCTCGAATTTTCCGGCACCGTGACCGAAATTCTGCCTAACGCGATGTTCCGCGTCGAACTCGACAATGGTCACGAAGTCCTCGCGCACACGGCCGGCAAGATGCGCAAGCACCGCATTCGCGTTCTCGCCGGCGATAAGGTGAATGTTGAAATGACGCCCTATGACCTGACCAAGGGGCGTATCACGTTTCGCTTCAAGTAAGCGCGCGCTCATTCCTGGCCCGCCGCGTAAAACGGCGGGACTCCAGACACTGAATATGTTCCAATCGATAGGGGGTAAGCTGTGGGCCAGCGATTGATACTGGCATCCGCCTCACCCCGCCGCCTCGAGCTGCTCGCGCAGATCGGCATCGTGCCCGCCGCCGTCCTGCCGGCGGAGATCGACGAAACCCCGCGTGCCGGGGAAATGCCGCGTGTCCTGGCGCAACGCCTGGCAACTATGAAGGCGGACGCCGTCGCGGCGCGGGAGCCCGGCAGTTTCGTTCTGGCCGCGGACACGGTAGTCGCCGTCGGCCGCCGCCAACTGGGCAAGCCCGCTGATGCAGACGAGGCGCGCGCGTTTCTGGCGTTGCTCTCGGGCCGACGCCACCGGGTGCTCGGCGGCATCTCGGTGATCGCGCCCGACGGGCGCCGGACCGACCGGGTCTCGTCGACCACGGTCAGGTTTGCACGCCTCACTACCTCGGAGATCGCGGCCTGTCTCGCAACCGACGAGTGGCAGGGCAAGGCTGGCGGCTACGCCATTCAGGGCCGGGCCGGGGCCTTCACGCCGGCGATCAACGGCTCCTATACCAATATAGTCGGCCTCGACCTGCGCTTAGCTGAAACTATGCTCACGGGTCTGGGTTGGAGGCGCGACGCATGAGTAAGACCAGCATTATTATCGATGCCGGACCCGGGGAGCTGCGCGGCGCGCTGGTCCGTGCCGGCGCGGTCTGGGACGTGGTGCATCACAGGGACTCCGATCCGAGCCTGATTGGCGCCATATATCGCGGTCGGGTGCGCAGGGTCGATCATGGGCTGGACGGTGCGTTCGTGGATATCGGGACGGGTGCCGAGGCCTATATGCGTGCGCGTGACGCCTCGGATTCCGACGCTAAGATGCCGCGCAATGTGCGGATAGGCGAGCGGGTCAACGAGGGCGCGCAGATCGACGTGCGGGTCGTCGCCGACGGGTTTGCTGAAAAGGGGCCGCGCGTCGCGCGCGTCACGCCCGACCCGGCGTACAAAGGCAGGCCGGTGCCAGCCTGTCTGGAGACCCCGCCGTCCCCGGTCGCATTGATCCTGACTCGCTTAGCTGGCACGGACCCAGACCGGATCGTCTGCGGCGGCGGCGCGATCGAAAAGGCCGCCCGGCAATGGGCAGCTGAGAACGCACCCGTTCTGGATGCACGGATCTCGCGCGGGTCGGGGGATTTGTTTGCTACCCATGAGATCGAAGACGCGATCGAGGCGGCGCTCGCGCGGCGGGTCCGGATCACGGGAGGCGCCGAACTCGTCTTCGACACGACCGAGGCCATGTGCGTCATCGACATCAACTCGGCTGGTACACTAGGTAGATCGCGCCGTTTGGGCCGCGACGTGAACCTCAAGGCGGTGCCTGAGATCGCCCGCCAGTTACGCCTGCGCAACATCGCCGGCGCCGTCGTAATCGATGCGTTAAAGATGGGCGCGCGCGACGACCGCAACCGGGTCTTGTCGGCCCTGCGCAGCGTGCTCAAGGACGACCCCGGCACTTGCCATGTGCTTGGCATAACCAATCTTGGCCTGATCGAGATGACCCGTACCCGCACGGGTCTCTCGCTGGCCGACCGGATGCTGGCGCCTGCTCCGGCCGCGAGCTTATCGCCGGACGCCGCGGCCTATGCCGCGCTGCGCGCGGTCCTGCGTGCCGCCGCCGCTACCCCGTCGAGCGGATACCGGTTGCTGGTCGCGCCGAATGTCGCCGCAGCCTTGGCGGGTCGCCTTTCGGGCGCCCGGGAGCAGGCGGCGCAGGCGGTTGGGCCCGTCGATATTGTCGCCGAATCGGGTCGTGCCAATGATCGATTCGAGATTGTGCTAGGTTCGTACTGAGTTTCACCGCGTCGCGCGCACCACCATCACGGAATCACCTTCCCCTTCCGATGGCCAAGTCTTGTCCGATCTGTGCGAAAGCGGTCGTCGCGGCGCACCGCCCGTTCTGCTCGCAGCGCTGCGCGAATGTCGATCTGTCGCGTTGGCTGGGCGGGAATTACCGCATTCCGACCGACGAGGCTCCGACCGTGCATGAGGGTGGCCTCGGCGAGCAGGAGCAGGAACAGGAACAGGGGTGAGCGCTGGACAGGTGCGTTGAATTTCCGTATATCCGCGCGGTTCAACTGACCAGTGTGCCCAGGTAGCTCAGTTGGTAGAGCACGCGACTGAAAATCGCGGTGTCGGTGGTTCGAATCCGCCCCTGGGCACCACTCTTTCCATGGCAAAATGACGGCCTTTCGTCGTCCGTTTGACGCCGCACCACAGTCATGCTTCGGTTCGGCGGCAATTCTTTCCGGGGAGAAACACCGTGTCCGTTGCCCGTCATCCACGCCCGCCCGAACTTGTCGATGCCACGCTCGAAGAGATCATGGAAACCCATGTCGGACGCTTCCGCGACAAGGTGCCCGACTGGGAGGCGTTCGAGGACGCAAAGATCGAGGGTTATCGCCGCGCCCAGCACCGCTTTATCGGCGCCGGCGGATCGGGTAAGCATGGCGATGCCAGTGTTATCCGCGCGCGCGCCCACACCCTGTCGATCATGTATGTTAACCCGGGGCAGGGGAATGCCGCCCACACCCACGAGGTGGAGGAGACCTTTTTCGTCCTGAAGGGTCTGCTCAACGTATTCGTCGAGGACGAGGCGGGCAATCGCCTCGAGACCCGGCTCGGGCCTTGGGAGTGCATCACCTGCCCGCCCGGCGTTATCCACGGCTACGACAATAATTCGCTCGAGCCGGTCTGGTTTCAAGTCATGCTGGGGCGCGGCCGCCCGGAGACCATGGGCTACGCGGACGAAAACCTTTATTCCAACCGCGACGCCCATCTGAACAAGAACGAGTCATAGGAGGAGACATCAAATGGCCCGAAGAATCATCGATCTGAGCCTCGACATAGAGGACAACATGCCGTCTCACAAGCTCTTCCAGAGCCCGGTCTATCTCAAGGCGATGACCCATGAGAACACAAGGGCCTTGGAGCTCGGTACGCCGGACGATCCGATCACCTTTCAGACCAACTTTATCTCCACGCTCGACCATGTGGGTACCCATGTGGACGCGCTGCGCCACTTCGACCCAAACGGCGCATCGATCGACGAGATGCCGATTGACCGCTTTTTCGGCAAGGGCGTGTGCTTCGACATGCGCCATATAGGCGATCTGGGCGATATTGACGTGGCCGACATGGAGAAGGCGGAAGCGGAATCCGGCGTCAAGGTCGACGGGCACATCATCCTGTTGTGCACGGGGCTCCACAAGCGCCACTATCCCAATCGGGAAGTGGTGCTCTCGAATGCCGGCATCACGGTGGCCGCGACCCAGTGGATGTATGACAGGGGTTCGCGCCTGCACGGGGTAGAGGGGCCGTCCACCGACAAGCCGTCCGACAGCCTCTTCGCCCAGCACCGTATCTGCCGCGAGCTCGGCATCAGCCACATGGAGTGGCTAGTCAATCTGGAGGACCTGATCGGCCTCGGCGAGTTCGAATTCTTCGGTGTGCCGCTTCGCTTCAAGGGCGGTTCGGGCTCGCCGATCCGCGCCTTCGCCATCGTTAACGATTGATCGCTCGGGATTCACCCATGGCCCATGACTTCGACTATATGAGTGCGGGCGAGCTGCGCCTGCGGATCGCCCGCAAGGACATCTCGCCCGTCGAGCTTACCCGGCGTGCGCTCGAGCGCGCGGAGGCCGTCCAAGCTGACCTGAACCCTTTCTTCGTGATGTTTCCCGCAGAGGCCATGGCGGCCGCTCGGGCGGCCGAAGACGAGGTCATGTCCGGCGGGGCGCTGGGTGCGCTGCATGGCCTGCCGATGTCGGTGAAGGACCTGATCTCGGTCGGAGGTGCGCCGTTTGCGTTCGGCTCGAAGGTCATGGCCGAGAACGTCGCTCTGGACGATGCACCCGCCGTCGAGCGGGCCCGCGCGGCGGGCGCCATCGTCATTGGCAAGACTACGACTAGTGAGTTCGGCTGCAAGCCGGTTGGCGATTCCCCGCTGACCGGCGTCACTCGGAACCCTTGGAACCGCAATAAGACCCCGGGCGGATCCAGCGCGGGTGCCGGTGCGTCCATCGCTGCCGGGGTTACGCCGTTTGGCTTGGGAACCGACGGCGGCGGTTCGATCCGTATTCCCTGTTCGCTGACTGGGCTCGCCGGGATCAAGGGCAGCTTCGCCCGGGTGCCGGTCTGGCCGACCACGGCGACTCCGACGCTCGCCCATGTAGGCCCCATGGCGCGCAACATGCGCGATGCGGCTTTACTGTTCTCCTCGATCGCCGGCTACGACGCGCGCGATCCGTTCGGCATCACCGGCGAAGTGCCTGACGTCGTTGCGGCCTGCGACCAGTCGGTCAAGGGCATGCGCATTGCCTGGAGCCCGACTCTCGGTTACGCGAAGCCCGATCCCGAGATCGTCGAGATCATCGGCGCCGCGGTCCGCAAGTTCGAGGATGCTGGTGCCCATGTGGAGCAGGTGGACGACGTCTTTGCCGAAGACCCGGGCGATCTCTGGTCGGCGGAGTTCTACGCCGGCGTCGGCATTAAGTTGCGGGCCGTACTCGAGAACCAGCGAGACATGCTCGACCCGGCCGTCGCCGAGATCCTTGAGCCCGCGCTCGGCCAGGAGATGCTCGACTACTACACCAAGGTGTTCGAGCGCTATGTCCTGCGTGAGCGCATGGCGGCCTTCTTTGAGAAATACGACGTGCTGATCTCGCCGGTCCTGCCCGTTAGTTCGGTCGATGTCGAGGTCAACGTCCCGCCGGGTCACGAGAATCGGAACCTCGTTTCGTGGGTCTACTACACCTACCCGTTCAACCTGACGGGGCAGCCGGCCGCGTCGGTCTGTGCTGGCATCGCGTCCGAAGGCATGCCGGTCGGCTTGCAGGTGGTGGGGCGCTACCTGGACGAGGCTTCGGTGGTGCGCGCGGCAGCCTTCGTAGAGCGGACCCAGCCGCCGGGCTACAACCTCAGCGGCTACGATGCCTAGGGTGGCCGGCGGAAGCCGTCAGGCCGCAGCCGCCTGCTTGGGGATGCCGCCCATCTCCACGAACCGGTAGCGCTCGTTCAGTACCGGGGCGAGCGGGCGGCGCTTGCCGTCGGGCAAAGCGATCCAGACGCGCAGCAGGTGCCGTTTCAGCGCGGGATCTTCATAATCCTCATAGGCCTGACGGGCATGCAGGATCGTGTGGTTGTTGATGAACTGCATGTCGCCCGGCCGGAAGTTCATCTTCAGGCGCAGCTCTTCGCGATTCGAGATCTCTTGGAACACGTCCAGCGCCTCGCGCTGGGCGTCGCTCAGCGCGAGGTTCTCGCCGTAACGTGACACGGATTCCATGAAAGACCGGTTGGTGATTCGCGCGGCGATGCGCCCGTCATGCGCCGTCAGCATCGGGATGTCGTACCAAGGCTGCGAGCCGTCCGGATGGTCGCCGCGCCAGTCCACGTGGAAGGGAGCATACATCACGTCGAGTAGGTCCGGCCGCTCGGCCAGCATCACATTGTGCACGGTGGGTGCGCTGACCAGGTAGCTGGTGCCGCCCGACTTGGCGCCGCGCAGGCAGAACAGGCCCAGAACGTCGACCGGCAGCTGGTCGCAATGGAAGTCGAGTCGGTTCTTGGTCTGATAGCCGCGTGCGTTGGGGTCGTCGAGGTTCTTCCCCTCGTCGGTGACGTGGCCCAGCAGGTGACCGCGCGCGTTCTGAGAGACCGGCGTGCCGATATGGGCGCTGATGCCCCAGTAGATGAGCCCGCACTCCTCGTCGGAGTAGCGCTCGCGCGGCACCCCGCGGATCAGTATGACGCCGAGCCCACTCAAGACCCGGTCCATCAACTCGTCTAGGCGCGCCCGGAAGGTCAGGAGCGGGAAGTCCTGTGCCGTGAACGGGATTTCGAGGTTAGCGGATTTCACGGCCTGCAGTGCTGCATCGATCTCGGCGATATCGCCGTCAGTGAGTTCGTAAAGCCAGCTCATGTCGTTCTGGACCGCCGGTCCGACCCAAGCGTCGTCAGTCGTGATTTCGTCGCGGATGATTTCAACCACCTTCTATCCTCGTATCGGTCGTTCGACAGCGGAAATCATATCGAAATCGGCATCGCGACCGCAACTCGATGTCCGAGTTGTGGATATGCCGAGGCGGACTTTGGCGGAAGTTTGTCAAAAGAAATTCGCTTGATCTGTGGCTCTGGCGCTGCCATCGTTTTGCCACGAACAACGGACCCGGTTCTATGCAGAGTCGGTAACCGGATTGTCTATCTTTTTGTACTCGCAAGAGTTCTTTTCAAGGGAGGAACCCCATGAAATTCGTAACGACCCTTATTGCGGCCGCCAGTGTGGTGGCCGTGGCGTCCGTGGCTCAGGCTGCGGAATCCTATCGTATCGGTGGCGGGCCCGCCGGCGGTGGCTGGCATCCGTCGGTTAGCGCTGGCGCGCAAATGCTGAACAACGAGGTTGGTGCCAAGTACAAATTCAACTACTCGCCATCTAATGGTTCGGTCGACAATGTGCGTCGCACCGCATACGGCAAGTTCGATACAGCTTGGGGTCATGTTGGACAGGTTTTTCAAGCCTGGAATGGCATTGGCCTTTTCAAGGAAGACGGTAAGCTCCAAGACTTCCGGATTATTGCGAACGTTCGTAAGCAGTCGCAGATTATTGCGGTGCTAGCTGACAGCCCGATCAAGTCCTATTCGGACATGAAGGGTAAGATTGTAAACCTTCTTAACAAGGGCTCCGGCTCCAACGTTAACTGTCGTAACATTATGAACGGCGCTGGTATCGGGGGCGATATTGAAGTCCGTAATCTCGGTTTCTCAGACTCGGCTCGTGCGCTCGGCGATCGTCAAATCGACGTGTTTTGCTCTGCCGGCGCACCCTTCCTGATCCCGGCTCTGACGCAGTTGTCGATCACCAAGCCGGTGCGTTACATCAGCCTCACCGCTGAAGAGCAGGCCAGAGTTATTAAGAGCAATCCGTTCTACGCTGCAGTCACTATCCCGGTGCAGCCTGACGTTAAAGGTATGACCGAGCCAGCGCGTTCAATCGCCTACGACGTTTATTGGCTTGCGAACAAGTCCATGTCGGATGGTGCAATTACCGCGATGTTGGAAACTACGGCTAATCCGGCAAACCTTAAGAAGCTTGCTGCAGTTGCTGGTTACTGGAAGACATTGAACGGTAATTTCGAAAACCTGAAGGCTCTGGGCATTCCGCTGCACCCAGCTGCGGAGGCGTATTGGAAAGGTCGCGGTTTCGATACCGCAGGCGTTCCCGTTAAGGCTTTCTAATCGGAAAACTCTCGCGCACTAAGTCGTGAGTAAATGCTGCAAGGCGCGGAGAGGAGGTTATCTTCTTCGCGCCTTGTCTGCATTAGTTATCAAGTTGACGTTCGGGCACTCAGCCTCGGGGACTCGTAAAATGGCTATCACTACAGTTTCTGTTTTGACCAAAATTGGGATTATTGCCGACGAGATGACGCCGCCGCGTGGGCTTGCTGGCATCGTGCGCCCTGTATTCTCCGTTGTTGCGGTGGCCTATGCCTATTTCTTCATTCACATTTCATTCTTTGGGCCACCGGTCGAGGAGGTTTTCCGCGGGACCTTTGTGCTCGGGGTCGCCGTGATGTCACTTTTGGCGTTTAAGAACCGTCAGTATTCGTTCCGCAAACAAGCTGTTTGGCTTGATGAGGTATTTGCAATCATAAATCTGGCAATGCTCGGGGGGGCGATTGCGATTTGGCTGCATTATCAAGTTGGTGATCATCCTCCACGCTGGTTCCGTTACTTCGACGATGATGTACGAGTGATCGGTTTCGTGGGCGCGGCACTCGGGTTCGTGCTCTATGTAATCGAAGGTTACCGAGTAAAACGCGGTGATGGCTTCACTATTTCTGACGTTCTCTTTCTCAGCTGCATCGTGGTCTCAGTCCTTTGGTGGGTTGAAAATGTTCAGGAACTCAGGATTGCGACGGGGCGACCAATTCCGGTCGAGCTTTTTATCTATTCTGTTATGATGGTCGCGGTTAGCTTGGAAATCGCACGGCGCATAGTAGGCCCTTTGATTCCTCTGCTAGGTTTCCTGTTCTTTATCTATTCGTTCGAGGATGTTGGTCAGGCTATGCCCGGGCTGCTAAATCATCCCGGCTATCAGGCCGAGGAAGTGATGGACTTCCTCATAGCCTCAACCGAGGGCATGTTTGGGCTAATCACGAACGTGTTCGCCACTTTCATCGTGATATTTGTAATTCTAGGCGCGTTTCTTGAGAAGACCGGTCTGGGCGCGGTCATCATTAATACCGCCTATCGGATCACTGGCGCCAAGACTGGTGGTCCCGGGCTTGCTGCGGTCATTAGCTCTGGCCTCTTCGGGATGATCTCGGGTAGCGGCGTGGCCAATGTTATGACCACGGGCACGCTTACAATCCCGCTGATGAAGCGCGTCGGTTATCGGCCCGCGTTTGCTGGTGGCGTTGAAGCCGCTGCTTCGACGGGTGGAGCATATATGCCACCGATCATGGGGGCCGGCGCCTTCCTGCTAGCGGAGCTAACCGAGACCCCATATTTTGATATCGTCAAGATCGCGGTCATACCAGCTGTTCTATATTATCTATCGGTTGGACTGATCGTTTATTTTCGAGCAAAGCGTGATCGGTTGCATGGTGTACCGATCGAAGAATTGCCGCGTTGGGTCGATATTGTTCCTCGGCTACATCTTTTGCTCCCCATCCCAGCGATGGTTTTCTTTCTTGTTATTGGTGACTCTCCTTTCTTGGCTGCGGCTAAGACCATCCTTTTGATCCTCATGCTAAAGTTGGTTGATCTGCTTTTATCGATACCAACGGTTAAGTCTAGGACCTCTTGGAGACCCTACCTGCTGATATCTGTTGTTGCGGGTGTGCTTGTGTTTTTTTTCGGCATGAAAGTTGGAGCGCCGTTTAACTGGTTTGTCGAGGACTATGTGGGCATTGGCTTCGGGGACGCGGCTTATTGGGTTGTTTTTACATTTATCGTTTTGAAAATTGGTGAACTGCTCATCTACGGTCGCGATGAGACGCTGGCAGCCGAACAGGCCGGCCGACAGAAGAATGAAAATATGATCGGCGTCAGCATGGACGAAACGCCGATGACTGGCCTTTTGGATGTGCTGGTTGAGATGGTTCGAACTATCTGGGTATCGCTTGAGGCGGGCGCGCGAAATACTCTGGTAGTGAGTTGTATAGCTGGTGTACTCGGCATTCTTCTGTCGGCCGCCACCAAGACCGATTTGCCGAGCACAATTGGTGGCGTCTTGATCTCGGCGAGTGGCGGCATCCTGCCTATCACTATCGTTTTAATTATTATTGCGGGCTACATCATTGGCATGGGATTACCGATTGTCGCGAGCTACGTCTTGCTGGCGATCTTCTCGGTTGGCGCGCTGGTTGAACTAGGCGTCCCTAGCTTAGCTGCGCACATGATCAGTTACTGGGTTGCGGTGGTAAGTGCCGTCACACCACCAGTGGCTTTGGCTGCTTTTGCAGCCAGTTCGATATCTCAGTCGGATCCAGTGGCAACTGGGAATCAAGCCTTCAAAATGGCTTCTACAATCCTGATCATGCCCTTCCTTTTCGTATACACGCCCTTGCTTCTAGACGGGACAACACTTGAGATTACGATTACGGCTGCAGCCTGTATCTTTGGTGTAATCGGTTGGGCGATTTTCTTGGAAGGCTTCGGTAACGGTAGGCTTATCCGTCCGCTAGCTGGGCTTGTTGCGGCCTGCTTGCTGCTGCCGACTGGAGCGATCATCTCATTGATCTTTGGCTTCGAAAGCGAATTACTGTATGAGCTTTATGCCATTGGCGCCGTGCTGATGGTGTTTCTCTTGCTTGCGCTCTGGCGGGATCGGTTGGTTTCTGGCCGGGCTTGAGTTCGGAGCGAATACACAGCCGCTTTTTCGCGCAGTTCATGAAGCCCTGGGCGGGGCTAGATATGGCGGCATGCACTATCGGACGCGTGCCGCTGATGACCTCTGTTGTCGGAAGTTGTCCCCCGCCTGACTGGCTTATTGATCGTGAGCGTCTGTTTTCAAAGGGGCCACCCCGCGTCCGCGCGCCTGATATCTGGCGTTTCGACGGTGATCCGCTAGAGGCGGCGTAGCCACGCCTCAATGCGGCGATTCTCGGGGCTCTGCCGTCGAAGACCGGCCTCCTTGGCTTGATAAGTGTGGAAACCGAAGCGGTCGAGAGCGCCGAGGAGGTGTCGGCGCATATTCGCGCGGCGCTCTCGCATGTTCCGGCGGACCGGCTTATCGTCGCGCCCGACTGCAGCATAAAGTATCTGTCCCGCGAGTCCGCCAACGGTAAATTGCGGGCGATGGTCGGGGGCGCGTAGGCCGTTCGCGCGGAGCCGGATTAACGTAACGTGCGTTGTTCGGCGGCGGCGGAAGGTTTATTAGTTGTGGCAAATGGCAAATGCATAAACGGGCTGTGGACGCGGTCCGGATAAAGATATTTAGGGGAACGATGACATGGCGAAAATGACCGGTGCACAGGTGATGGCTGATATGCTCAAGGGCTACGGTGTTACCCATATCTTCTACGTTCCGGCGGTGCTGCGCACTACCATGGTGGAACTCGAAAAACGCACTGATATCAAACGTTTGCATGTACATTCCGAAGCAACGTCTGCCTACATGGCGGACGGCTATGCCCGCGCCACCGGGAAGCCCGGTGTCTGCATGGCCCAGGTCATCGGCGCGCTGAACCTCGCCGCCGGCCTGCGTGATGCTTGGCTCGCTAAGGCGCCGGTGATCGCCATGACCGGCGGCCGCGATCCGAACACCAAGTTCCGTGGCGTCTATCAGGAAGTGGACGACGTGCCAGCTTTCGAACCCGTGACCAAGTTTAATGCCACCGTCGACGAGGTCCACCGGTTCCCGGACATGGTCCGCCAGGCCTTCCGCGAGGCGACGACGGGTACCCCGGGCCCGGTCCATCTGCAGTTCCGCGGCAATGAGGGCCAGATAGACGCCGAGGAGGCGGATATGGAAGCGATGGTTGAGGCGGCGTTCGCGCAGACCCCTGCCTATCGGCCGGAGCCGTCGGAAGATTCGTTGCGTGCCGCGATGGCGGCGATCGAGAGCGCCGAGCGTCCGATCATCGTCGCCGGCGGCGGTGTCCGCGCATCGGGCGCGCAGGCCGACGTGGTAGCGCTGGCCGAGCGGCTGAACATTCCGGTTGCGACCTCGCTCAATGGCAAGGATGCGATCCCGGCCAATCATCCGCTGTCCGTGGGCGTGGTCGGCACCTATTCGCGCGAGAGTGCCAACATCATCGTCAACGAGGCGGATCTAGTCGTCTATATAGGCTCATCGACCGGCGGCATGGTCACCCATTTCTGGGCGGTGCCGAAGATCGGTACGCCGGTCGTTCATATTGATATCGAGCCTGCCGAGATCGGCCGCAACTACCCGGTAGTGGCCGGCGTGCAGGCCGACGCGAAGGTCGCGCTAACTCGGATGCTGGCCATGACCAACGCCGAGTCCGCCGGCCGGCGCACGGTCTGGGCGGCGCGTGCGGCGGAGTTGGATCAGCAGTGGCGCGACAAGTACAACGACCTGCTCACCTCCGACGAGGTACCGATGCGTCCCGAGCGCATCTGCAAGGAGTTATCTGATCATCTGCCGAGCGATGCCATCGTCGTTGCCGATACCGGCCATACCGGCATGTGGATGGGGGGCATGTTCGACCTGACCTCACCCGAGCAGAGTTATATGCGCTCGGCTGGCCATCTCGGCTGGGCCTTCTCGGCGGCGCTGGGAGCGAAGTGCGGAGTGCCGGAGCGTCCGGTCTTCTGTTTCACCGGCGATGCGGGGTTCTGGTACCACATCGGCGACGTCGAGACGGCAGCGCGCTGGGGAATCAACACGGTAACCCTAGTCAACAACAACTCGTCGGGTAACCAGTCGAAGCGTGGCTTCGACCGCGTCTATGGCGGCGAGCAGACGGATGAGGCGCGCAGGCTTTGGCAGTTCACCGACGTGAACTTCGCTCGGATCGCTGAGGAGATGGGCGCGGTCGGCATCCGTGTCGAGAAGCCCGGCGAGGTCGCGGGCGCGATCCAGCAGGCCTTCGAGGCGGCGAAGACCCGGCCCGTCATCCTCGACGTTACCAGTGACCTGAACGCGTTGGCGCCGCTCGCGGTCAGCTGATCTGACGGGCGGTCGATGCCGATCATCCTTTATGACCTAGTGGGCCGTGACGATCGCCGGTTCAGCTCGAATTGCTGCAAGACCGTCTATGCGCTCGCCCACAAGGGCTTGGCGTTCGAGACCGCTCCGACGCGGTTTACGGACATCGTTGAGATCTGCGACGGTTTGTTCCAGACGATCCCGGTCATCCGGGACGGCGATTGTTGGGTTGGCGACAGCTGGGACATCGCAATCTACCTAGAAGAAACCTACGCCGAACTGCCGTCCGTGTTCGGCGGCTCAGCCGGGGTCGAATATGCGCGCTTCATGGCGCAATGGAATGCCGCCCGCATTCAGCCGCTGGTCATGACAATGATCGTGCATGACATTTATGAGCGGCTCGACCCCGCCGATCAGCCCTATTTTTGGGAGAGCCGAGAGCAGCGGCTGGGCCGGCCGATCGACGAGGTGGTAAAGGGGCGCGAGGAGCGCCTGCCGGAGCTGCGTGCCCGGTTGGAGCCGCTGCGTAGTGTAGTGTCGGAGCAGCCCTTCCTCGGCGGCGTGGGGCCAGCCTATACAGACTATCTCGCCATGGCCCCGTTCATCTGGGGCCGGCGTGTGAGCCCTTTCGCGCTGCTGCAGCCCGATGATCCCGTTCATGCCTGGGCGCATCGCTGTCTAGACCTGTATGACGGGCTTATGCGCCACGACACGGATTTCGACTGGTAATACCCCCGAGGAGGCCTCCATGACCGACACACCCTTCAAGCTCGCGACGATATATTCTGGCCATGCGCCCTTTGTCGCGATGATTATCGATGACCGTGGATGGGGGCTGGACGGTCTTTACAAGGCTTGGCGCCAGGGCAAGCGGGGCGGGGCGCTCGTCGGAGTGACGAGTATCCGGCTTCTCCTCAACGACTGGGATCCGAATTTCGAGGCGTTGTGCGCGATGGCAGATTTCGTCGTAGCCGGGAATGCGCCGCCGGAGCTGGAGGTCGATATGAGTGCCGCGTGCTACGCACCGCCAATCCAAAATCCGGGCAAGATGATGTATGCCGCTGCTAACTACGGCGGGCACATCCGTGAGATGGTCGAAGCGGGGACCGCCAAGACCGAGGCGGAGCGCGAGAGTATGCTTGATCGCGACAAGGCGCGGGTACGGCCCTATTCCTTCCTCAAGGCCGCGAGTGCGCTGTCGGGGGCCTATGACGATATTGTCATTCCGCCCGACACGACCAGGGTTGACTGGGAAGTTGAGCTGGCGCTCGCGATCGGTCGCTCGGGCAAGCGCGTTGCTGCCGAGCGCGCACTCGACCATGTAGCCGGCTACATGACCACCAACGACGTTTCGGCGCGCGACTGGAACATGCGCGAGGACTGGCCCACCCTGCGAACAGACTGGTTTGGCGGCAAGAGCCATGACACGTTCGCGCCCATGGGGCCTTATTTTGTGCCGCGCGCCTTCGTGCCGGATTACCGGGATCTCCGCTTGACTCTCAAGGTGAGTGGCGAGACTAAGCAGGATGGTGTCGCCGGTGAGATGGTGTTCTCCGTCGAGGAGCAGATCGAGCATTGTTCGACCCTGATCACGCTCGATCCTGGCGATATCATCTCGACCGGCACGCCCGAGGGCGTCGGCCACGGGGCCGGGACCTATCTTCAGGCGGGTGACGTTGTCGAGACCGAGGTTGAAGGTCTGGGCGCCCAGCGCAACAATGTCGTCGCGGAAGTAGTCGACGGGTAAGTCGACCAGCAACAGGAGGCCCATCATGGCCAATGCCGAAATCGTCGATCTGTATCCGAGTGTGGAAGACCAAGTCTCACCTGAGGAATGGGAGACGCGGGTAAACCTCGCAGCTAGCTACCGGTTGGCGGATCTCTACGAGATGACCGACATGACCCGCACCCATATCTCGGCGCGGGTGCCCGGCGAGGAAACCTTCCTGCTCAACCCATACGGGCTGATGTTCAACGAGGTCACGGCTTCGAGCCTGATCAAGTGCGATCTAGATGGGAATGAGATCGCCAACAACGGCCCCTATAAGATCAACCGTGCGGGCTTCACGATCCATAGCGCGGTGCATGCGGCGAGGCCTGAGATCGCCTGCGTCATGCACACCCATTCCGATGCCGGCCTCGCCCTGTCGGCGATGAAATGCGGGCTCCTGTTTATCACCCAGCATTCCATGCGCTTCTACAACCGGATTTCCTATCACGACTACGAGGGGCCGGCGCTCGACCTGGATGAGCGTCAGCGGCTGGTCGCGGATCTTGGTGACAATCTGGCCATGGTCCTTCGCAACCATGGGTTCCTCGCCGCGGGCGGGTCTATGTCCGAGGCTTTCTCGGTGATGTTCTATCTCGAGAAATGCGCGACGAGCCAGATTCAGGCCCTGGCAGCGGGCGGACCCGACGCGCTGGTCTATCCGTCCGATGAGGTCTGCGAGAAGTCGGCGCAGCTGTTCGAGAACGCTCTGCCGGTGGCGACGCGCGACTGGGCGGGCCATCTACGCCGTCTCGACGCGCTGGATCCGAGCTACCGCAGCTGACGTGGCTGAGTAGCGGACGCAAATGCGCGCGGCTGTCCTCGCGAAGGCAGGCATCGACAATCTCGCGGTTGTCGATCTGCCGGACCCCGAGCCGGGTCTCGGTGAGGTTCTCGTGCGGGTCCGGGCTGCGACGTTGAATTACCGCGACCTTTTGACGGTCGAGGGCGGCTACGGCTCGCGCCAACGAACGGAGAATTTGATCCCCGTTTCTGACGGGGCAGGCGAGGTGGTCGCGGTCGGCGACGGTGTCACGCGGTTTGTCGTCGGCGACCGGGTGGTCGCCAACTTCTTCCAGAATTGGCTGTCGGGTGAACCCGACGAGGTTGGGCTTCACTCCGGCCTAGGCGGGATGATTGACGGGATGGCCTGCGAATTACGGGTGCTCCCGGAATATGGCCTCTGTCACACGCCGACCCACCTGACCGACGCTGAGGCGGCGGCGCTACCCTGCGCCGGCCTGACGGCGTGGAGTGCGGTCATCGATCAGGGTGGCGTGAAGCCCGGCGACCTAGTGCTGACCCAAGGTTCGGGCGGGGTCTCGGTCTTTGCACTCCAGTTCGCCAAGCTGGCCGGCGCAGAGGTGATCGCCACCTCCTCTTCGGATGCCAAGCTAGAGCGGCTCGAGTCTCTAGGCGCGGATTATCTGATCAACTATGGCAAAACACCTGAATGGGCGCGCCGCGCACGGGAAATCGCCGGGGGCAAGGGGCTCGATGTGGTGGTGGAGGTCGGCGGTGCAGGCACCCTGGAGCAATCGGTCAAGGCGGTGCGTTTGGGGGGCGCGGTCATGCTGATTGGAGTTTTGTCCGGCGCGAAGCATGATTTCCGCCTGCCGCTGGTTGTGACCCGCAAGATCCGCCTCGAGGGCGTAACCTGCGGCTCATATGCGCAATTCTCGATGATGCTAAGAGCTGTGGCGCAGAACGGCCTGAAGCCCGCTCTCGACGATCGCCGTTTCGCTCTGGATGAGTTGCCCGCAGCGCTTGCACATCTACGCACGGGCGCCCATTTCGGCAAGGTCGTTGTCGAAATCTGACCCGCCGGGTCGCCGCGAGGATAATTCGGGCTAAAGCGGTTGCCATCGGCCCCGTTTTCGCGAATGCTTGTTCCAACGAAATAGTTGATCCACGCGAGAACAGTCAATTGCGGTGCGGATCCAAAATCTTTGGGGGGATACATGAAGAAATACCTAATTGCCGCGGGCGCGCTCCTTTCCTTGACAACACCGGCGCTTGCACATCACCCGCTCGGTGGCTTGCCAATGGACACATTCGCCCACGGCCTCCTGTCGGGTATCGGCCACCCGATGCTGGGTTTCGACCATCTCTTCTTTATCGCCCTCATAGGCATCGCGGCGCTCTACACCGGGTATCGCTGGATCGCACCCGGGGCGTACATCGCTGCCATGCTCTTCGGCACGCTCGCCATGAGCCTTGGCCTGGCGTTGCCGGCCGCGGAAATCGTCATTGGCCTGTCGCTTTTGGTCCTCGGCGGCGTCGTTCTGTCGGGCCGGGCGCTTTCCATAGGTCCCGCGGTGGTGTTGTTTACGCTCTTCGGCCTGTTCCACGGCTCCGCTTTCGGCGGATTAATCGCAGCTCAGGAGGCCGGGGTCGGCGGCGGCGTCCTTGTCGGCTACTTGGTAGGGCTCGGCGCCAGCCAGTATCTGATCGCGCTCGCGGCCGGTTGGATTCTCGGAACCGGCCTGAAGGCCGTCGATGCGTCCGCCGTGCAGGTGCGCCTCGCGGGCGCGGTCGTGGCCGGCGTCGGCGTATTCCTATCGCTGGAGAATGCCGAGGCGCTGATCTTTGCAGCCATGGGCTGGGCTGTCTGACAGCGCTCGATACGGACACCCGAATTTGAAAAGGGCGCGGGCGCGAGCCGGCGCCCTTTTGTGTTAAAATGTCGCTAACGAAACCAATGCGACGATGATTGCGATGAACCTCTACGAAGAATCTGATTTCCCGGTTCGCGCGGATCTGGAGGCGGCCCACCAAACCCAGTTTGACCGGTTCAGCCAGCCCGGTACCTGGGGTTCGGGTGCCCAGCGGGTTGCGGTGATTGCGGCTGCGCGCCAGGCCTGTATCGACGCCGGCGTGCTCGAGGCGCCCGATAACCCGGGGGTTGGCAGCAACGAGGAACTGCCCAAGGTGGTCCGAGACATCATCGCGAAGATCGCCGTATCGCCCAAGGACATAGACCTCGACTTCTACAATGCCGCCATCGGTAGCGGCCTCAGCGACGCGGAGTATACCGAGATCGTCGGACTGGTCTCCTTCATCTGCAATCTCGACGTTTTCGCCCGCGGCATCGGCGTTACGCCCCGACCCCTGCCCAAGCCGCAGCCGGGCGAGCCGTCCCGCACCCGCCCGGAAGAGGCGGTTCAGGAACACGCGTTCGTGCCCACCATCCCGAACCCGCCGGAGGGCGGCGAACGCGCCAAGGCCATGTACGGGCCGTTCAAGCCCTACATCATGCGGGCCATGAGCCTGGTCCCTGAAGAGTTCGCGGATCACATTGCGCTTGAACGTGCCCAGTATCTGCCGCTCGAGAAGATCATGGACTTTGACTTCGATCATCATGACGGCCTGACCCGGCCCCAGGCCGAGGTCATCGCGGGACGGGTGTCTGCGCTTAACGACTGCTTCTACTGAACCACCGGGCATGCCCGGTTCCTCCGTGAGAGTGGACAAGCGCGAAACTTGAATGTGAACCCCCAGGCTTTGGTGCGGCCGGAACAGGATATCGGCGTGCCCCATGGTAACCTGCTGCTGACCTTCGCCGAGGCGGTGATCGGTACCGATCGGGCGTCGCTGGACGCGGCCCGCGCGACGCTCGCTGAGGCGTTAGGCCCCGCGGCGATTTCCGGTGCGTCTGCGATTGCCGGCAACTTTACAAAGAATGACCGAGTGGCGAATGCGCTGGGCATACCCGTCGATCCGCCGGTGCTCAAGGGTACGGAGGACCTGCGCGAACAACTCGGCCTGAACGACTATGCTTCGGCGCAGAACACCTTCCGGCACATGTAGGTGGCGTTCCCGCTGCTTGTCGTTACGGCGCAGGCGGGAATTCGAAGACACGTTGTCGTCCCGACTTGGGATCGGTGTTTATTGGTTCCCACCTTCGCGGGCATGACGAGTTTAGGTCACCGCGCCCCCGAGATGTTAACCTTGGTGCCGGCGATGTAGGATGCTTCGTCCGACAGTAGGAACAGGATCGCGTTGGCGACTTCCGGCGCTTGGCCCACGCGCTTCATTGGTAGGCTGGGGCCTACTGCCTCGACCCGGCCCTCGGGCTGGATCTCGGTGTCGATGACGCCCGGGCTCACTGCGTTCACCCGGATGCCCTCGGCCGCCACCTCCTGAGCCATGCCCCAGTTCATCGAATCAACGGCGCCCTTCGACGCTGCATATGGCACGTTGACCCCCGCGCCGCCCAGATGCGACGCCGCCGAAGACAAATGCACGATCGCGCCGCCCTTGCCGCCATGCTTGGTGGACATGCGCTTAATTGCCTCGCGCGAGCAGACCAGCGTCGCCGTGATATTGAGAGTCCACAGTTTCTCGAGCGCGTTCCAGTCGTTGAGTTCGTCAACACGGGCATAGGGCCCGACGATACCCGCGCTGTTCACCAAGTGCGTGATCGTGCCGAGTTCCTTGTCCACCGTCTCGAACATGCGGAAGATGTCGACCTCCTTGGTGATGTCGGCCTGGACGGCGATGGCCTTGGCTCCCGCCGTTTTGCAGGCCGCTACGACTTGGTCGGCGCGTTCCTTGTTGCCCACATAGTTGACACAGATCGCCTCGTAGCCCTGCTCGGCCGCGCCAATACAGGTCGCGGCGCCCAGACCCCGGCTGCCGCCGGTCACAATCAGCACTCTCGACATGGCTCGTCCTCCGAAATGATCGTTCTTGATGTTGTCCATGCATAACGAACCGAACGGCTTGGTTCAATCTCGCCTCAACAGCACCGATGCGGCACACTCCCTCCAGACCGGAACCAACCCTGCAGGACGGAGACAATGGCGGAAGACGATCTAAAGAGTTTCGATGTGGCTTTCGAGTGTGACGCCACGGGCGTCGGCAAGATGCGCTGCGAAATGGACGTACGGCTCATGGTACCGGAGCTCATCGAGTGGGAGATGGCGTCCGACGAATATGGTTTCCACGGCGGCGACGGTTCAGCCCCGCTGCCCATCGCGTACTTCATTGCCGGGTTGACCTCTTGCTTGATGACCCAGATGCGGGCTTTTTCCAAGCGGCTGCGGGTCGATATCGAAAACCCGAAGATTTCGTGCCGCTGCGAGTGGGTGGCGACCCAGCGCGGCCGCGAGCCCTATGAGAGCGCCCCCAAGTCAATAGCTTTGGATATCTCCTTCGACACCGACGCGTCGCTCAATGATCAGCTGCACCTGATCGAGGTTGCGAAGAAAGGCTGTTTCATCGAGGCCATGCTGACCCCTCAGAACGAGATCGCCCACCGCCTCAAGACCTCCGACGGATGGGTGGATTGCTAGCGGCCATCAGCACGCAGGCGGGTTGCGGATCCGCGCCCACTGTCGCCGATGGAAACCGCAGGGGCGGCTTTCAAACCCGCTCGGGCTTTCATGCCGCGTATGAACGAGGGTGAGCTGATCAAGTTCGCGCATGACTTATTGAGGCTGGACTTTGAACTGCAAGAGCCGTCATGCCCGGGATTGACCAACGCATCTCATCGCGAGCTTGTTCGCCGCGCGCGAACCCGCGATAACAGAGTCTTGGTATGCCCCAAGGATTTATCGAATGCTGAAATTATCCTCCTGCATCATGATGATGTTCACCGAGCTGCCGCTGCCCGAGCGTATCACGGCCGCTGCCGACGCAGGCTTCGCCGGCGTTGAGATCCAGCGCCCCTATGATCAGGACCTGACGGAGCTAGCCAAGCGCCTGGAGCGAGCAGGGGTTGAATGTACGCTGCTGAACACGCCCTATGGCGACACCGAGGCGACAAAGTTCGGCCGCGCGGCAATCCCGGGTGAGGAGGGGGGCTTCGCCGAAGACCTGAAGCTCGCCATGGATAGCGCTGAAGCGCTGGGCTGCACGCGGGTCCACGTCATGTCCGGAACCGTCCCCGAAGGCGGCGATCCGGTGGCCCACCGCCAGACGCTTCTTTCAAATCTCCGCGCGGGTGCGGTCGCGGCTTCCGCGCGCGGGATGATGCTCCACATCGAGCCACTCAACCTGACCGATAATCCGGGGTACTTCCTGATTGGTCAGGCGATGGCCCATTCGATCGTGGAAGAGGCTGGGATGGACAATGTGGGCGTCCAATTCGACCTGTATCATGCTCAGATGTCTGAGGGGTTCATCGCCGACAAGGTTGAGCGGTTCCTCGCGAAGTCCGCCTATGTACAGTTCGCGGGCGTGCCTGGCCGCCACGAACCCGACGACGGTGAGATGAACTACGATTTCCTGTTCGGCATGCTGGAAGACGCGCGCTACGACGGCTGGGTGGGTGCGGAGTACCGCCCCCGCGGTGAGACGCTGGCCGGTCTCGGCTGGGCAAAGAAATACGGGATCGTATAGCCCCGTCTACTTATCCGGCGTCCACAGAATGTCCGTCGTGATTGAGCGTTCGTCTCGCATCTCCCAGCGACCGGCATCGACCCGCGCGATGAAATCCCCCAGCATCTGGTTAAATAGCGCCGGCTCCTCTAGGTTGATGAGGTGGCCGGAGCGGGGCAGCAGCACCAGCGCGGATGAGTGGATGTTCCGCTTCATGAACAGGCCGACGTCGAGGCATGGGTCGTCTTCGTCGCCGTTCATGATGAGAGTCGGCACCCGGAGCGCCTGCATCTCCTCGGCGGAATCGTAGAGGGACGGTCGCCCGCCTTGGACCGCCCGCATGGTATTAGCCGAACCCCTCGTCGAATGGTCGGCGAGTTCCTTGGCGAAGGCCTCCCAGCCGCGCGGATCCTTGTTGGCGTACTGCACGCGCGTCGGGCCGATGGCGTAGATCTTTGAGAACTCGGCCATGGTATCGGCTTCGATCCGCGACGCCACTTCCCTCGTCTCATCTGCAAACTGCGCATGCACATCCGGGTGAGCGCCGTAGCCCGCCCCCGCGACGGTCAGTGACAGGGCGCGGTCGGGATACTGGAAGCCAAAGTGGAGCGCCGCGAAGCCGCCCATGGACAAGCCGACGATGTGAGCCGCGTCGATCATAAGGGCATCGAGTACGGCGAGGATGTCGTCCACAGCGCGGAACTGGCCGTACATCTCGACGTCTTCGGGCACCTCTGAAGGCGGATAGCCGCAGGCGTTGAATGCGATTGCCCGGTAGTTCCGCGCGAAATGTCTGAGCTGCGGTTCCCAGCTTCGAATGTCGCCGCCGAACTCATGGACGAAAACGACGGGCGTACCGCTGCCATGCTCTTCGACCCAGAGGTTTACGCCGTCGTCGGTTTTAATGTGCGTCATCGTTCGGTCCCCGCCCCCCCCGGAGCCTCAGCCCTTCTTCTCCATCGCTTTTAAAAGCGCATTAACTGCGTCGTCATGCTCGCTGGTGTGATGGGCCAGTGCCTGGAAGGCGGCGGCCATGTCGAGTACCGTCTCGAGGCGTGAATGCATGCCCTCGCGCAGCAGTTTTTTCGACATACGCAACGAATGGCCCGGATTGGCAGCGATCTTGCCGGCTAGGATATGTGCCTCATCCATCAGGCTCTCATGGGGTACCACCTGTGAGATCAGGCCGCAGGCGAGCGCCTCCTCGGCGCCAATCATGTCGCCGGTAAAGGTCATCTCTGCGGCCTTGGACATGCCCACCAGCTTCGGCAGCAGGAACGCGCCGCCGTCGCCGGAGATGATGCCAAGTTTGACGAAGCTCTCAGCGAAGCGCGCCTTCTCCGACGCGATCCGGATGTCACACATGCAGGCGAGATCGCAGCCCGCGCCCACGGCCGCGCCGTTCACGGCGGCGATAGTTGGAACTTCGAGATTGTATAGGGTCAGGGGGATATTGTGAATATCGCGCTTATAGTTGTTACGGATCTGGTAGGGTCCACCTTTGGATAGGCCCTTGCGGTCGCGCATGTCTTTTACATTCCCGCCTGCCGAGAAAGCACTGCCGGCACCTGTCAGGATCACACATTTCACGCCATCGTCGCGGCTGATCCGATCCGTGGCGTTAAGGAAGGCTTCATACTGGCTTTCGCCCGATAGCGGGTTGCGGGCATCGGGTTGATTCATCTTCAGGGTGACGACCGCGCCGTCCTGTTCGTAGATAAGAAAATCACTCATTCGTGCGTCCTCCCTAGGAAAATGTTTCGGGGTCCGGTTTTAAACCGGCAGCGCGAATGAGGAAAGCGTGAGGGCGGGTCTGTGAGCCGCTCGGCTGCGAGCGCTTGGGTGGATTAGAAACCTGCCCCTACATGAACTGCGCGAGGGTCAGTCGTAGGCGGCGGTCGGGTCGTCGACTAGATCCTTGGGGCCATCGGGCACGTAGAGCGCTTCGACGCGCAGGCCGAGGTCTAGGACTCGAATGGCCTCGATATTTTCGTCGAGCTCGCGATCGGATGGTGGCTCACGAACAATTCGGTCGAGTGCCGAACGCCGATACAGGTAGACCGGAATGTGGCAGAAAACATCTTCCGAACCGAGGCGGTCCGCCCTGCGAGAAAACTGCTGGATCGTCCCGACCCGGGCTTCCGGCATGACGTAGACCTTGCGGTTTTCTATCCATTCGACCCGGACCTTCGGGGCATCTACCCGTGCGTCGTAGGAGGGCGGCCCGACGAGGGTCGCCATCGCCACCTCGTTAGACGCGAGGGGATACATCAGCGCGCGCAAATAGCGCGGGTCGATGTCCGCGAAATGCTCGGGCATGTGGATGATTAGGTCGTGATTGCAGTGCCTGTCGAAGCGTGTGACTGTATGGGCCACCCGGGCGATTCCGGAGGGCATCTTGTAATTGTGGGTCGGCGGGATCTCGCTCAGATCCGTCCTTACGGTGTAGGCGCCGGCCTCGCGGGCGGCTGCTTCCGAGGCATCGTCATGACAGTCTACGATCGCGCAGCCGATATCGGCGGATTCCGCGCGGCGTACGGCCGTGGCGATGTTCGAGTGGTCCGAGGTGACGCTACCGCGCGCATTGGCCTCGCGCGCGGCAGTGTCTATTCTCGACGAAACCACAACGAGTGGATTCCGTTCCATACGGCGACGTTCTTCCGACACCTATTTGTGGGTCGGATAACCCGCAAGCGACGGGTGATGGAAGTCGCCGACGCGATAGTCGCCGACCGCCTCTTCCATGTGCTCCATCTTCGTGAAGATGATGGGGCCGTCCGGGCCGACGAGAACGTTCTCCTCTAGGCGGCAGGTCTGCGGGAGGCCCGGATGACCGGCAAAAGTCTCGATCGCGAAGTACATGTTCTCTTTGATCTCTGCCGGATACTTCAGCGAGTAGGCGCGGCTCATCCACATGCCCTCGTAGAGGGTGATGCCGATGGAGTGCGCGAACTGCTGAAGCGTCACAGTCCCGAACTTGTCATCGTCATACTCGGGGAACCTGGAGACCACATCGGCCGACGTGTTGCCCGGCTTTAGGTATTCCATACCCGCATACAAGGAGTCGTACGTCTCCCGGTATAGGTCGATCTCCTGCTGGGTCATCTTGGCCGCGCACTTGAATGTGCGGACAAAGTCAACGTAGTAGCCGCCCGGTCCGACCGCGTTGATGTCAACGATCATCAGGTCGCCCTGTTGGACGATCTTGTCGGTAGCCCAACGGCGATACGGGCTGGTGTTGCCACCCGATGCGACGATGATGTCGTAGATGATCTCGCAACCGCGATCGAGCATGAACTTGTGGACTTCTGCCTCGATCTGCCGCTCGGTCACGCCCGGGCGCAGCCACTCGTGCTTGATGTGCCACATGGCTGCATCGCCGATGGCAGCAGACATCTTGATCTGCTCGATCTCGTCAACGGTTTTCACGACGCGCGCGCGCGACATGGCCGGCCAGCCGTTGACGATGCGCAGACCCGCCTTCTCGAAGGCGTGCAGGATCGGGAAGTCGAGATTGTCCACGCCGATCTTCTCCTTTTCGACGCCGTGCTCCTTGAGCACGTCCATCACGGAGGCAACCATCTTATCGGCCATTTCGCTGACCGCGCCCTCGGCCCACTGCCAGGTCATGGCGGGGCGGATGCGATCCTTCATCCAGGGCAAGTCGAGCATGGCGTTGCGCATGTCCGAACCGGCCGTCTCGAAGAGATAAGGCTCGCCATCGCGTGGAATGACCGCGTAGCGGATGTTGATGTTGTACTTCCAGTTACCCTGATATGAACCGGTGAGATAGCGAATGTTCGCACCGGCGAACACCACCAGCGCGCCCAAGTCGTCGGCTTCCATCTCTGCGCGCGCCCGTGCCAGACGTTCCTGACGCATACGCTCATGATCGACGCGATACTGCCAGTCTGCACCTGACCCGCTGTAGAGACGGCGCGGGTTGTTGTGGTGCGGCTCCTGGATGAAGCTCGTGTCGAGATCGTAGCCGCTATAGTCTTTATTGAACGACATTTGGATGGGTTCTCCTCGTCAGTTTTTCTGGAAATGCTTATGTGGCCCGGTGGGCGGCGGGGTGCCGCGCGTTTCTGCAGGGATTGGTTTGCACCCCGAACGGAGCGCTGACCGGACCGTTAATGTTGCCTCGCGCGTCGTGCGAAATCTCGTCGAGTGGCATCATTTCGATTGCCATGGACCTTCTCTGTTTGGAGCTTCGGAACCCAGCGTAATGCAAGCAGAACGATACTTTATAACGAAACGTATGAATATATAACGTAACATACACATGCAAGCCGTCATGGGTGGCGAATGCGGTACAAGACTTGGCGTTTCGCTACGCAAAATCGCGATGCCTCGTTAGACTGCTTGTTGAGGGTACATATGCTATTGATCTCCTTCGAGCCGTGCGAACTGCCGGCCGGCGCGGATGCGCTGCGGGCCGAGGTGCGCGCGTTCCTGAACGAGGAGCTGGCGGACTTTCCGGTCCCCGCGCAGGCGCGCTCCTGGGGCGGTTTCGACGCAGAGTTCTCTCAGAAACTTGGGCAGCGCGGCTGGCTAGGCATGACCTGGCCGGCCCCCTTTGGGCCCGGGCGGACCGCGCTCGAGCGCTACGTCGTTATCGAGGAGCTGCTTGCCGCCGGCGCGCCGGTGGCGGCCCACTGGATCGCCGAGCGTCAGTCCGGTCCGCTCCTGCTGCGCTTCGGCACCGACGAACAGCGCGCGGCGCTGCTGCCGGGTATCGCAGCGGGTGAGACCTACTTCTGCATAGGCATGAGCGAGCCCGATTCCGGGTCCGATCTCGCATCGATCCGCTCACGGGCGGTACCTGCGCAGGTTGATGGGGAGAAGGGCTGGGTCGTCAACGGACGTAAAGTCTGGACCACCTACGCCCAGCACTCCCGCTACATGATCGCGCTCCTGCGCACGGGCGAGCCCGGAGAGAACCGCCACGACGGGACTACCCAGTTCATTGTCGATCTGGCGGCGCCCGGCGTGACCGTGCAGCCGATTCGTAACATGATTGGTGACGAGGAATTCAACGAGGTTACTTTCGACGATGTGTTCGTGCCCGAGACCATGGTCGTTGGCGAGGTTGGCAATGGCTGGCGCCAGGTCACGGCGGAGCTCGCCTTTGAGCGCAGCGGCCCGGACCGTTTCCTGAGCGCGTTCGCGCTCCTCAAGGCGTTGGTTGCCGTCGCGGGTGAGAAACCCTCGGACGCCGCTGCCGCGGCGATCGGGCGGCTGCACGCTCATCTCGCGATCCTGCGCGCCATGTCCCTGTCCGTCGCGGCCCAGCTGGACGCTGGCGCGGAGCCGGTGCTGGAGGCGGCCTTCGTCAAGGACCTGGGTGTCAACTTCGAGAAGTCGATCCCGGAGATCGCCCACCAGGTAATCGGCGCGTCGCCGCGGATCGACGGTGGCAGCGACTTTGAACAGGCACTCGCCTATGTGCAGCAGGCGTGCGTGTCCTTCTCCCTGCGCGGCGGCACGACTGAAATTATGCGCGGCGTCATTGCGCGGGGGCTGGGGTTGCGATGACCGACGAACGCGCACTAATCGCCGAAACCTGCGACCGGCTATTCGCTGAACAGCTCGACGAGACCGTGTTCGCCGCCGCCGAGACCGGCATATTTCCGCAACGCCTGTGGGACGCTATTACGGATAATGGGCTTGACCGAATTCTGATGCCGGATGACCGGGATGGTAGCGGGCTCGGCTGGGAGGACGCCCATGTCGTGCTGCTGGCGGCGGGGCGGCACGCCGCACCTGTGCCTCTGGCCGAGGCGATCGCGGCGGGCTGGTTACTGTGCCGTGCCGGTGTGGAAATTCCCGACGGGATCCTTTCCCTCGGGACGCCCATGGTTGGCGGCGGGATCGAGGTGCCTTGGGGACGACACGCAGCCCATGCGGTCGTCGCGGACGCCGATGGTGCTCGCTGTATCTCTCTGGAAGGTGCGGAGATCATGCACGACCGGAATATCGGCCGTGAGCCCCGGGACAGTGTCGCGGGGGTCGATATCCCGGCGGTGGCGGACGATTCCGTTTGGGCCGCCGGGGCGCTTACACGCGCCTGCCAGATGGTGGGGGCGGCGGCAGCGACGCTGGATTTGTGTGTGGACTATGCCAACGCACGTGTGCAGTTCGGCCGTCCAATCGGACGGTTCCAGGCGATTCAGCAGCAACTGGCGGTAATGGCCTCCGAGGTGGCCGCGGACGGCGTGGCGGCGCGGGATGCCTGCCGAGCGGTCGACGCGGGCGGCGATATCCACTTGGCGGCAGCGTCGGCGAAGATCCGCAGCGGTGAAGCGGCCGGCAAGGCCGCGAACATCGCCCACCAGGTCCATGGTGCGATCGGCTTCACCTATGAGTACCGGCTAAGCCACCTGACCCGACGGCTCTGGGCCTGGCGGTCGGAGTTCGGCGCGGAGAGCGAATGGGCCGGTTGGCTGGGCGCGCAGGTGATCGCGCGCGGTGCAGACCGTCTCTGGCCGGACCTGACCGACAGAGCCTGACGGCACCCAAATTTCGTCATGCCCGGGCTTGACCGGTGTATCTTGGCCGTAGGTGCCGAAGATGCGTGGACCTCGTTTAGGCATGGCGGTGTGCTTCTGCCGGAAGCACCGCTTGGTTGCGCGATACCCAGCCGATATGCTTGGCAGTTACTTAGGGGGAAACACATGCGGTTCGTCAGTTTCGTATCAGGCGGGAAGCCGACTTGGGGGCTCGTCTCGGGTGACGGCGTGATCGATCTCGGCGCGCGCGGCCCCCATGCCGTTCTGAAGGACGCCATCGCGGCTGGCGATATAATGGAGATCGGTGCGGCGGCGCACGGAGAGGTTCCCGATGTCGCACTGTCGGACATCGCCTTTCTGCCGACCATTCCCGATCCGACCCACATTTTCTGTGCCGGTAAGAACTATAAGGACCATGTGACGGAGATGGGCTTCGAGATGCCCGACAATCTTTCGCTGTTTCTCAAGGCGAACTCGACGCTTGTGCCCCATGGCGGCGCGATGATCCGGCCGAAGGTGTCCGAATGCCTCGATTTCGAGGGTGAGATTTGCGCCGTGATCGGTCGCGAGGCGCGCCATGTCTCGGAGGACAATGCGCTGGATTACGTGGCCGGCTACACGATCATGGTCGACGGCTCCGTACGCGACATCCAGAAACACTCGGTGACCGCGGGCAAGAATTTCGTGGGCACGGGGCCGCTGGGCCCGGTGCTGAAGACGGCGGACGAGATTCCGGACCCGTCGCAGCTTCATGTAACCACCCGTCTCAACGGCGAGGTTGTTCAGGATTGCGGGGCCGATATGCTGATCTTCGATATTCCATATATCATCGCCTATGTCTCGCGGATCACAACGCTGCTACCCGGCGACGTGATTGCGACGGGATCGCCCGCTGGGTCGGGCGCGGGGCGGACGCCGCTCCTATGGATGAAGGCTGGGGATAGGCTCGAGGTCGAGGTGCCGAAGATCGGCAACCTGACCGTGGATATTGTCGACGAATAGTTGGGACGGAATGCATGAAATTTATCAGTTACCGGGTCGGTGACGGCCCCGACACCTGGGGTCTGATCCGCGAGGACGGGGTCGTCGATCTGGGCGCTCGGGGACGGCACGTCACAATGCGGGCGGCCATCGCGGCGGGCGATCTGGCGTCGCTGGGAGAAAGCGGCATGACCGGGGACCCGGACACGGTATTGCCCGACGTCACCTTTCTGCCGGTGATCACCGATCCCGACAAGATTCTCTGCGCCGGCCTTAACTACAAGGACCATGTGACCGAGACGGCCAACACCCTGCCGTCGGAGTTGCAGCTGTTCATGCGTTCGACCAACACGCTAGTCGGCCATTGCGGCGAGATGGAGCTGCCGAAGGTGTCGGAGCATTATGACTTCGAGGGCGAGCTCACGGCTATCATCGGCACGGGCGGGCGCCACATCAGCGAGGCCGACGCGCTCGACCATGTCGCCGGCTACACTATCTTCATCGACGGCTCGGTCCGCGATTACCAGAAACACTCGGTGACGGCTGGCAAGAATTTTCACAAGTCTGGGCCGCTCGGGCCTTGGATGGTGAGCGCGGACGAAATTCCCGACCCGGCGACGATGGAGCTGATGACTCGGCTAAACGGCGAGGTGGTGCAGAATTCGACGACGGACATGCTGCTCTTCTCGGTTCCTTATATCATCTCCTACATCTCGCGCTTCACGCCGCTGGAGCCCGGCGACGTGATCGCGACGGGGACGCCGAGCGGTGTCGGTGCGCGCCGCAACCCGCCGCTGTGGATGAAGGCGGGCGACCGGATCGAGGTCGAGATTTCAAAGATCGGCACCCTGTGGGCCGATGTGGTCAAAGAGTAGAGGCGGAGGAACGCAGTCATGACGATTACCCGTGTCGAGAAGCTGATCTATGGCCTCGAGGATATGGACGCCGGTGCGAACTATTATCGCGACTGGGGCGTGGAGGAGGTCGAGTCTGGGCCGGAATGCACGATCTTCCGGACCCGTACGAACCAGACTATCGAACTGCGCCCGGCCGACGATCCGTCGCTGCCGCCGTCACCCGACCCGGCGAAGTCGACCCTCAGGCGCGCCGTGTGGGGCGTGCGCGACGGGCCTGGGCTCAAGGAGATGGGGTCGGATCTCGCCCGCGACCGGGAGGTTAAAGACGAGGATGGCACGCTCTGCTTCGCCGACGAGAGCGGCAACGGCCTTGGCCTCATGGTCGCCGATCCCACCGAAACCGATGTCGAGATCATCCCGCACAACGTCAACACGAGCGAGCCGCGGATGAATGTAGTCATCGATCCCGCGGCCCAGGCGAACCCGATCCGGATCGGCCATGTAGTCTATGCGATCGAACTGGCGGACCGCGAGAAGGCGGTCGCTTTCTATCTCGACCGGCTGCGCTTCCGTCTGTCGGATAGCACGAAGACCGGCGGCGACTTCATGCGCTGCGAGGGCGGGCACGACCATCACAATCTGTTCTTGATCAGCCGCGCCGATCGCAACGAGTTCGATCACGCCTCCTTCGAGGTCGAGAATTTCGACATGGTTATGATGGGCGGCAAGTTCATGAAAGCGAAAGGCTGGGAGGCGGACACGACGCCCGGCCGGCACATCCTCGGCTCGAACTACTACTGGTATTTCAGGAACCCGGCTGGCGGCCGCACCGAGTACTTCGCCGACATGGACCGGATGGACGATAGCTGGGAGCCGCGCATCTGGGACGAGAGCCCCGGCTTCGCGCTCTGGACCGTCGACGACGCGACTCTGTAGGCGCGCGTCAGGCGCCCAGCACCGCCGCCATCGCCTCGAGATGCCCGGCACCGAAGGCCCGGCAGCGATCCGGCGACCAGCCGAAGGTCGGGTCGGGTCGGTCGGCATTGTCCTTGAACGGCATCTCGAGGGTCAACGCTAGGCAGCCGAATTCCTCCGCGACCCAGTTCGAGCACAGCGTCATGTTGCCCTCGCCGGGTTTGGCGACGGGATAGCCGTACTTCGTCTGGAAATCCGGGCTCGACGCCAGCAGCGCGCCGGAGAAGATCTCCTGCAATGTCTTCTGGCGGTCCGACAGGGAGGGGATGCCCATCATGCCGGCTAGGAAGTTGTAGGGCAGTGCCTCGTCACCATGGACGTCGAGGCAGAAATCGACGCCAGTTTCCTGCATGCGCGCGCGGACCAAGAACACCTCTGGGCTGCGGTTCAAGGCGGGATCCGCCCATTCGCGGTTGAGGTTCGCGCCGGCGGCGTTGGTGCGCAGGTGGCCGCGCCGCGACCCGTCCGGGTTCATGTTCGGGACAACGTGGAACACTGCCCGGTCGAGCAGCGCCTGTGCGGTTTTGTCCGACGGGTCGAGCAGCCGCGCGAGGAAGCCCTCTATCCACCATTCGGCCATGGATTCGCCGGGATGCTGGCGGGCGATCACCCAGAAGTGCTGCTTCCCATCGCCGGGTTCTCCAATGGTCAGCAGGTCCATCGCTTGGCCGTCGAGGGTCTCGCCGAGCACCTCAAGGATCACCCGATCGTCGCGCTGGGTCCGGGCGATTAGGTCCGCGTGGCGCTCCATCGAGTAGGGGGCGAAGTAGGCGTACCATACGCTGTCCGCCGCCGTCGTATGTTCGATGGTGAGTATGCCGTTCTCGTAACGGGTCGGGACGCGCACCCAAGTCTCGCGGTCGCTCGACGCGACGGCGCGGTAGTCCTCCCAGCCTTTCGGGTAGGCGCCGCCGCCCGCGTTCATGATCTTCAGGGTGCAGGGTGTGTCGCGCACGCCGGTGAGCCGGAAGTGGAACCACATGTAAAAGTCGGACTGGTTGTCTTTTGCTATCTCCAGCCGGATGTCGCCGGGGTCGGATGCGTCCAGGCAGACGATGTTGCCACTGTCAAAATTGCTGGAGATGTGGAGGGGCATGGGTAAGTCCTTTATATGAATCACGGAATGATCCGGTTGTCGCGCAGCTTCTGTAACTGCCAGGTGATGGTCGCCGGCGTGTCGCGGAACCCGGTCCAACCGGCGCCGACGATCTTTGTCAGGCTGGAGACCTGGTCCCGATCGTTGCCGAGCGCCGTGTCGAGATAGGCCCAGTTGACCAGCTGGTCCAGCGCGTAGTGCCGGAGATCGTGCCGGTCCACCAGCTCCGTCCAGAGCGCCGCCTTGGGCGCCATCGTCTCGGCGATCGGTATCGGCGCGGGATCGCCCGTCTCCATCCCGAAGAGTTCGGCGATGCGCGGCCAGACCTCGTGCCAGCGGAACAGATCGCCGTTGGTGATGTTGAAGGCGTTGTCGGCCGCCGCCGGCGTGGTCGCGGCCCAGACCATGGCCTCGGCCAGCAGTTCTGCGTCGATCAGCTGGTAGAGCCGGTCGAAGAAGCCTGCATTGCCGGGCCATTGAAGCGGCTTGCCCTCGGCCTTCGACAGCGCCGCATAACAAGCGATACCCGTCAGCAAATTCATGGCACTGCCGGTCGAGAAGCCCCACACCCCGTGGGGGCGGAGCGCCGACCAACTCCAGCCGGCACCCGCGCGGCGCGACTCCAGCCAGTCCTGCTGGGTGTGATAGAAATGCTCGACCGCGGGCCTGGGATCGTCCTCGCGCGCGGGCGTCTTGTAGGCGCCGAGGAAGGTCCCGTACCACTTGGCGCCGTGCATCATCTGCACATGTTCGAGGCCCGTCGCGGCGGGTTCCACCGCGTCCATTAGGTTCGCGAGCATCGCGACGTTCACCGGGATCTCGGCGGCCACCGTCTCCCGCTGGCTGTAGGCCGTGTAGAAGATGTGGGTAATGTCGCCATGGGCCGCGAGTTTCGCCCGGCAGTCTGCAGGGTCATTCAGGTCGGGCGAGATGAACGCGGCCCGGGTCTCGAAGTCCGGCGACCGGCGCGAGATTGCGGCGATTTCCCAGCCGGGCAGGCCCTCCAGGTGATGAAGAAGCGCGCGTCCCGTGACGCCCAGCGCGCCCGCAATCAGTGCTTTTGGCATATCTCTCCCTCGCTGGCCCACCTTACGCGGCGGGCCGGTGCGCGATACTATCAGGGCAAAGCACAACACCGAAGCATGGGGAGCAAGGGCGCCATGGCCGCCACGGACAAACGCAGGCTGAAATACTGGGGCTGGGGCTACGAGGACGCCGGCCTCGACGGGGACCAGACCAAAGCGCTGCTGGCAACGTTTGCGGACGATTTCAGCATCCAGCCGTCGCGTGACGGCGCATTTCCGGCCCTCGACGCGATTGATCTCTCGAAATCCCGCCTCGACGTGCCCTCGAACCTTGCGAATGTCTGCACCGACGACCGGTTCGAGCGAATCTATCACGCCTTCGGCCAGTCCCAGCCGGACTCGATCCGCACCTATGACGGGGACTTCGCCCACGCGCCCGATGTCGTCGCGTTCCCCGAGAGCGAGACCCACATCGCCGAGATCTACGAGTGGGCCGACAAGGCTGGCGCGGCCGTCATCCCCTGGGGCGCGGGCTCGTCGGTGGTCGGCGGCGTCACCTCCGACGTGGGTTCGGGCTTCAACGGCACCATCTCGGTCGACATGGGCCGACTGAACAAGGTACTGGATGTGGACGAAGTCTCCCGCGCTGCGCGGATCCAGGGTGGCGCCCGCGGCCCCGAGCTCGAGGCCCAGCTCAAGCCCTACGGCCTGACCCTGCGGCACTTCCCGCAATCCTTCGAGCATTCGACCTTCGGCGGCTGGGTCGCGACCCGCTCGGGCGGCCACTTCGCGACCCTCTACACCCATATCGACGACCTGGTGGAGGCAACGAGCACCGTCACCCCGACCGGGAACATCGTCTCCCGCCGCCTGCCGGGCACCGGCGCCGGCCCCAGCCCCGACCGGTTCGTCGCCATGGGCTCCGAGGGGGCGCTAGGCATCATTACCGAGGGCTGGGTGCGGCTCCAGGGCCGGCCGACCTTCAAGGCGACGGCGGGATACCGGTTCACCGACTTCTTCGACGCCGCCCGCGCCGTCCGCGCCGTCTCCCACGCCGGGCTGTTCCCGGCGAACGTCCGCATCGTCGACGCCACGGAGCTGCAGGTGAACGGCGCCGGCGACGGCTCCTTCACCCTCATGGTCGTCTCCTTCGAGAGTGCGGATCACCCGGTGGACGCGTGGATGGAACGCGCCGACCAGTGCTGCCTCGATCATGGCGCGGTGGTGGACGTCCCGTGGCGTGACAACCCCGACGCCCATCTCCAGGGTGCGGTGGGCGCGTGGCGCACGGCCTTCATCCGCATGCCCTACAACCGGGAGCAGCTCACCCCGCGGGGCATCATCTCCGACACCTTTGAGACGGCGATCACCTGGGACCGGTTCGAGGAATTCTACGGCGCCATCAGGAAGGCGACTCAGGCCGCCATCAGGGACGTGACGGGCCACGACGGGGCGGTTTCCTGCCGCTTCTCCCACGCCTATCCCGACGGCCCGGCGCCCTATTTCGCGTTCCACGCGCCGGGAGACCCCGGCGCGATGCTCCAGCAGTGGCAGGAGATCAAGACCCGCGCGTCCGACGCGCTCATCGAGCATGGCGGCACCATCACCCACCATCACGCCGTTGGGCGCGACCACCAGAAATGGTACGAGCAGCAGCGCCCCGCGCTGTTCGGCGACGTGCTGTCGGACGCGAAGAAGCGGCTGGACCCGAAGGGGATGCTCAACCCGGGCGTGATTGTGGGGTAAGTGTAGTTGGACTAGTTCAACTATTGCGAAATGCAGGCAGTTAGACCGAGTGGTGACATCGGAAGGATAAGCCCCATGACCAAACACATCGGCACCTGGGAGCTCGTCCGGGTCGAGGCGGTCGACGCGGACGGCGCGCCCGTCTCGCCGCAGCCCTATGGCGACGGGA
>PBPM01000085.1 GCA_002724635.1 Rhodospirillaceae bacterium
GAATGGCCTCCTTCACGGACACTACGATCACATCGCCCACACCGGCGGTCATGCGCTTCGAACCGCCCAGCACCTTGATGCACTGCACCCGGCGCGCGCCGCTGTTGTCAGCGACTTCCAGGTTGGTTTGCATCTGAATCATTTTCTTATTTCCTCAATTACACCCCTAGCGAAACCGCCTCAGGCGCCAACCTTTTCAATCACTTCAAAACGCTTAGATTTCGAAATCGGGCGACATTCGCGAATGCGAACCACATCGCCAACCTCGAGGCTGTTTTCTGCGTCATGGGCCGCAATCTTCTTCGATTGGGTCATGAACTTCTTGTAGATCGGGTGGCGAACGCGCCGGTCCACGCGAACGGTGACCGACTTATCCATCTTGTTGCTCACCACCGTACCGGTAAGAACGCGTCGCGGCATCCTGCTGACTCCTATAAGCCCGTTATTGCGCCTGACGACGCTCGTTGAGCACT
The DNA here is from genome assembly GCA_002724635.1 of Rhodospirillaceae bacterium. GTDB lineage: Bacteria > Pseudomonadota > Alphaproteobacteria > UBA6615 > UBA6615 > UBA8079. The sequence goes on from PBPM01000085.1 coordinate 474, forward strand.
GTCTGCACGCGCGCGATATCGCGTCGCACGTCGCGCATCTGCGCCGTGTTCTCCAATTGGCCGCTTGCCTGCTGAAAACGCAGGTTGAACGCCTCTTTCTTCAAGTCGCGCAGCTGGTCGCGCAACTCGTCGTCAGTTTTCGCCCGGACATCCGCCGCCTTCATGATCGTTACCCCAACTCGCGCGAAACGATGCGCGTCTGCAGCGGCAGCTTCGCGGAAGCCAGTTCGAAGGCCTCCCGTGCAACCGCATCGGGTACACCGTCGATCTCGAACATCATCCGGCCCGGTTTTACGCGCACCATCCAGTATTCAGGCGTACCCTTGCCCTTGCCCATACGGACTTCCGCGGGCTTCTGACTGACCGGCACATCCGGGAAAATACGGATCCAGACTCGGCCAGCGCGACGCATGTGACGGGTCATTGCACGACGTGCCGCCTCGATTTGACGCGCCGTCACGCGGCCCGGCGTTATCGCCTTCAGGCCATAGGAACCAAAGTTTAGCGACGTTCCCGACTGGGCGACCCCGCGGACGCGGCCCTTATGCTGTTTGCGGTACTTTGTTCGTTTTGGACTTAGCATCTCTAAACCTCCGGGCAACTACCGTGCTGGCATTCCGCCCGACTGCTGTTCCTCGATCCGGCGGTCCTGTGCCATCGGATCGTGCTCCATGATGTCACCGCGATAGACCCAGACCTTCACACCGCACGCGCCGTAGGTAGTCTGGGCAGTCGCGGTGCCATACTGCACGTCGGCGCGCAGGGTGTGCAGGGGCACACTGCCTTCGTGATACTGCTCGGTACGCGCGATCTCCGCACCGCCTAGGCGACCGCCGCACATCACTCGAACGCCCAAGGCGCCGAGCCGCATGGCGTTCTGCACCGCGCGCTTCATGGCGCGGCGAAAGCCGACGCGACGCTCCAGCTGCTGGGCGATGTTCTCGGCCACCAGCGCGGCATCGATCTCGGGCTTACGCACCTCGACGATATTCAGGCTGACCTCGGAACCGGTCATCCGCGCGACATCCGCTCGCAGCTTCTCGATATCGGCGCCCTTCTTGCCAATCACCACGCCCGGTCGCGCCGAGTGGATGGAGATGCGGGCCTTCTTTGCCGGCCGCTCGATGATGATCCGGCTGACGCCGGCCCCCGCGAGACGCTTCTCCAGTAAGCCACGCAGCTCGAGATCCTCCATCAGAAGATCGCCATAGGTTTGCCCGGCGGCGAACCAGCGGGAGTCCCAAGTGCGGTTGATGCCGAGACGAAGCCCGATCGGGTTGATTTTCTGACCCATACTTATGCCTCTCCCTGCTCGCGGACAACGAGCGTGATTTGGCTGAACGGCTTGTGGATGCGCGCGACCCGCCCACGTGCGCGCGCGCGCCAGCGTTTCATCACGAGCCCCTTACCGACCGTGGCTTCGGCGACGACCAGCCGGTCGACATCAAGCTGATGATTGTTTTCGGCATTGGCAATTGCGCTCTCGAGGCCGGCCTTGACCGACTGGGCAATCCGCCGACGTGAAAATTCAAGATCCATTAGCGCCCGCTGCACGGGCTTTCCGCGAATCTGTTCGGCAACCAGATTGAGCTTCTGCGGGCTGATGCGAAGATTCTTCACGACGGCGCGGGCTTCGTTGTCGCCCAGGCTACGCAGTGTAGCTTTCTTACCCATGACTAACCCCGCCTCGACTTGCGGTCGGCCTGATGGCCGAAATAGGTGCGGGTCGGCGCGAACTCTCCGAACTTCTGCCCGACCATGTTTTCGGTCACCAGAACCGGAATGAACTTTTGGCCGTTGTATACACCGAATGTCAGGCCGACGAACTGAGGCAGAATCGTCGAACGCCGCGACCAGGTCTTGATCACATCATTACGACCGGAATCTCTCGCCACCTCTGCCTTCTTGAGCAGATAGCTGTCGACAAACGGACCTTTCCATACAGAACGCGCCACTGCCGTTCTCCTCTACTTCGTGCGCCGGCGGAGGATGAGCGAGTCGGTCTTCTTGTTGGACCGGGTACGCTTGCCCTTCGTCGGCTTGCCCCAAGGGGTTACCGGGTGGCGACCGCCGGATGTCCGGCCCTCACCACCGCCATGCGGATGATCGATCGGGTTCATGGCGACGCCACGCACGGACGGGCGCTTACCCAGCCAGCGCTTACGGCCCGCCTTACCGAGCTTGATGTTACTCTGATCCGGGTTTGATACGGCGCCGATGGTAGCCATGCATTCCTGGCGCACCATACGCACCTCGCCAGAGGCGAGTTTCAGCAATCCGTATCCGCGATCGCGGCCAACCAGCTGCACATAGGTCCCGGCCGCGCGCGCCAACTTGCCGCCGGCGCCCGCCTTGAGTTCGACGTTATGCACGATGGTACCGATCGGGATCGAACGCAGCGGCATCGCATTACCCGGCTTCACGTCGCCGCGCTGGGTGGCTACGACCGTGTCACCAACATTGAGGCGCTGCGGCGCCAAGATGTAGCTCTTCTCACCATCTTCGTAGGCGATTAGCGCGATGAAGGCCGTGCGGTTAGGATCATACTCGATCCGCTCCACCGTTGCCGGCACGTCAAACTTGCGGCGCTTGAAATCGACATGGCGATACAGGCGCTTGTGCCCGCCGCCGCGTCGGCGCGCGGTGATGCGGCCGGTATTGTTGCGACCGCCCTTCTTGTTCAGGCCCTCGGTCAGCGACTTTTCGGGGCCGCCCCTCCAGAGCTCGGACCGGTCAACGAGGACTAGGCCGCGCTGACCGGGGGTGATCGATTTGAACTGCTTCAGTGCCATTTCGAGCCCTCTAGACGCCGGTCGTGATGTCGATAGACTCGCCATCGGCAAGGCTCACGACGGCCTTCTTTACATCGTTACGGCGACCCGGCTGGCCACGCCAGCGTTTTGTCTTACCTTTCTGTAGGATCGTGTTCACTGCCGTCACCTTGACATTGAACAGACCCTCGACCGCGGCCCGAATCTCGGGCTTGGTCGCATCGACCGGGACCCGGAAGACGACTTGGTTATGCTCAGACAGAAGGGTTGCCTTCTCAGTAATGAGCGGCGAACGGACTAACTCGTACATCCGTTCGGTCGACACCTGAATGCGACCGCGAGGTTTGCGATTAGAGCTCATCGAAGGCGCTCCTGAAGCTGCTCAACCGCTTGGCGCGTCAACACGAGCGTATCGCGCCGCAGGATGTCGTAAACATTTGCACCCTGCTGGGGCAGCAGATCAACGCCGGGAATATTGCGAGCGGCGAGTTGGAAATTTCGATCGATGTCTGAGCCATCGACAATCAGGGCCGACGATAGCCCCAGCGCCTTGAGCTGGGCAGCGACGGCTTTGGTCTTGGGGTCGGACGCGTGCGCCGCGTCGAGGACAATCAGTTTGCCCTCGGCCTGCTTCGACGACAGTGCCGTCTTCAAAGCAAGCTTGCGTACCTTCTTCGGCAGCTCGATCGAATAGTCGCGCGGCATCGGGCCAAAAGTAGTCTGGCCGCCCCGCCAATGGCCGGCTTTGCGGTCACCCGCACGGGCGCGACCAGTACCCTTCTGGCGCCACGGGCGTGCCGTGCTGCCATTGATCTCGCCACGGGTCTTGGTTTTGTGAGTACCCTGGCGGCGCTTGGCGAGCTGATAGTTGACAGCGCGCGCGAGCACGTCCTTGCGAACCAGCGCACCGAAGATCCCATCGTCTAGATCGATCTCACCGGCGGCCTCGTTTTCGAGATTGACGACCTTGAGCTTCATATCGGTCAGTCCTTTGCGTCCGTATCGTCGCCGGCATCTTCCGCGGCGACATCTTCCGCAGGCGGCGCGTCGTCCTCGGCGGCCGCCTCTCCTACAGTCTCTTCCGCAGGAATGTTGTCGGCAAAGGTGGGATAGGGCGCACCCTCGGGAAGCACCTTCTTCACCGCGTCGCGCACCAAGACGTAACCACCCTTGGAACCCGGCACCGCACCTGCCACCAGAAGCAGGCCTTCATCGGCATCCGTGGTCACCACCCGAAGATTCTGGGTAGTTACCCGGGTATTACCCATATGGCCGGCCATCTTCTTGCCCTTGAACACCTTACCCGGATCCTGACACTGGCCAGTTGAACCGTGACTGCGATGCGAGATAGAGACCCCATGGGTCGCCCGCAGGCCACCGAAGTTGTGTCGCTTCATCGCGCCGGCAAACCCCTTGCCGATGGAGGTGCCCGTCACATCAACGAACTGGCCCGAGACGAAGTGGTCCACGCTGATGCGCGCGCCGATATCGAGCAACGCATCGCCCGCAACACGAAACTCAGCCAGCTTGCGGCGCGGCTCGACCTTTGCCTTGGCGAAGTGACCACGCATCGCCTTACTGACGCGCTTGGTCTTCGCGGTGCCGGTGCCGACCTGCAGGGCCGTATACCCATCGCGCTCGGTAGTGCGCTGATCGACGACATTGCAGCCGTCAACCTTCAGAACCGTGACCGGAACATGATTACCCACATCGTCGAAGACGCGGGTCATGCCCAGTTTCTGTGCAATGATGCCAGTACGCATCCTGACCCCTTAAAGTTTGATTTCCACGTCGACACCCGCCGCCAGATCGAGCTTCATGAGCGCGTCGACCGTCTGTGGCGTCGGATCGATGATGTCGAGCAGACGTTTATGGGTGCGGATCTCGAACTGCTCACGCGACTTCTTGTTGACGTGGGGCGACCGAAGAACCGTAAACTTCTCAATCCGTGTCGGCAGCGGGATGGGACCCCGAACCTCTGCACCGGTCCGCTTGGCCGTGCCCACTATCTCGCTCGCCGACTGGTCAAGCACCCGGTGATCAAAGGCCTTAAGCCGGATCCGTATATGTTGACTGTCCATTTCGGTGTCCCATCAAATTGATCGGCGACTTCCAAGGAAACCGCCAGTCCACTGTATGCCTATTCGATGATGGAGGTGACGACGCCGGCGCCGACGGTGCGGCCACCTTCGCGAATGGCGAAGCGCAGACCGTCATCCATC
>PBPM01000086.1 GCA_002724635.1 Rhodospirillaceae bacterium
CAATCACGCCAAAGACAAGCATGACGACCACAAGGACCATGCACACGGCAATCACGCCAAAGACAAGCATGACGACCACAAGGACCATGCACACGGCAACCATGATGATCATGGCGAGGAACGTGATCCACACATCTGGCTTGACCCTGAAAACGCCAAGGTGATCGCCCATGAGATCGCCGAGGTACTCGGCGAGACAGACCCCAATAATGCCGCGCGCTACGAGGCCAATGCAGATGCGTTGATGAAACGCATCGACCGCGTTTCAGCGGAAATTCGCGCAACGCTCGAGCCCGTTCACGAACGCCCCTTCATCGTGTTCCACGATGCCTACCAGTATTTCGAGCGCCGTTTCGACCTGAACGCAGCCGGATCGATAACGGTCAGTCCCGAAGTGATTCCGGGTGCCGAACGCGTATCCAACATTCGACAAAAGGTTGAGGATCTCGGCGCCACCTGCGTCTTCTCGGAGCCTCAGTTCACGCCGCGGCTGGTGAACGTCGTAACCAAGGGAACGGCCGCCAAATCTGGCGTCCTCGATCCTCTGGGGAGTAAAATTCCCGACGGCCCAGACCTCTGGTTCACGCTGATGCAGAACATGGCGAGTTCGATCCGCACCTGCCTGACGTCGGCGGGCTAAAAGCTACAAAACGCGCCTAGGTCGGCCCGAACACCCAAGTCCCGCATGCGCCCGTCCGACCGACGAAAACAGCCGGAATATGTAATGATATCTCATTTATTCTTGGCGGAAGTGCTGCTGTTCGACGCCAGACGGCAGGCCCCAGCTTCAGCGTAAGAACCTGATGCACGCAAACTCTGCCATCCCGCCGCAAAGTGGCGTGCGGACGGTCGGCGCGCGCGCCGGCCTCGCGGCCATCCTCGAACCCGGAACGGAACTGGTCATCTGGGAACGCACACTCCCGTCCCGGTTCACGACCTGGATCACAGAAATGGATGACGCAAACCTTCCTGACTTTCGTGTCCTCGTCCGGCCACGCGACACTCGGGCCTCGCTCCTGCCGCTCTTAAACGAGAACGGCCTCCCAAACAGCGAAATGCGAGATCTTCTGATCGACGATATCTCGGGCCTTGCGGAAACATTCTCCGATGTCACTGAGAGCGAGCTGGTCGATATCCGACTCGAGCGCATTGACCACGACGCCTGCTGGAAGTTCCACCGCGACACAGTAGAGGTAAGACTGCTGACCACCTATCTAGGCCCGTCCACCGAATGGGTGCCGACCGACCACGCAGAAGAGGCACTGGCTCAACAGAAAGACTATTCAGGCCCCTTGGAACGGCTGCGAAAAGACAGTGTCGCATTGTTCAAGGGCAAGCTCGCCGGGACGGACAACGGCACGGTGCACCGCTCACCCCCGATCATAGGCAGCGGCCAAACACGCCTGTTCCTCTGCCTCAACAAGCATAGTGGAACTTCGCCAGACCTTCTGGTCCTAGGCTAACGCCAACCGGATAATCGCCTTATCGCCTAATCGACAGCGGCGGGAATCTCTCCGGCCGCCTCAAACCCGCCAGCCGCGAGGGAACCGGCGCCCTCTTGCAGGCCGATCATGGTGAGCGGTTCGGCGCCGGTCGACTCGAACCAGTGGATGGTGCCCGCCGGCGCGTGGAGGCAGGAACCAGCTCTGATCGCCGCCACCTCGTCACCGACCCCGGCCCGTCCCCCGCCCGCAACGACCATGTAATACGCATTCGCATTCGCGTACCGGTGCGGCTTGAAACTCTCACCGGGCCGATACACCGCGCGCGACGCCGCGTGGAAGATCTCTTGGGCGACACCCAGGCACGCGCGGAACTCGCTACCGCCCCAGCCGTCTATTTTGCCCATGTCGGCGGGCGCGACGTCCGTGTGGTTCACCAGCGACCCGACGTCGTAGCCTTTATGCGGCCCCTCAAAATCGGCCTCCGTGACATCGCCCATATACACATAGCCTGTGCTGGCAACGCTCCCGGCGCCGAGATACCAGCCGATCACCACGATGGGCTCAACGTCGCTCTCGTTGGCCAGCCAGTGCTCGGTGTCGGCGGGGACATGGTGGAAATGCCCGGCACCAATCTCCTCAGTCGTCCCACCCGCACCGGCGATGCCATTGCCGCTAACGATGTAATAGATCTCCTCGCAATTCTCGTGCTTGTGCTTCTTGTGCACTGCGCCCGGGTTAAAGCGCGCATGGAACATGGTTGTGCCCAGTCCCTGGCGGTCGCTAAAGGGCAGCCGGAACTCGGTAATCAGCCAGCCGTCGCCAGCATCCATGTTCTCTGGGGTCACGTCATCGATATGAGCGAAGTAAGTCGGCATTTTGGCTCCCCCTGTTTTATGTCGCTGGGCCTTCCATTGGCTTCGCAACCATGTCGACCATTGCATTTCTCCCACCGGGCCCGCATGTCAAGCGGATCCAGGCATACTGCTGGCACAGTCAGCTGATATCACTGGCGTCGTGGCGTTCAAGCACCCGAAGTTCCTCGGGGCCCGAGGTCTTGTTGACCCGCCGGCCGCGTTGCACAGCCGGGCGCACGTCGATCTCCGTGGCCCAGCGCACCACATTCTCATAGGAGGCTACATCGAGGAAATCAGCGGCCTCATATTGGTTGTTGAGCACCAAGTTGCCATACCAGCAATAGGTGGCGATGTCGGCGATGTTGTAATCTTCGCCGCATAGATACCGGCGCTCGGCCAGGTTTCGGTCGAGCACATCTAGCTGGCGCTTCACCTCCATAGCGAAGCGGTCGATCGGATACTCGTATTTGTTCTTTGCGTAGTGGTAGAAGTGGCCGAAGCCGCCGCCCAGATAGGGTGCGCTACCCATCTGCCAGAACAGCCAGGACAGGCACTCGGCCCGCGCCGACTGCTCGGTTGGCACGAAGGCATCAAACTTCTCCGCGAGATAGAGCAGGATCGCGCCGGACTCAAACACCCTGGTGGGGGTCGGCGTGCTGTGGTCCATCAGGGCCGGAATTTTCGAGTTGGGATTCACCTCGACGAAGCCGCTGCCGAACTGCTCACCATCGCCGATCCTGACAAGCCAAGCGTCATACTCGGCCTCGACATTGCCCAGCGCAAGCAGCTCCTCAAGCATCACCGTAATCTTGACCCCGTTGGGGGTTGCCAGGGAGTATAGCTGAAGCGGATGTTCACCACGCGGCAGCTCCTTATGATGAGTCGCCCCGGCGATCGGCCGGTTGAGGCTGGACCACTGGCTCTCCTCGTTGGTTTCCCATATCCAGACCTTCGGAGGGATGTAGGTGTTATCGCCCATCGGGTGCAGCTTTCAGGTTAGTAACGATGCGCCCACATTCCGAGGCATCCATGGATTCAAACGCCGCAAATGTTGGACAAAGTCGGAGGCGGCGCAACATGTCAGCACAAATTTAGGCTCCCCGGTTACACAGTCCAGCAAGCGCGATGCCGCTCATCTGTGTCGGCGCACAAGCAGCTGATTCGATGGTTGGGCGGTGTTCCCATCTCGAGACCCCGTGGAAGTCTGGGAATTTCTCATTGCCCTTCTGGCGGCCCTGCTGCATCCGAGATGGAATGCCGATAGAATTGCTAGGACACCAGCCCCAGAATAGCGACCGGCCCGCTCAAACAGCAAAACTAACTCAGTTTGTCCAGAATTTCCGCGACACGCTTTTTCGCCTTGCCAGGGTACTTCTTTCCCTGAACCTCCAAGAGGTTTACAGAGTCGCCAACGACCACCACGCCAACCATGCCCATCCCGTAGTGCGGCGTGCACTTGTAGACGTAGACACCCGGCTCGGTGAATTTGTAGGTCGTGTCCTTGCTGAGCGCCGATCGGAAAGGTTTCACCCCGTCCGGCACCGCACCCCTGATGAATTCAACGTTGTGACCGCGGTCCTTGGAAACCCATGTCACTGTGTCACCGGGATTAACCTGAACCAGCGCAGGCATAAAAACATTTCGCTCTTTGCTGTTCGCGGACTTGTTTAGCATCTCGACGGTGACGTCTGCTGCGACAGCAGGAATCGGGAGTGCAATTAACAGTGAAACCAAAAAAAACAACACGTTTTTCATCGAAACTACTCCTTTTACAAAAATCCTCTTGGATACGTCGAGCCTGAAGGGCTGGACGACGACAGATCGTCGCATGCCCGAAAACGAAAAACGCCCGGTTTAGGCCGGGCACGGTTTTCAGGGGCAAAATTTCTCTAAGTGCCAACGTCGTAGATCAATTCGACTGATAACTCGGTCAGTCGAAAGGGCCAGCTACGCATGAACCGCATTGTTTCTGCGCACCCTAAGTGTCTGGTGCACAAGATTGATGATCCGTGGTTCTCGGCGGCCCGTAAACAAAGCAGAACGTTTCAGAGAACCCCAATGCTTGACCTTGATCGCTCCGTGATGGATTCGGACCGGGACCCGCTCAATACGATGCCGCTGGTACAGCGTTTCCAAGTGATGGAGGTGCTAAATCTCATTTGGACCACCATCTTCTGCATGGCCGCAGGCGCGTGGTTCTGGTACGGCGAACTGACCGCCATTCATTTGCTGATTGCGTCAGGTGGCGCGATAACAGGTTCCACCTTCGACGCGGGCCCAAATACAAAGTTTTATCGCGATCACCCCAAATCAGACGGGACGACGCGCTATGACGACGCCTGGGCCGCGTGAACTGCGGCGGTGACACTTTGCAAAGTCGTTTGATCGCGGTTCTAGGAGATCAGTTAAGTCCGCACATTTCGTCGTTGCGCTTCGCCGACAAGTCGCGGGACGTCATCCTCATGGCTGAGGTATCGAGGGAAACCAAATACGTCCCCCACCACAAGAAAAAAATTGCCTTCATTCTGTCCGCGATGCGCCACTTTGCTCGTGAACTCAGGGTAGACGGCTGGCAGGTCGACTATGTCCGGCTCGATGATACAGAGAACACCGGTGCGCTCTCATCCGAGATCGAGCGTGCGGCGCAGAAACATTCATGCGCGTCGGTGGTCATTACCGAGCCGGGCGAATGGCGTCTGCTCAATTGCCTGACTTCACTCCACGAGCGCGCAGTGCTCGATACCGAGATCCTCGACGATGACCGGTTCATCTGCTCGCCCAACGCCTTCGCGGCCTGGGCGGATGGCCGGAAGCAAATGCGTATGGAACATTTTTACCGCGAGATGAGGCGGAAGACCGGCCTGCTTATGGATGGCAACAAGCCGGTCGGCGGAAAGTGGAACTTCGATGCCGAGAACCGCAAGCCGCCCAAATCTGGCATGTCCTTCCCGGCACCGCTCCGCCGCAACCCGGACGCAATCACTCGTGACGTGCTTGCACTAGTCGAGGAGCGCTTCGCCGACCATTTCGGCACGCTGGAGCCTTTCTGGTTTGCGGTTACCCGCGACGCAGCAGAGGCCGCGTTCGACCGATTTGTCGACGCCGCGCTGCCTTCGTTCGGTGATTACCAAGACGCCATGTTGCGCGACGAGAAGTACCTCTATCACGCCGTCGTCTCGCTCTATCTCAACATCGGGCTGCTGGACCCGCTTGACATCTGCCGGCGCGTAGAACGGGCCTACCATGACGGCCACACCCCACTGAACGCCGCCGAGGGATTCATTCGCCAAGTTATTGGCTGGCGCGAGTACGTTCGCGGAATCTACTGGTTGCAGGGGCCGGAATACGCGGACCGGAACGTGTTCGGCCACTCGCGGCCGCTACCCGATTTCTTCTGGACTGGAAGCACGGAGATGGCCTGCGTGCGCGCATGCGTTGAACAGACCCGGGACGAGGCCTATGCGCACCATATTCAAAGACTCATGGTGACCGGTAACTTCGCCATGCTGGCCGGTGTCAACCCGCGCGAGGTTCACGAGTGGTATCTCGCGGTCTACGCCGACGCATTCGAGTGGGTTGAACTGCCCAACACGCTGGGGATGAGTCAGTTCGCCGATGGCGGCCTGCTCGCCTCCAAGCCCTATGCCGCGAGCGGCAACTACATCAACCGCATGTCCGACTTCTGCAGCGGGTGTCGTTACACGGTCCGCGAGAAGACGGGCCCCGAGGCCTGCCCGTTCAACTATCTCTACTGGGACTTCCTCGCCAGACACCGTGATAAGCTAGGTAACAACTCCCGCCTGATGCAGCCCTACCGCATCTGGGACAACTTCGACGATGCGCGGCGGGGAGCCATACGTAACGATGCGCGACAACTCCTGCGCGAACTTGACGGGCCTGCGACTGGCAGAGCGGCATGACTAACGCGCGAAGCAACTCGTTGGAATCAATCCACCACATCGGGGTCCAAGTATCCGACATCGACGCGGCCCTCGCTTGGTACCGCGAACGGTTCGCCTTCGAGGCGGTGTACGTCGACGCGAGCTGGGCGCTCCTTCAGTTTGAAAACGTAGCACTCGCGCTGGTCCTGCCGGGGCAGCACCCAGCCCACTTCGCAGTCGCGCGCGACGACGCCGAAACACATGGCGAGCTCACCCCGCATCGCGACGGGACAGCATCTGTCTACATTTGCGACCCCTGGGACAACGTCATCGAGATCATGAAACCGGCGACCGGAGACTGAAATGCCCGAGGAAGCCTCCGTCACGGTCTACTACGATGGTGCATGCCCGCTTTGTTCGCGCGAAATCGATTTCTACCGGCGCTTTAGAGGCGCTTCGAATATCGTTTGGATCGACATCGCTGACAGCGGCGACCACAACATCGCGCCAGACCTGCCGAGCGCAGCCGCGCGGGCACGCTTCCATGTCCGTACCTCCAGCGGCACGCTGCTCGACGGGGGCGCGGCATTCGCCCATCTCTGGTCCGCGTTGCCCGCGTTTCGGTGGGCTGGCCTGCTCTTTCGTATGCCACCCCTCGGCTGGTGCCTCGACCGCCTCTACGACGGATTTCTGAAACTTCGCCCCCGGCTCCAGCGATTTGCGGTACGGCACACGATAGACAGCAAACGCTGATGCCCTTCGGCGCAAACCTGAGCGCTGTGGTCGGTTTGAAGACGGGTCCGGCAGCCGTCTGATATCAACAACGGCAAAAGCGTCAGAACACACTATCGCTCAAAAGTTACTCTCTTTGGACCAAAGCCAAGTTTTCCAGTGAAAATGGTGCCGCCTGCTGGACTCGAACCAGCGACCCCCGCATTACGAATGCGATGCTCTACCAACTGAGCTAAGGCGGCGCCGAAAGACAGCGCTGTAACTAGGTGGGGCATAGTCCCCGGTCAAGGCTTTGATTTCATTAGCCCGTCTTCCTCGTTACATATTCCTGATTAATAACACCCGTCGATTCTACGGCACCCTGAATCGGATGTGAATCCAGTCTGCGTGAAACAGGACCGGAACAAGGTTCTCGTTCCTCATTGGATTAGAGTCACCCTGCCCATCCGCACCGAAAAAGCCCGGGGTGGGGGCAAAATTCGCGTTCGTACCAAAATATATAAACGGTACCCCCGATAAATTTTTGTTCTGGCTAACTGGGTTTACCGTGCTGCTGCTGCAGCAAATGCACCGCATCCCTCAATTTTCGGAGTTGACACCAAATGAAGGTTCCGACGCAGACGGTATCACCTCTCCGTCGATCGAGACGGTGCCGGCCGCCGCGCTGAGCGCCCGATAGATCCGCGGTGGCTGGGTCCAGGCCATGGTCGCGAAGGCACCGCAATGGCCGCAGACTGCGGACCAGTCGTCAGCGACCGTGCCGCAGTCCCCGCATACCCAAGCGGGATCGGCATCGGCGCCCGCCTCGAGCTCCAGCCACTCGGCAGGCGTCGTCGGGTCCTCGACATCCTCCTCCGCTAACCGAGCGCGGAGCCGGTAAACGCCCGCGCTTGGGGCCGTCACCTGAAGTTCGTCGAGTTGCTGCCGTGCTGCACCCCAAAGCCGGGCGTCAAGCGCAGAACATGCGAGCGTCAGGCGGCTTTCGGGATGATCGGGGTTTGCCCGCACCAGAGCCTCCAACGCCTTGTAACGGTCGAGCGGCGCGGCGTCGGACTCCAGCAAGCCCAGATACACATCACGAAGCTTCGGGTGAGGCATCTGTGCCCAGGATTTCTCGAGCGCCTTGCGCGCGCGCCGTTTGCGGCCATCCTCGGCCACGAGTTGGGCCAGCATGCCAGCGGCCGGCACCAGAGCCGGGTCCAGCTCGTTCGCCTTACGCGCCTGAGCGTACGCTTCGGACGTTGCGCCGGCCAGTCGTGCGGCCCGGGCGCGTTCGGTCAGGAGCGCGGCCTGTTGCTTATGCGCCTGCGCACCGGTGTTGCGTCTGGATTTCTGCAATTCCTCGATCAGGCGCTGGGCCTCGCGCCATTCGCCGGCGCGGCTAAGCAGGGCCACCATCGAATCCACGACCCACGGCGTGCGCGGCTTCAGCGCATAGGCTCGCCGTGCATAGGCCAGCGCCCGGGCGTCGTCGCTCTCCCTTAAGGCGTCGGTAATTAGGCCACGCAGTCCCAGAAACTCGGTCTCGCGATTTCCGATCATGCGTTCGAAAGTCGCGCGCGCGGTCCTCTCATCGCCGGCGATCTGTGCCGTCTGAGCCTCGAGCAGCAGAGTCACCGGCGCATTATCCAGAAGCGACCCCGCGCGCCGCGTATGCTGGCGCGCATCGTCCGCATCACCCGAAGCGATCGCCACCAGCCCGTCGGACAATGCCCGTAGCCCTGCTTCCTGGCGGTTCAGACGCCGGCGCATCGACCATTCTCGAGGGCGACGGCGCAGCCAGCGCCAGCTCGCGAACGCAAAGGCCGCGGCGGCGATTAGGAGAAAGACGGAGAACGCAAGCACACCAACCGACGTCTCGATGCGCCACCCCTGCCAATCGAGCGCGACCTGGCCTGGCCGGTCGGCAAGCCAGACGGCTATTACCACGACGAACGCAACCTCGATCACATAAATCAGGAAACGAAGCATCACATACCACCCGTGGCATTCAGACGCTTGATCGCTCGGAACTCAATCTCCGCGAGCACGTCACGGGCCTCGAGATGGTTGCGCGCGCGGGACATCCAGGGCGTGAGTAGGTCACCCGCCGAACCCGCGATCGGAGTGAGTTCCGTCACCGCACCACCTACATCATCGTGCGCCAGCAGGATCTCGGCGCGGGCGATCCTGGCCTCAATCCCGTCACCCGGTACATCGGCGCCGGTCCGACGAATACTGACAATATCGTTAATCCGGCGCATCATGCGATCGACCAGATCACCGGACCGCGTGCCTCGCTCCGCCGCCAAAAGATCGGGCACCAGCCGCGCGAAGGAGAGTTCGAGTGCCACCGCCGTCGCAACGCCCGTTTCGGCCGCCACCCGCACGCTGTCCAATGCAGCGATGGATTCCTCATTTCCATCCCTCAGTGAATCTACGATCGCGAGCGGCTCGGCGAACGGAGTGCCGCGCTCAAGCGCGGTGCGGAGCTGCCCCGCGGCAAGCGCCAGTGCCGACGCGCGCGACAGTGCGACCTGCTCCGCGCCGCGGCCGGCCTCCAACGCCGCGATCCGGGATGCCATTTGGTCGTTGGATTTCCTCCCGGCCACGGCCAGCGCCGCCAGCTTTTCATCAAACTCGACCAGAGCGCCCGACATCGCCTGCATATTCGTGGATGCGATCCCGATCGCTTTCTGAATCTCGGACCCCATTACATCCAAGCGCGCAGAAATTTCGGTATCAGGCGCGCCGACGATCGCTTCTGCCCTTGCCGCACGCGTGTCACGCAGGCCTTCGATCTCGGCGCGGAGCGGTGCGAGCAACGCATGCATATCAGGAGAACTCGTATCCGCAAGCCGAGTACGCAGTGCGGCAACCTCTTCGGCCAATTCGGCAAGCGCCACCGAGTCGGCACCCCGCTCGGGCGTGGCCTCCGCCAGGCGTGTGATTCGCCCCTCCAGCGCAGACAAGCGGGCATTGTATCCACCCAATACACCGGGCCCCGCCGTGGACCACCAAACCCAGCCGCCGGCTCCCAAGGTGATAATCAGGGCGAGAATGGCCACACCGCGACCGCGTGACGGTGGCTGTCGGCGCGAGCTGCCAGTAGACACCGAGCCGGTCGAGCCGGGCTTGCCGGACGCGCTGGCACTTCGCGATGACAGATCGCTCATTGCCGGCGCGTCTGCAGCCGATATTTGCGACTGCGCCAAAGAAGCCGCCGACGGCGAGGGGACGGACTGTTCGCCATCAAAATTGTCGGCGATGATATCGATACCGTTCGCGCGCGCGGCTTCGAGAACCGCGGCCATCCGCGCGGCAGGAACCGTGTCACGCTGCTTCCAGCCCTGGACCGTGCTGACCGGGATCTCCAGCTTGGCTGCCATCGGCCGAATACCGCCGAATGCATCGATGATCCGGACCGCCGGCTGATCCGTTTCGCTGCTCATGCTTACTTGTCCTCGCTCGCGTACTCAAACGTACATACGCGAAATCATCGCACAAAACCAGCAATCACAGTACAAACAGGTCATAAGCCCGTACGTATTGGTGCAGCGCTGTCCAACGCTTGGAGGAGGCTCTCCTGATGAGGCTCCTCGGCGACCCGGATGGCGGCGAAAGGGACGGGCCCGAGTTTGGCCGCGACCGCAGGCGAGAGCGCAACCGCCAGCATCTCCCCACACGCGTCCGCGAGCTTCGCCTGAATCAGAAGTTCTACGAACCGCGCCGCTGTGCGCGGCGAATAGAACAGCGCGGCATCGAGTGTGCCCGCGCGCAGCACCTCTTCCATCGCCTCCGGGATAGAATCGACGGGCGAGGCACGGTAAAGGACCGCCCGTTCTATGGTGAAGCCGGCCGCGCCCAGGCGTCCGGCGAGGTCGCCCGCAATCACCGACCCGGTGACATGCAACAATCGGCCGTCCGCGGGCGACAGACGCGCATATACGAGCGCCGCCAGCGTGTCGACATCCCCGGCGGCACTCGTGACAAGCCCGAACCCGCCGTCGCAGGCAGCCTCCGCGCTCGCATCACCGACCGCCAGGACATGAATATCGCGCCGGTCTGTCACGGCCGCTAGCGCTCGCGCGCCATTTGCGCTCGTGACCAGAACTGCCTGAACCCCCGCAAGGTCGATCCGAGCATCGGCGTCGATGACGACCGTGAACAGTGGTGCCACGAGATGCGCGTGACCGCGCGCCGACAGCTCTGCTGCAGTCCGGTCAGCATCGGGCCGGGGCCGTGTCACGAGGACGCGCATCAATCTGCCAAAGCGGCGAAAAAACCTGAGCCCATACGCGCACGAAGCTCCGTGCCGAGCGCGGCACCCAGCGCCTCGGGCGCGTCGGCGGTCCCCCGCCGCGACAGACGCACTAGGCCATGCCCGTCAGGCCATGCGGCAAGGCCCGACAAATGCAGCTGGCCATTTTTCAGGGTCGCCAGCCCCGCGATCGGAGTATGGCAGGTCCCATCGAGCGCATCGAGCATCGCCCGCTCGGCCCGAAGGCAGGTTGTCGCCGAAGCATCGGAGATTGCCTGCAGCGCCGTCACGGCCGACGCATCGTCTGCGCGGCAGGTGATCGCGATAATCCCCTGGCCAGCAGCCGGTAGCATCTCGTCCACATCCAGAACATGATCCGCCGCCGACGCACGGCCCAGCCGACGCAGGCCGGCATAGGCCAGGAAGGTCGCATCCGCCGCACCATCCGCGATCTTCTGCAGCCGGGTCTCGACGTTGCCGCGAATGAGGACCGGTTCGAGGTCGGGACGGACGGCGAGGAGCTGGGCTTTGCGGCGCACGGAGGCCGTCCCTACGCGCCCGCCTGCCGGTATCGCAGCGATGGACGCGGCGCCAATCAGCGCATCGCGTGGATCCTCGCGTGGCAGCGCGGCGCCAATCGTAACCCCGTCCGCGAGCACGGTTTCCATGTCCTTGGCCGAGTGCACTGCGATGTCGATCTCGCCGTCGAGCTGCGCGCGATCAATCTCTTTGGTGAACAGCCCCTTCCCGCCAATCTCGGACAGCGGGCGAGCGGTCACCCGATCGCCGGTCGTACGGATGACGACGATCTCGGGGACCTGTGCAGACGGATCGGCAACGGCCAGATGATCGCGCACCGCGTTCGCCTGATACAGGGCCAGCGGGCTGCCACGGGTGCCAATGCGGAGTTTGGCGTCGCTCATGAGAAACTCATAACCGTATGCGGGCGAATTGCAAAACCGCTTCTCCGCAGAAGCACTGCGCGCATGCGACGACGCCCGCTAAATGGGTTATATGAACATCATGCGCGTACTCGGAATAGAAACCAGTTGTGACGAGACGGCGGCGGCCATCGTCGACGACGGCCGGTCAATCCTGTCGAACGTCGTCCTCAGTCAACTTGACGACCATCAGCCATTCGGCGGGGTTGTGCCGGAAATCGCCGCGCGCGCGCATCTCGAGAATCTGGATGCGATCGTCGCGCACGCGCGCGATGAGGCCGGTATCGCGCTTAAAGATCTCGACGGGATCGCGGTGACAGGCGGCCCGGGCCTGATTGGCGGCGTCATCGTGGGCGTCATGACTGCCAAGGCAATAGCCGCAGCCAGCGGCGTCCCCTTCGTCGCGGTGAACCACCTAGAGGCCCACGCGCTTACAGCGCGGCTTACGGACAATGTGGCCTTCCCCTATCTGCTGCTGCTAATTTCCGGCGGCCATTGCCAGCTGCTGATTGTCGAGGGGATCGGCTGCTATGTCCTACTCGGCACGACCATGGACGACGCGATCGGTGAGGCCTTCGACAAGACAGCAAAACTTCTCGGCCTCGGCTTTCCCGGCGGCCCGGCAGTGGAGGCCGCGGCGCGCGACGGCGATCCCAGCCGCTTCCGGCTGCCACGCCCGCTCATGGGTCGTCCGCGCTGCGACTTCTCCTTCTCCGGCCTGAAGACTGCAGTCAGTCAGGCCGCCATCAATCTCGGCCACGACACCACAGGGCAGGATGCAGCCGATCTGGCGGCCGGCTTCCAGGCCGCGGTCGCCGAAGTAGTTGCGGATCGCTGCCAACACGCCTTCGAGGCCTTTGCCGAAAGGCATCCGGATACGAAGCCCGTGCTGGTCGCCGCTGGGGGCGTCGCCGCCAACCAAGCACTCCGCGCGACGCTGACGGATACAAGCGCCCGCCATGATGTTTCTATGGTCGTACCCCCTCCGGCGCTGTGCACCGATAACGCGGCGATGGTGGCCTGGGCAGGTCTCGAGCGGCTGCGTATCGGCAAAACCGACGGGCTCGACTTTCGGCCAAGACCGCGCTGGCCGCTGGCCGAACCGACTGCAGCGTAATAAGCTTCCGGCGCCGGAACGGGGATTAGAATGGACAGCGACAGGACGTCCAGCATCAAAATCGATATCCAGTCACCGTTTGCTACGCCGGTGGCGAGTGCCGCACTGCCCAAGGCGCCCGTATTTCCGTTGCAATCAACCGGAGCTAGGGGACGCACATGCAACGCATCGCCGTGATCGGCGCGGGCGCCTGGGGCACCGCGCTCGCCACGGTCGCCCGGCGGGCCGGACGCGACGTGGTGCTGTACGCCCACGAGCCGCAGACCGCCGCGACAATCAACGCCAACCATGAGAACAGGGTCTTCCTGCCGGATATCGCCCTAGATCCCGCAATCACCGCCACCGACGACCTCGTCCGGGCCACCGACGGGGCCGACGCCATCCTCATGGTTACGCCGGCCCAATACCTGCGTTCCACCCTGACCGCGATGCGCGCGGCCGCCGGCGTCCCGCTGGTGATCTGTGCAAAGGGTATTGAACTCGATACGGGCAAGCTGATGAACGAGGTGGCCGAGGAGGCGGCGCCGGAGGCAGCATTGGCCGTACTCTCCGGCCCGACATTCGCGGCGGAGGTGGCGCGCGGTCTACCTACCGCGGTCACCCTCGCAAGCGCCAGTGCCGATACGACAGCAGTGCTGGCAGGCGCACTGGGTACGCCATCGTTCCGCCCCTATACCGCAAGTGACCTGGTCGGCGCCGAGGTCGGGGGCGCGCTCAAGAACGTGATCGAGATCGCCTGCGGCATCGTCGAGGGGCGCACGCTCGGACAGAATGCACGCGCCGCCATCATTGCGCGCGGCCTGGCGGAAATCGCCCGCTTTGCCAGTGCCCTCGGCGCCGATCCACGCACCCTGATGGGCTTGTCGGGGTTAGGCGACCTCACCCTGACCTGCACGTCGACGGCATCGCGCAACTATTCTCTCGGCGCCGCACTCGGCAACGGCGCGAGTTACGCCGAGGCAATAGCGGGAAAGGACTCAGTCGCCGAGGGCGCAACGACGGCGCCTGCCGTCCTCACCCGGGCCGCGGCACTTGGGGTGGAGATGCCGATCTGCGCGGCGGTCACAGCCATCCTCTACGATGGCGCCAGCGTTGAGGAAACCATCACCGAAATCCTGGCGCGTCCGCTGCGCGCCGAGGATTAAACGTCGCCTCCCGATCTGACCTAAACCCGGCCGGACGAGAGTAACTTTTCGCTAAACCTCGGTCTGAGATAACTCAGCGCCCAGATATAACAAAAACTGACGCCTCGGCGCAGTTTGCGCGGGCCGAGCGATCTGGTAAAGGCTGGCCAGATGAACGACTTCACCTTCGATCCAGACACGCCTGTGATGCGAGGTGCTCGCAGGGTCCTGTGTCACGCCAACGACATCGGCGAGGGCGGGAAGGGCTTCGTCCTGCGCCACGCCCATGAGGACAACCCGAACGCGACGCTGCCGATTTTCGTCATCGCCAGCGACGGCGAGCTCTATTGCTATATGAACATGTGCCCACATCAGGGCACGCCACTTGAGCTCAAGCCCGACACCTTCCTCAGCGTTGATCGCAAGCTGATCCAGTGCTCGACTCACTGGGCAATGTTCCGCAAGGAGGATGGCTACTGCGTAAAGGGCCCCTGCGTAGGCAAGACCCTTAGAGCCTTTCCGGTCATGATAGACGACGATGGGATGGTCCTGTTCGGCGACTAGTGTAGCAAGAAGAACGATGCATCCCGGCGGTTGCTGCGGTTGTCTGACCCCGCCGATTTTCCGATAATGCGGTACAGCGAAGCGGGCGGCGCCCAACCCGTCCATGGGGGGACGGATCGAGGGCGCGGAAAACGCCGGATAAGATGATCAGACGAGGGGAGAGCACACGCCATGTTCCGCGAAAAGTTTCCCGTCCCGGATGCGTGGGCAAGCCGCGCCTGGGCCGACAACACCAAGTATCAGGAAATGTACCAGCGCTCGATCAAAGACCCGGACGGATTCTGGGGTGAGCAGGGCCAACGCCTTCAGTGGATCAAGCCCTTCACCAAGGTCAGCGACGTCTCCTATGACGCTGACGATCTGCATGTGAAGTGGTATTATGACGGTATCCTCAACGCGTCGGCCAACTGCATCGACCGGCACTTGGCCACTCGCGGCGACCAGACGGCGATCATCTGGGAGGGTGACGACCCCAAGGACGATGCTAAGCTCACCTACAAAGATTTGCACGAACGGGTCTGCCGCTTCGCCAATGGGCTGAAGTCTCTGGGCGTCCAGAAGGGCGACCGAGTTACCATCTACATGCCAATGACTCCCGAAATCGCGATCGCCATGCTGGCCTGCGCGCGCATCGGCGCGGTGCATTCGGTCGTCTTCGGCGGCTTCTCGCCAGACTCCATCGCGGGTCGCATCCAAGACTGCGATTCGACCCTGGTCATCACCTCCGACGAGGGCCTGCGCGGCGGGCGCACCATCCCCCTCAAGAACAATGTCGACCAAGCGATCGCGAAGCTGCCCGGCGGACAAGTCTCGACCGTGGTGGTCGTGAACCGCACCGGCGCCGACATCAACTGGGTCGAGGGGCGCGATATCTGGTACCACGAGTTGTGCGAGGCCCAGTCCGCCGACTGCGCGCCGGAGCCGATGAACGCGGAGGACCCGCTATTCATTCTCTATACCTCGGGCTCGACCGGGAAACCCAAGGGCGTGCTGCACACGACTGGCGGCTACATGGTCTACGCCTCGATGACCCACCAGTATGTATTCGACTATCACGACGGTGACATCTATTGGTGCACGGCCGACTGTGGCTGGATCACCGGCCACAGCTACATCGTCTACGGGCCGCTTGCGAACGGAGCGACGACGCTGATCTTCGAGGGCCTGCCTAACTACCCGGACGCATCGCGCCACTGGGAGGTCTGCGACAAGCACAAAGTCAATATCTACTACACCGCCCCGACCGCGATCCGGGCGCTGATGCGCGAGGGCGACGACCCAGTGAAGAAAACATCGCGCGAGTCCATCCGCCTGCTCGGGACGGTGGGCGAGCCGATCAACCCGGAGGCCTGGCACTGGTATCACGAGGTGGTCGGCGACGACCGATGCCCTATCGTCGACACTTGGTGGCAGACCGAGACCGGTGGGATTCTAATCACGCCGCTGCCCGGCGCTACCATGCTCAAGCCAGGCTCGGCGACCCGCCCCTTCTTTGGCATTCTCCCGGTGATTGTCGACGCCGAAGGCAAAGAGCTCGACGGCGCGTGCGAGGGCAACCTATGCATGGCCGGCAGTTGGCCGGGCCAGATGCGCACGGTCTATGGCGACCATCAGCGGTTCATAGATACCTACTTCAAGACCTATCCTGGCATGTATTTCACCGGAGATGGCTGCCGACGCGACGAGGACGGCTACTACTGGATCACTGGCCGGGTCGACGACGTCATCAATGTCTCGGGCCACCGGATGGGCACAGCCGAGATAGAGAGCGCGCTGGTCGAGCATGACGACGTTGCCGAGGCAGCAGTCGTCGGCTACCCGCACGACATCAAGGGCCAAGGCATCTACGCCTATGTCACCCTAAAGCTGGGGGTCGACGGAACCGACGATCTGCGCGCCGAGCTGGTGCAGTTCGTGCGCAAGGAGATCGGCCCCATCGCCACGCCCGACCTTCTGCAGTGGGCACCGGCACTTCCGAAGACCCGCTCGGGCAAGATCATGCGACGAATCCTACGCAAAATCGCCGAGAACGCGCCCGACCAGCTCGGCGATACCTCTACACTTGCCGACCCGGCCGTCGTCGAAGACCTCGTCGAGAACCGCCAGAACCGCTAGGAACCAAGTTTCTTACAGATTTTCATGGCGGAGTTCGCCGTCGATGCCGAGCTCGGCATCCGTTCCCCGATGATCGCCCGGATCGGGTCGGCACCTACAAAACCGGTGAAAGCATCGAGCACAGCGCTCAGTGTCGCGCCCGCGCGCACCACATCCTCGTTGCCGATGCCGGTCAACGCGACAAAATAGTCCGACAGCTACGGATTGATCGTCGGGCGGACGAGGATCGAGAAGGCGTCAACTTCGACGAAGCCGTTGCCGGCATCGAGACTCGCCGCATGGATCTGGACGTTCTCGTATAACTGTCCCGGTTCCGACCAGCCGCTTTCGAATGCGCCCTCCCAAGACGTGTATCAAGGTCCGCGACGACTAAGATGCCTGCCGCAGGTACGGCGGCGTTCCGGCTATCGGCGATATTCGAGTGCAGGTGGAGCGCAGGTCAAAAGTCGACGCAGCGGCCGCCGCGTTCCCAGTCACCAAAACGAGTCGGCTCCGGTCCCTTGGGGCCGCCAAACTCTTTTGGCGCATCCTGCGGGGACGCATCATCGCTGGCCGCCTCGGATGCGGCCGTTTCTGCCCCATTTTCGCCGGATTTCAGTGTTGGTTTCTGCCCGCCCGGCACGTGGACACGGTACTGGGATGCCGCGGGCTCCCGCAGCTCGGGGGCGATATCATGTTCGTCGGACATGGGAGTGATATGGAACATCGCGCGCGATTTGCCAAGTGAACGCGCGGGATTGCAAGCGGGCCGCGCGGACCCACATCGGTTATTTAACCCACACATTTCAAGGAACAAGCACCCGCATGTCGAACTACTTCCGAACCGCGCTGCTGCTCGCCGCACTGACCGCGATCTTCATGGTCGGCGGTTTCCTCTTGGCCGGCCCCCGGGGCATCACCATCGCCTTCGTCGTGGCGGCGGCGATGAACCTGTTCGCCTGGTGGAACTCGGGCAGTGCCGTCTTGCGATACTACCGGGCCAAAAAACTCAAAGACTCATCTCATCCGCTACACCGCATCGTCGAGCAACTCGCGGTGCGCGACAGGCTGCCCATGCCGCGAGTCTACGTCGTCGACAACCCCCAACCCAACGCCTTCGCGACCGGCCGCAGCCCGAACAATGCCGCCGTCGCGGCGACCACTGGGCTACTGCAGATGCTGAACGAGCGCGAGATCGCCGGCGTGATGGCCCACGAGCTTGCTCACGTGAAGAACCGTGACACGCTGATCATGACCATCACCGCCACCTTCGCGGGCGCGATATCCATGCTGGCGAACGCCGCGCTGTTTCTAGGCGGCAACCGCAACAGCCCGTTCGGGCTCCTCGGTACAATCGCGATGATGATTATAGCCCCGCTCGCTGCCACGCTGGTGCAGATGTCCATCAGCCGGAACCGCGAGTATCGCGCCGACCGCGAGGGCGCGCTGATCTGCGGCAATCCAGAGTGGCTGGCGAGCGCGCTGGAAAAGCTAGAGGCCGGGACGAAACACATCGACAATCAGGCTGCGGAGCACAACCCGGCGACGGCGCACATGTTCATCGTCAACCCGCTGCACGCCCACAAGCACGATAGGCTGTTCTCAACACACCCTAGTACCGCCAACCGCGTGACGCAGTTGCGGGAAATGTTGGAAAAACAGTTGGTTGCGACACCCGAACCGGCCGCGCCGCCCTGTCCCTGGTCCGCGACTACGCCCCGCGGGCACAAGGGATCGGTTCCCCGTTCGGGACACCACCGGATACGAAAATGACGCCACGTGCAGGTGAAAACCCCCAAAATCTAGATGAATCGTCAACAGAATATCCACATATTGGGGGGGCCACAGCATTTTGTGAGCTTGCCACTATATTCCCACATGATCTAGGCTCCACCACGGGATCAGGGTTGCTGCTATCGACCCGTGTGGCAATAAGAGAAGAACAGGAAACCAGAGATGTCATGGACTGACGAACGGGTAACGATGTTACGTGATTTGTGGGCCAAGGGGCTGAGCGCCAGCCAGATCGCGGTGCAGCTGGGCGGGGTGACTCGCAACGCCGTGATTGGCAAGGCGCATCGTCTCGGCCTCGAGAGCCGGCCATCACCCATCCGCGGAAACGGCACCGGATCGCGCCGGCGCAACCGGGCCATCGACCGGGCGCTCGAGGCCAAGGCCTTGCGCGGCACAATGGCAGACGAGGAAATCGGCGGCGAGAAGGTGGTCCCCGACGGCGGCACACGCGTCGACGAGATGCCGATCCCACCACTAGCACGGCGCGGCGGCGAGGTGTCGGAATGCCTGTGGCCGATCGGCGACCCCGGCAACGAGGACTTTGGCTTCTGCCAAGCCGACACCGTGCCGGGACGGCCCTACTGCGCCAAACATTGCGCGGTGGCCTATATCCGCAAGGATAAGTCGGCCGCCTGATCATTACATATGTTTCAGGTTCCGGCCGCAGCGGGTCTGATGACCGGCTGCGGTCGAACTTTGTTTGGGACATAAAGCGCCATGTCTGATTCCCGCACCGCCGCCTGCCAGATCCTCGACGCCGTCCTAGACAACGGCAAACCGCTCGACACGATCCTCGCCGGCGACCGAACCCTCGCAAAGCTGGACGCGCGCGACCGGGCACAGGCGCGGCGGATCATTGCCATGGTATTGCGCCGGTTGGGCGAGATCGATGCCCAAATCGCCGATTGCCTTGACCGCCCGCTCGCCGGGCGCCACGCCCGGGTGCGCAACATTCTGCGGGTGGGCACGGCCGAGCTGCTGTTCCTCAAGACCCCGGCCCATGCCGCCGTCGATGCCGCGGTGCATCAGGCGGCGCGATACCGGCGCGGCGCCTTCAAGGGCCTGGTGAATGCGGTGCTGCGGCGCATCGGTCGCAAACCTGAGAGCCGTGAGAGCACACACGCCCCCGGCGAGATCA
Organism: Rhodospirillaceae bacterium; assembly: GCA_002724635.1. Lineage (GTDB taxonomy): Bacteria > Pseudomonadota > Alphaproteobacteria > UBA6615 > UBA6615 > UBA8079. The sequence goes on from PBPM01000086.1 coordinate 19,925, forward strand.
ACACGCCGGACTGGATGCTGACGCGCTGGCGCGAGATCTACGGCGCCGACACCGCGCGCGAAATCACCGATGCACATTTGGTCGAGCCACCCCTCGACCTGACCCTGTCGAAGCGCGCCGACCCGGCGGAATGGGCAGCTAAGCTCGATGCCGAGATTCTACCCGGCGGCACCCTGCGCCGGAAAACGGGTGGGCGGGTCGCCGAGCTGCCGGGCTTCGAAGACGGTATCTGGTGGGTCCAGGACGTCGCCGCTTCCCTGCCAGCCAAATTGCTGCGCAACGACGCCGAGGCCCGGGTGATCGACCTGTGCGCCGCGCCGGGCGGCAAGACCTTGCAGTTAACCGACCGGGGGGCCGCGGTCACGGCGGTCGACATCTCAACCGGCCGGGGCGCGGCGTTGCAGGAGAACCTCGCCCGCACGGGTCTCAAGGCCAAGATTGTCTGCGCCGACGCCAGCCAATGGCACCCCGACCAGCTCGTCGACGCAGTGCTGCTCGACGCGCCCTGTACCGCGACCGGAACCATCCGCCGCCACCCCGACATTCTGTGGCGCAGGCACGCGGGCGATATCACCAGTGCGACCAGGCTCCAAGACCGCCTACTGAACGCAGCGATCAGCATGGTCGCGCCCGGCGGCACGATCGTCTACACGGTCTGCTCACTCGAACCGGAAGAGGGCACCGCCCGCATCGAGGCACTGCTTGCCTCGGGGGCGCCGGTCACGCTGGACCCGATTTCGCCCGACGAATGGCCCGAACTCGACGGCCTCGACCCGGCGGCGATCACCCCAGCCGGTACCCTGCGGACCCTGCCCTGCCACTGGTCCGAGCGCGGCGGCATGGACGGGTTTTTTGCCACCCGGCTGATAAGGAACTAGCCGGCCTCGCAGCTTGCGGCGCAGTCTGCAAATCGGTTACCAGACCTCATGGCTTCCTTGTCAAAGGCGGCGCAAGTCCGCATCGCACCTTCGATCCTAGCGGCCGATTTCGCGAAGCTGGGCGAAGAGGTTCGCGCCGTCGCCGCTGCGGGCGCCGACTTTATCCACATCGATATCATGGACGGGCATTTCGTCCCCAACCTGACCATCGGGCCCAGCGTGGTGAAGGCGCTACGACCGCATTGCGACCTACCCTTCGACGTGCATCTGATGATTAGTCCGGTCGATTATATGCTCGAACCGTTCGCCGAAGCGGGTGCGGATGTAATCTCGCTGCACCCCGAGGCCGGCCCTCACCTGCATCGCTCCCTGCAGACCATTCGCAGCCTCGGCAAGAAGGCTGGAGTCGCGCTCAACCCCGCGACGCCAGTCGCGGTGGTCGACGAGGTGATGGACATGGTCGACCTGATCCTAGTGATGAGCGTCAACCCGGGATTCGGCGGCCAAATCTTCATTGAGAGCCAGCTCGACAAGATCTCGGCTCTGCGTGCGCGCATTAACGCCCATACGGCGGCGGGCGGCCAGCCCATCGATCTGGAGGTCGACGGCGGCATCGACCGCGAGACGGCGCCGCGCGCGATCGCGGCGGGCGCGGACGTCCTAGTTGCGGGTACCGCAACCTTCCGCGGCGGCCCCGATGCCTATGCCGACAATATCGCCGCTATACGAGGCAACGGTTGACCGGCAACGTCTTTCAGGACCTGCGCTACGGCGTCGGCAAGCTTCTCTACGCCTCGCCTGTCTATCGCTATACCCTCATCGGACGCGCGCCCAGCGAACTCGCGGTCGTGCCCCCGGATTCATGGCCCGGCAACGCCGAACGCGGTACCGCCGTCTCGGCGGGCGAATGGTCCTTCCTCGGCGAGACAGTGCGCAGCAGCAAGCATGACTGGCGTCCGGTCGGTATGAGTGACGCCTGGCTCGCGGAACTGCACGGCTTCGACTGGCTGCGCGACCTGCGCGCAGTCGGCGGTGATGCCGCCCGGCGGCGCGCACGCGATCTGGTCAGGGACTGGATCGAGAACCAGGCCAGCTGGCAGGAGATCGTCTGGCGTCCGGACGTCTTGGCCACGCGCCTCTTCGCCTGGCTCGGCCAGCACGATTTCTTCTGCGCATCAGCTGACGACGACTACCGGCAGCGCTACCTGGCAACCATCGCGCGCCAGGCGCGTCATCTGGGGCGCGTCCTGCCGGGCGGGGTCGAGGGCGACGGGCTGATCCGCGCGGCCAAGGGGCTGACGATGGCCGGCCTCGCGCTGCCTGGCAACGAAGCCGCGATCCGCCAAGGCCTGAAGACACTCGAGCGTGCCTGCGATCGCCAGATTCTGCCCGATGGCGGCCATGTCTCGAGGAACCCGCAGACTCAGGCGCGCGTACTGCGCGATCTCGTCGATGTGCGCAGCGCCCTTCTAGCCGCCGAACACGACATCCCAGCCTTCCTGCTCGGCGCCATCGATCGGGCTGCACCCTTCCTGCGTATGCTGCGGCACAATGATGGCCGCCTCGCCCTGTTCAACGGCAGCGCGGAGAGCGAGGACTGGCTCATCGACATGCTGCTCGCTCAGGCCGATGCGCGAGGGCGGGCGCCGGCAAGCGCGCCGCATACCGGCTTCGAACGCATTGTTGTTAACCGGACCGTCGTGCTGCTCGACACCGGCGCGCCGCCGCAGGCGGGTCTCGACATCGGGGCGCATGCCGGCACCCTCAGCGTAGAGGTGTCGATCGGCAAGGAACGCATGATCACTAATTGTGGCGCGCGGCCCGGCAACCGGGATCCGTGGGCGACCGTGCAGCGCTCGTCGGCGGCGCACTCAACGATGATCGTCGACGATACCAACTCGTCGGAGCTCCTGGCCGACGGAACCTTCGGGCGCCGGCCCGGATATGTCCGGGTGGACCGCAGCGAGGACGAAGGCAATGTTTGGCTGTCGGCGCGCCATGACGGGTATCTGATGGCCTTCGGGCTTGAGCATGAGCGGCGCATCTTCATGGCCGGCGACGGCGACGACATCCGCGGTGAGGACCTGCTCAGCCGGGCCGAAGTTGCCGACAAGACGCGGTCGGCAAAGGGGTTTGCCTTGCGCTTCCACCTGCATCCCGCCGTCCAAGCCTCGCTCGTCCAAAACGGCTCGTCGGTTCTGCTGCGTCTGCCGAGCGGCGCGGGATGGCGGTTGATCGCCGAGGGCGGAACGGTCTCCCTGGCCGAGAGCGTCTACCTCGGCGAGATTGAGGAGGTCCGACGGAGCGAGCAAATCGTGGTCTCCGGCGCACTCGAGGCTGGCGTAGATGCCGCGCGGGTTAAATGGGCACTTAAGCGGGTGCCAAAAAAGAGCTGACCTTGCGTCGCGGCACCTAAAACCGCGCCGATCCTTACCGCTCCTTAACCATCCTCGCGTATCATGGCGGCATCTGGATCGGTTTTGCAGCCATGAGAGTGCAAGGGTGCATTGTCTATAGCCCTGTCGATCAGCGCCGGCTGTTTTATCGGCTTCCATCTCGTCAAACGGCTCGTCGCGGAGGACGAGCATGTCTGCGCCTTCGTTGAATATGTTTCTTGCGGCTTGTTAGGCCAGCTCGACGGCTACCGCCCGGCCAACTATGAGTTTGCAAGCATCTTCTAGCCCGGATGCGGCCCCACTCTCCGCTTAGAGCTGCCAGCGACGATAAGCCTCGGGCAGCACGATCTTACGCCACATCCCTTTGATATCGGCCAGAAGGCCGCCCGAAGTCATTAGGCCCAACAACGCCTCCGCCGTCATCCCGGCGAACTCATGATGCCGGACAGCGCCGATCACGGCATCATAACCCGCCGCATCATCGAGTGACCTAAGCAAATCTATATCGAAAAATTGCTCAGCCTCCGAAGGGTCGGCGTGCGGGTCGTACACGTCCACATCATGTCCCATCGCCCGCAGGCTGGTGAAAATATCAACTACACGCGAGTTCCGCAGGTCGGGCACGTTTTCCTTGAATGTCAGCCCCAGCACTAAGACTCTCGCGGGCCCAGACCCGAGAAGACCGGACACCTCGTCGGCGATATACCCGCCCATGCCGTCGTTGATGCGCCGCCCGGCGAGCACAACCTCGGGGTTGTGTCCGATCGATTGTGCGGCATGGGCCAGATAGAAGGGGTCGACCCCGATGCAGTGCCCACCGACTAGGCCCGGGTGGAACGGGAGGAAGTTCCACTTGGTGTTAGCCGCCTCCAACACATCGAGGACATTCAGCCCGAGCCCGTTTAGGATCACGGCGACCTCGTTTACGAAGGCGATATTGATGTCGCGCTGTGCGTTCTCGATCACCTTTGCGGCCTCGGCCGTGCGGATGTTACGGGCGACGAAAACGTCGCCGCCGTTGACCGCCCCATACATGTCGGTGAGCTGCGTGGTGACCTCGGGTGTCTGTCCTGCAACGACCTTCGTTATACGGTCGACCGTGTGTTCGCGGTCACCCGGGTTGATTCGCTCGGGCGAGTAACCTAGGAAGAAGTCCTCACCGCAGGTCAGTCCCGATTCCGCCTCGAGGATCGGCGCGCAGATATCCTCGGTAACCCCGGGATATACCGTGGATTCATATACGATGATCGCCCCGACCGCGAGGTTCCGACCAACCGTCTCGCTTGCGCTGCGCACAGGGCGCAGATCCGGCTGATTGTCGGCGTCAACAGGGGTCGGCACCGTCACCACGAAGATATTCGTCCCGACGAGTGCCGCCTCATCACTGGAAAAACGCATCTTGGTGTCATTAAGGGTGCCGGCATCGACTTCGTCGGTGCGATCCTCGCCGGCATTCAGTTCAGCGATCCGCGCTGCGTCGATATCGAACCCCGTCACGTCGAAATGCCGTGCCAGATGAATCGCTAGAGGGAGGCCAACATAGCCGAGGCCGACAACGGCAATTCGTAGTTTCTCAGACATCTTCATGTACTCCGGTCACCGCCGCAGATATGCAGTATTCGTGAGCCGCTCATAACGCGGACGGGAGCATGATGCAAAACCCGATACAACATGCGAACGACCTGGTTTTGCGACAATTCTGCTTGCATCGTCTTATGATTTGACGCAACAGGTGCCAAACTCCCAGGGGTAGTATTGTGGGGGCCGGAACATTCGGGCCGCCCCTTGCACCGCCAAGCCATCTGACTTACGTGAATTAACTTCTCTTAGATGTAGCATAAAAAATTAAACACGCTCTTTTTGTATAATGGACCGTCTCGACACTCTTGAATCTCGTAGTGTGTACATTCTCCGGGAGGCCTATGCCTGCGCCCGACCTTTGGCAATGCTCTGGTCGATCGGCAAAGATTCAAATGTTGTGCTCTGGCTCGCCCGCAAGGCCTTCTTTGGCAAAGTGCCTTTCCCCGTCATACAGCTGGACACAGGCATGGAGCTTGATGAGGTCTATGCCTATCGTGATCAATATACGAAGGAGTGGAACCTCGATCTGGTGGTTATCGACTGTCCTCCAGAGAGCGAAATGGACCCCAGCCTTCCCCCGATGACCCGGTCGGCCGCGCGGAAGAGTGCCGGGCTCGCAAATCTGCTGCGTGACGAAGACTACAAGGGAATTCTTGTAGGCATACGCCGCGACGAAGAAGCCACCCGCGCCAAGGAGCGTGTCTTCAGTCCGCGCGCCTCCGACGGGGCATGGGAGTTCCGCGACCAGCCGGCCGAATTCTGGGATCAGTTCACGACGGACACGCCCGAGAATGCACACCTGCGCATTCACCCGCTACTGCACTGGACCGAGATCGACATCTGGCGCTACACCAAGCGCGAGAATATTCCAGTTAATTCACTCTATTTCTCTAAAGACGGTAAGCGGTACCGCTCACTCGGCGAGAAGAACATCACAGCCCCAATCGACAGCGACGCCGCCACCATCGACGAGATCATCGAGGAGCTCGAGACCACCAATATGCCGGAACGTGCGGGGCGGCTCATGGACAACGAGGCTGAGGATTCTTTCGAACGCCTGCGTACATCTGGGTACATGTAATGTCTAACCCATCAACGTTCGGCCGATGACAGACGGCGCGACACGGACGCGGCCGGCATCGGAGCGTCGGATGCGCGTGGTGATCGTCGGCCATGTCGATCATGGCAAGTCGACCCTTGTCGGCCGTTTGTTCCACGATACGGGCCAACTCCCCGACGGCAGGCTAGAAGCAATCGAGGGAATGTGCCGCCGGCGCGGCATGCCGTTCGAATGGGCCTTCCTGATGGACAGCCTGAAGGCCGAACGCGACCAAGGCATCACGATCGACACGTCTCAGATCTGGTTTCGCCACGATGCGCGTGAGTATGTCCTGATCGATGCGCCAGGCCATCGGGAGTTCATCCGAAACATGGTGACCGGCGCCTCAAACGCCGATGCCGCGCTGTTGCTGATCGATGCGGACCAGGGCGTACGCCGCCAGTCGCGCCACCACATGTATCTACTAAAACTTCTGGGCGTACGCGAGGTCACCGTCGCCGTCAACAAGATGGACCTCGTCGACTATGATGAGGGTCGCTTCCAGGAAATTGAGGCCGAATATCGACGGTATCTCGAGGGCATCGGGATCACGCCGCGCGAGATCATTCCGGTCTCTGCACGCGAGGGCGACAACGTAGCCTCGCGATCCAAAAATATGGGCTGGTATTCCGGTCCGTGCATTTTGGAGTCACTGCCTAGGTTTGAGCACCCAGCCTCCGCGGAGGCACAAGCCCTGCGCCTGCCACTACAGGACGTCTACAAGTTCGATGAACGCCGCATCCTCGCCGGACGTATCGAGTCCGGCACCTTGAGGGTTGGTGACGACCTAGTATTTTCTCCCAGCAACCGGACAGCAAAAATTAAGACTATCGAGAGCTGGAATGCCGGAGGCCCCGTCACATCGGCGTCGGCCGGACAGTCCGTAGGAATCACGCTGGATGAGCAGATCTTCGTGGAGCGCGGAGAAATCGTCAGTCATGAGGTAAACGCGCCGGTCGAGTCCGATGTGTTCCATGTACGTCTGTTCTGGCTAGCCGATACGCCGCTCGAGATCGGTGCCGCCTGCGAGCTGAAAATTGGCCCGAGCCGAGTAGATGCGGTAGTCGAACAGATCGAGCGCGTCATCGACATCGACGCCCTGTCAGATCATGCCGCCACACGCGTGGCCCGTGACGAGATCGCCGATGTTTTAATCCGCACCAGCCGGCTAATGGCCTTTGACGCGCATGAAGATCTCTCGCAAACGGGCCGGGTTGTCTTCGTCGATCGCCACCTGACTCTTGGCGGCGGCGTCCTGTCGCTCGGCAACTATCCCGACCAGCGTCAGCTCGTGACGGTGCGCGGCACCAACCTGACCGAGGTCGATCACAGGGTGGACCCTGAGCGCAGGGTTGCGCGCAACCGTCACAAGCCTGGGGTCCTCTGGTTCACTGGCCTATCCGGCGCGGGCAAGTCGACCCTCGCCATGGCGCTTGAACAGCGCCTGTTTTTCAAGGGCTATCAGGTCTATGTCCTTGACGGCGACAATGTGCGTTCGGGCCTGAATGCGAATCTCGGATTTTCACCCGAGGACCGCGCCGAGAACATTCGGCGCGTTGGCGAAGTTGCGGCTCTGCTCGCGGATGCCGGACTGATCGTTATCACCGCCTTCATCTCGCCCTATCGCGCGGACCGAGCGCGCGCGCGAGCCGCAGCCGGCGAGGCTTTTCACGAGGTCTTTATCGACGCCGACGTCGCGACCTGCGAATCCCGCGATCCAAAGGGCCTTTACAAGCGGGCCCGCGCTGGCGAAATCAAGGAATTCACCGGCATCTCCGCACCTTACGAGGAGCCAAAAGCACCGGATATCATTATTGACACGAGCGGCCGTAGTGTCGACGAGTGCATAGACGATCTATTCACCTATGTGGCCGATCATTTCAGCACATCGGGCCAGCTCGGCTAAGCGCATGAAAATGTTGACGTTCAACCCGTGAACGATTATTGTTCACGGCGTGAACGGGTTTGATGACTGACAGTGAGCGCATACCGGTCGGCAAAGCCGATGATGCCGAGATCACACTAGGCATTCTGAACGCTATTCATGAGAATGAGCGGATAACCCAGCGAACAGTCGCTCAGGATTTGGGAATCGCGCTCGGACTAGCGAATTCTTATCTGAAACGTTGCGTCAAAAAGGGCCTAGTTAAGGTCAGCCAAGCGCCGGCAAACCGATATGCCTACTACCTGACACCACAAGGGTTTTCAGAAAAGAGCCGCCTGACCGCGGAGTATCTTTCTGATTCTTTCCGCTTCTTTCGTGATGCCCGCAGCCAATGCACCGAGGCTCTGCAAGAGGCCCAACGCCGCGGTTGGGGACGGATCGCCCTATTCGGTGCCAGCGAGCTCGCTGAGGTCGCCTCGCTTTGTGAAGCGCCGGATGTCGAAATCATCGCTGTTGTCGACCCTGATAGCGCTCAGGCTTCGTTCGCGCATCTGCGCGTAGTGCGCAACCTCGCTGAGGCGGGAGACATCGATGCGCTTATCCTAACCGCGCTGGCAGGGCCTCAGGAAGCCTATGAAATGCTGGCTCGTGACCATCCGGACACGCATGTCATCGTGCCCAAACTCCTTCGCGTGAGCGAGATTCCAACGCCGGAGAACGCACATGCATGACGCCAAGCGATGGTTCGTTGTCCGCACGCACCCTAACGGCGAGTTCAAGGCTCTTGCCCATATTCTTCGCCAGGGTTTCGATGGTTATCTGCCCCGTTACGTCAAGCGCCGTCGCCATGCACGTAAGACCGAGAATGTGCAGAAGCCGCTTTTCCCGGGATACCTGTTCGTCGGCATGGATCCCGAGCGAGCAAGATGGCGTGCGCTCAACTCAACTGTCGGCGTCAGCGAGCTCATCTGCTACAGCGGGCAGCCAGCAGCTGTTCCCGACGAAGTGATCGATGATATTCGTCGCCACGAAGACGAAAGCGGCTACGTGATTTTGGGCGAGCATGCCGGGCTCAAGAAGGGCGACCGGGTTCGGATCACCGAGGGCTCATTGTCCGATCAGATTGGGATCTTCGATGCACCCACGGACCAACAGCGCGTGTTCCTGCTGCTGGAACTTCTGGGTCGCCAAGTGCGCGTAAAAATGCCGATGACGGCGTTGGCGCCCGTCGGATAACCCATCGCTCGGGCCGGGTTCGGCCGACCGGCCTCGGTCAGGGGCACCTTGCAGACCGCAACGCCCTTTCGTGTCAGTAGCCATTCCGCCAGTTCCAGCTCGAACGGCTCGTCGATATTCGCCACCAGCCAAATCAACCACCGCCGCAGCGGAGTTGTCGCCCAAAATAGGCGCACCATCCAGAAACGGGTTATGCCAAAACGCATAGCAAACCCTGTTGCGTCGGAAAAATGGCGGCACATCCTGTCGGCGGGCGGCGCGCGAACCATACTCAAGCAGCAATCTGATCCAATAGTCCTCGGCCGTCAGTGTTTTCTGCGCCGCGTAATGCTCTCGCGTCGGACTGACTGTTGCGGCGGCGTGCAGGCCCTCATCGGTGAACGGGGCCTCCATATTGGCAACGAGATCCCGGGACCAACAAAGGGGAATGGTCAACGCTAACAGGAGCGATACATCGAAATACCGCCTCGCCTCCGTAGCGCACCGCTTCGGGGGTGTCACGGGATCGTCCGTCCACACGACGACCCGGTCAATCTAGCATTTTGGAAGAGCAATAAGGGTTGCTCGGCCGAGGAGGATCGGCCTGCCGACCGGGCTGCCGGAAATCTCTAATAACTATGCGTCGTTATTCACTTTCATGCGCAACGTTCCCCGCAGGATAGGATTGGATCGATTGAACGCCGGCTTGGTTGAAAAAAGCTTTATGATCGCCGATACAAGTTCGGTCAAAAGCAACGGCAATCCGCGCCGAACCGAAAAAGCAACAGGTTGCAACAGAACGTGAATGGGTCTTTGGCCCGACTTGCTGTAGGTAGCACTCGGACGCTCGATCTAACCTTTCCGAATGTCCAACCCAGCGCAGCCCAACCGATCTTGTGTATCCCGACCCATGCGAAAACATCTTCTAACGCTCGCCAAACTCGCAGTGTCCGCCGCGCTGATTGCCTGGGTTATGAATGGCATCAATTTTCGCGATGTTATTGCCAAGATCACGGGGGTCAGCACTTCATGGTTTGCAACCGCCGCCCTTTTTCTGGTGGGCGCACTTATTCTAGGCGCCGTGCGGTGGCAGCTCGTTCTCGGGGCGCTGGGCGTCCGACCGCGGTTTGGTGTTACGGCACGCCTATTTCTAGTGGGAATCTTCTTCAATCAGACGCTCCCTTCCAGCATCGGTGGAGACGCAACCCGAGTGTTTTACCTCTGGCGTACAGGGACGAGCGCCCAGACGGCCCTGAACAGCGTCTTGCTAGATCGTATCATCGGGCTAACCGTCCTGATGGTGGCGACCACCATCATTGCTCCTTCTCTCACCGGACACCTTGACAATCCGATCGCGATTAACGGCTTGGTTCTTGTATTGATCGCTAGCTGGGTTGCGATCGCGGCATTATTCATGTTCGACAATTCATTGACTCGCCGGTTCCGGAATCTGCGCCTCATCGATGTCGCGCTCAAGCTGTCGCGTGACGCCGTCGACCTCTGCCGGCAGCCGTCCTTAGCTGCGGCCACCTTGGCTATCTCCCTGGCGATCCACGGAGCAACCGTCGCCACCGCATGGAGCCTCGACCATGCGCTCGGTGGAGACGCTAGTCTCCTGATCTATATCATCGCGATGACGCCGACAATTCTTCTGATCAGCATTCCCATTTCGATCGCTGGGTGGGGGGTACGCGAACAGATTCTCGTGGTCCTTCTCGGCGCCCTCGGAACCAGCGCAACGCAGGCTCTCAGTGTCTCAATCCTGTTCGGCACCCTCCTTCTCATTGCAGGCATTCCCGGCGGTATACTCTGGCTCAGCATGCGTCAGTCGCCAAAAAATGAAGGGACACCGGAAATTGACTGACGCCTCTCGCTGGCCTAGCGTTCATTTCATGAACGCCTTTCGAGGCGGACGGTTTGATCGCGTTGCTCGCTTCGTGGCGGTCGCTTCACCCCGAACAGCGGTAGCATGTCCGCACACCGACGCTAGAGCCGGTTGCTTGACCACCTCTGATTGGGCCCGAATGACCCATTTGTTGTGCGATGATGAACCCCGCATTTAATCGACCGTTCTTAGCCGCCGCCACCCTATCGCTCGGTGCCCACGCGGCATTGGTGGGTGTAATATTACTGCAGCCGTTCGAGCCACGAACCGACACGGCCCATCTAGTGCCGGTTGTCACGGTGCCGGTCCCGGCATCATCGACGCCACCTTCAACCGCGGCCGACCCGTCCGAGACATCAGCGCACCCTAACAAGACACAGCCCCAACTCGTAACATCACCAATGACAGCGCCCGCGCCATCGTCATCAATAAAGATAGCTGCATACCCGCCTATCCATGCAAAAACTCCCGGCAAACCGGCTATGCCAACAACGACAGTACGACTCGCCGCCAAACCCGATGTCGCGGAAATGGATGTCGTTGAACCCACCCAGACGACCACAATCAATCCCGCACCGATAGTAGTTGGCCCGCAAATCAAAACCCGGATCGCGATTACCCCGGGCAACGCCCAGCCGCGCTACCCTTTGCATGCTCGCAAACGCGGCTATGAAGGGCGAACGGTTGTTAGGGTTGCCGTGTCAGAGGACGGGAAGGTCGCTGCGACCAAGATCGCGCAAAGCAGCGGTTATAAGGTCCTTGACGTAGCAGCGCGTGAGGCCGTCGCCGCGTGGCAATTCAAGCCCGCCACACGCGGCGGCTATCCCGTCACGGGCCGTATTGACGTACCGGTCGAGTTCCGGCTGCGTTAACGCCACCTAGAAGGCAACCCGCAGCGTCATCCGCGGCAGAATTCCCGGCGCCCGGAAGCCGACAGCCTCTTCGTATTTGTTATCAAAGATATTATCCACTGCGACCGCCGCGTCCCACCCCTCCGCAATGCGCCAGCTCGCGGCAACGTCGAAGCGCGTGTAGTCATTGAGCGACCTGTCTCCCGTCGGAATCGATGAATCGAGGACTCGCCCGACATAGAGTGTGCGACCACTTAATTTAACATCCCGGAGCGCCTGCCAGCTGAAGTCGCCGCCCGCGCGCCACTTGGGACGGTTTCGCAACTCTTCATTATCGTCACGGATGTCGGTATCCACGAATGTAATATGCGCGGCGATCGTGACCGAACTCCCTAATACCCAAGACGTCGTCACCTCGCTGCCCCACGTAACGACCTCGCCTCGGTTAACGAGACGATTGAGCGTGTCGTCAAAATCGATACTGTCATAGAAATATGTCCGAAAAACGGAAGCCCCAACCTCGCCACGGCCATTCAGAAGAGGCAGGCGGACCGATGTCTCGACACTGGAGCTCGATTCCAGCCGGAGCGTCGGGTCGCCAACGATCGCGTTACCCAGCGCAAAGAAACTTGGGAGCTTAAAACCCTCACCCCAGCTCAACTTCCACTCCGTGCCCCGGGGGCTGAATGTATATACCGACCCGGCCGAAAGGCTCGCCTGAGAGGAGAAGCCGTCGGGGTTATCGATCCGTGCGCCTGCCTGAAGCGACCAGCCCGGCAGCACCCGCCAGCGTGCTTCGGTGAAGCCGCTCTGGGTGGTACGCCGCAGAGAGAAGCGCGAATCCGAAGGCGAACCGCCTGTGATTAGGCGGCTGTCGCTGATACCTGACTCCTCTAGGATTGCAGCCCCCGCGACAACCTCGAAATAGTCGTTCACGGACACATTCGCGCTGGCCTGCAGGTCAAAACGATCATAGACGCTCTCGCTACTGTTGACTGGCGTTCCGAAGGCGTTGCGCACACCACCCGCCACCCCCGGCGATACGAACAATTCGCGATGCCGGTATGCACTCGCATCAACGTTGTAGCTCCACTGGGACGAAACTTCCTGCTCGAAGGCAAGCCCCGCCGAGATCTCGGTCGAATCACGCGTATCACTGTCGCGCCGCACCGCGAAGGCAGGGCCGCCGCTGTCATCCGGGAAGTTCGAACTGTCGCTATCCGACATGCGGGCGACGAGCCGGAACGACATATCATCTGAGGGGTAAAGCTCAGACTTCGCGCTGACCAGGCGGTTGTGGAACCGGTTTCCCTCGGTCGCGTCACCATCATCGATATAGGCGGCACGCAGCGCCAGATCCGCTCTCGGCGACAGCGATCCACGCTCCTCAACGCTGCCCCGCCGACCTCCGTGAGCGCCACCCGACACGAAAACGGAATACTGCTGTGCTCCGCCCGCGCCGCGCGTGATGAAGTTGATCGTACCTGAAATCGCGTCGGCGCCGCGAACTGCGGATTGGGATCCCCGGACGATCTCGACCCGCTCGATCGAACGAATGTCGATCGACGAGATGTCGAAGGACCCGCCGCGGCTATTAGTCGGATCATTCACCTGGACTCCGTCGATCAGGATCTGAGTGTAGTTCGGATCCGCACCGCGTAAGTAGATGGAGCTCACGCCACCCAAGCCGCCCGGCAAGTCAATATGGATTCCAGGAACAAGCCGCATCAGGTGAACAGCGTTCGCCGGCTGCAATCTGTCGATTTCGTCCCTCGTTACAACGGTCACGCTAACCGGGGTGGTTGCGCTGGTGGAGGGCAGTCGTGACCCCGTCACAAGAACCGGATTGGAAAGGGGCACAGTTTCATCTTGGGCCAGCGCTGTACCTGTCGCTGCCAAGCCAAGCAATCCCATAGAAAACAGAAAACCTCGAAACATCCTAAGCTCACCACACGACTTGAAAAGCAACCCATTTGTTAGCTGGGGTGGCACTGATATGATCATCCTCCACTCATATAGGCGCGTTAGGATGCAACGGACACCCCCACTTCAATGAGCGTTGTCGCGACCCTCCGCCGCCTGCGTCACGGACCCTTGCGCTTTCTATCGCCGGTCTGGACACCGCTGGGAAATTTCTATCGCAGTTGCCTTTCCCGGGGCGGCTCGTCCTTCACGTCACTCCATCGCATCGGCCGATATGGACCGTTTCGGATGTCGGGAGAGTTCGCGTTCAGCAATTTCGAGAATTGGGGTAATGCGCATAATAGTGGCTTCGAATTCTGCATCGAAGCCAGCCGCGGCAAAACCTGCGTGCTCGATATCGGCGCCCATATTGGACTGGTCTCGTTGCCGTTGAGCCAGATGGTCGCGCCCGACGGCCGGGTGTTCGCTTTCGAACCTGCAACCGCGAACCGTGCCGCCCTGAAGCGGCACCTCGAACTCAACGCGATCACCAATGTCGAGGTGGTCACGCAACTGGTCGGGGATACGGATAACGCAGACATCGTTCTGTTCGAGCATGCCAATGTCAGCGGCATGAACACCCGCGCTCCGTTGAAATCTGGCGCTGAGTATATTGAGACCCGCCATCGGCAGCTTACCATTGATAGCTTCTGCCGCGAACGAGGGCTTGAACCCGACGTCATCAAGATCGACGTCGAGGGTGCGGAGTTCGCGGTTCTCGAGGGCGCGCGCGAAATACTCGCTACGTCGCGACCAGTCCTCGTGGTCAGTATCCATCCTCAGCATCTAAAGGCACTGGGGCGGAACGCGGACGAACTGCGCGCACTTGCGGCGGCTTCCGACTACGCGGTATCCGACACTGACGGAAACACCGTCAAAACCTTCCAACTGGACGAGTACGTTCTCCAACCGATTGGTAAGTGACCCGAATGTTGTCGAGCATATATACGACCTTGCGCGACCGCGGCGCGTCGACGCTGATCCGCGCCATCGGCAACCAGGCTGTGGCCATGGTGCATAGCAAACTTCTCGGGCGACGGTTTCTAGAGAAAAGCATTCACAACTACCGGATGCTGATTGACCTCGAGGACCCTGGTATCAGCCGCTCGCTTCTTCTGTTTGGCACCCGCGAGGTAGACCACAAGATTATGCTAGAGCAGGTTACGAAACCCGGTATGACCGTATTCGATATTGGCGCCAATATTGGATACTACGCTCTTATGGAACTGGGCCTGATCGGGCCCGAAGGCCGCATGCTGGCAATCGAGCCCTCACCGTCGAACATTGCGCTGTTACAGCGCAATCTAAACCTAAATAACGAGGGGGACCGGGTCACAGTTCTCGGGGGTGCAGTCTCCGACAAGCCCGGTACCGCATCCTTCCACCTTTCGGCACACTCCAATCTAGGCACCTTTCATGCCGATGGCAGCGCGGCGCACATGCTGAGTGGTGAACAGATACCTGTCCGCACTTACACGGTTCCCGAACTGGCACAGGAACATGGCGCGCCGGATCTAATCCGGATGGACGTCGAGGGCCATGAGGTCGAGGTCATTCGCGGCATGCTCGATGCGATCCGGTCCGGCACGATGCGCCCGACGATCATTTTCGAGACCCACCTCTCGCGCTACTCCGCCGAACATGACATGACGGGGGTACTCGAGGACCTGTTCGCCTGCGGCTACGGCATACCGCGCGCAGCCTCGTCTTGGCAGGAGGGTACCGCGCGCGTTGCGGAACGCGGATATAAAGGTTCGGCGCCAATTCACACGGACGGCGTCAAACGCGTGATCTTTGAGAACATCGGGAACGAAGACGCGATCGACTTCATCTGCCGGACCGGCGGCCTGCGCACCGTGGTGCTGGCGCCTGTCAGCTGAACTAGCAACCCATGCCAGCAAAGATTATCGGCGCGGAACGGTTCAGCTGGCGGCGCACGGCTGACGCGGGCGTCGAAACGCTAGCGACCGGCGACCCTGGGGCCGAGGCTGCGGTGCGGCATACACTCGGGCAGGGCTGCGCGGCACCGGCGGATCTCAGCGAGTCGGTCCG
Source organism: Rhodospirillaceae bacterium (assembly GCA_002724635.1). Taxonomy (GTDB): domain Bacteria; phylum Pseudomonadota; class Alphaproteobacteria; order UBA6615; family UBA6615; genus UBA8079. The sequence continues at coordinate 35,729 of PBPM01000086.1, forward strand.
CGACGTCGAGGGCCATTTCGCCGTAATTGCGAAAGGTGGCACAACGAGCTGTGCCATCGTCGATCATTGTCGCTCGTCGCCGATTTTCTTCACTAACGACGCAATCTCGAACGATGCACATCTGCTTCGCGCGGCGCAAAACCTGAACACGCCGGATCCGCAAGCCATTATGGACGCAGCGATGGCCGGCTTCGTAACTGGCGACCGAACGCTGTTCGCAAACCTGCGCCAGCTAACGGCCGGAAGCTTGGTAGTATGGCAGGACAACGATCCGCCGGAGGTAGTGCGATACCGCGATTACATGCCGACCGCGGTGGATTCGCGCCCCGAGGACGACCTTGTGGACGCTTTTCTCGCCGTGCTCGACGCGGCGACGGCACGAACCATCAGGGCGGCGAATGGGCGGCCGATCTGGGTCCCGTTGAGCGGAGGGCGCGATTCGCGGGTCCTACTCGCCAAGTTTGTGGAACATGGGTACGACAATCTCCATGCCTTCACCTACGGACCAAGGGGCAATGATGAGAAACGCGCCGCAAGGATCATCGCCGAGCGCCTAGACGTTCGCTGGTCGTTCATGGCCAGCCACCCGGCCAGATTACGGCGTTTCTTCGCAAGTCCCGCACGAAACGATTACTGGGAGTACTGCGACGGCCTCTCCGCCGTGCCGAACTTTCAGGACCTTCTCACCCTCCGGGCCTATCGTGAGCGCGGTATGCTACCCGACGACGCGATCTTGGTGAACGGCCAAACCGGCGACTTCATTTCCGGCGGGCATATCCCGGCAACGCTCATAGATGGCGACCCGAGTCCCGATAGACTGTTCGCGGCGATCGTCGGTAAGCATTTCTCTCTATGGAACTCACTCAAGACCCCGGTAAAGCTTGATGCCCTGCGTGTAAGGGTCTTCGCCCAGCTGGGACTGCACGCCGATACTGAGCTCGAGCGCGACCATGCCGTTGCGCTGTATGAACAGTTCGAATTCGACGAACGCCAAGCAAAGTATGTGATCAACGGTCAACGCAACTACGAATTCCTCGGCCTGAACTGGTCGCTGCCGCTTTGGGACAGGGCACTAGTCGAATTCTGGCGAAACGTGCCGGTTGAACAAAAGTTCCGTCAGAAGCTGTTCGCCACCGCACTTTCGCGCTGGAACTATCGCGGATTGTTCCGCGACTTCGACCCTATGGTCGGTCAGTGGTCGGGCCCGGCAAAGGCCCTGCTCATTCCGTCGCGGCTAATTCGACTGACCCTGGGTCCTGCACGGCGCGACGCGTTCCTTCGTCGTATGCTCTATTTCGGCATGTATCGCGACCAGTACGCACCCTTCGGATATCCCGAGTTCCTGCGCCACGCAGGCGACCTGCGTAACCCGGTATCATTCCTGTCGCGCGAATGGCTTCGTGAACGTGGCCTCGATCGGGCGGCCTCGTGATGCGCATTCTTTATGTATCACGACTGTTCAGCGGCCTCGCGGAAGGACTCCGCGACCGGCGCTGGGATCCGCGCGGCGTGCCGACCGTTTACCGGCTCCTCGAGGCGCTCGACAAAACCGAACACGACCTGCGGGTCGTCTTCACCGTCAAGGACGATGCCGTCGACTGGCCCAGCAGGAAGACCTGCACCTTCCCGATCGAGGGCTTTGGGCGTGAGATCACGGTGGTACCCATGCGCCCACCGCTTCCCACCGCGTTCGGACGCGCACGGGGCTATCTCCGCGAGATCGGCCAGTATCGAGAGATCAGACGTTTGTGCGACGACATCATGCCGGACATCGCCTATTTCGACCGCGTGAACATATACGCGGCATCGCTTCCCGCCCGCCGTAAGGCGGTGCCCGTCGTATGGCGCATCATGGGGGTGCCGCCAGCCATGCACGACATGCTCGATCTTGCAGGACCGGTCGCGCGTATCACCCGCTGGGCCTATCGTGCACCATTCTCGATGGCCCTGTGTTCGCGCGATGGTAGCGGCGGCGAGCAGTGGATGGAACGTGCGCTTGCGCCCGATACCCCGCGGCGCATGATGCTAAACGGTGTCGATCCTATCGAGAATCCCTCCCTCGATGACCATATCCGCGACGCGGTATCAGGCCCGGAAACCAAGATCCTGTTCGTCGCACGGCTTGTGGAGGACAAGGGATGCCTAGAGTTTGTTGAGGCCGTGTCCGGTGCGCTCGATCGTGCACCGGGCCGGTTCCGCGCGATCGTTGCAGGCGACGGCCCTTTCGCCACTCAGATGCGTGCGCGTGCAGATGACGCCGGGCACGGGAAGCAGTTCCATTTCCTCGGGCAGGTGGCACATAATCAAATGCTGGGCCTTCAGCAGGCTTGCGATGTCTATGTGTCCCTAAACCGGATGTGCAACTTGACAAACGCCAACTTGGAAGCGATGAGAGCCGGTGTGTGCATGATCATCCCCACATCGCCCGGCACGCGCGGGATCGACGTAGATACCGACGAACTCATGCCGGAGGACACCATCTTTCGCATCGCAAGCCCAGACGATGTCGCGGGCCTGCGCGAAGCGCTGGTTCATCTGGAATCCAACGCACAGGATCGGACGCGGCGCGCCCGAGCAATTGCCCTGCGGGCCGAGCAACTCATTCCGACTTGGGACGCGCGGATCACCTCGGAAATAGAGTTGCTCGAGCAGCTGACCGAGGCAGGGAATTGATGGGTATTCTGACTGCTCTTCGACGACGCATGCTCGCGGATCTTGATTCACGCCTCGCGCCACGTTTCCACGAAACCTTCAATGCCGACCCGGTAACGATCTATGACGTTGGCGCGGCCGGCGGTGCGATCACGCCTTACCCGGACGGGCCCGCCGCATGGGCGCCCGTGGAGGGCTTCGAGCCACACCCGGTGAGTTTCCAGAATCTCGTGGATGCTGGTACGCTGGAACACGTCACGTTACACAATCTCGCGCTTACCAATAAGGACGGGCCGATTACCTTTTACGCCGGCCGATCGAAGCAACGAACGAAATCCTCGCTACGGTCGATCGAATACTTAGGTAGCGAGAGCGATGAGATCACAATCAATGCGCTCAAGCTAGATTCTGCACCCCGGCAACTCGGAATCCGTCCGGCTAACTTCATCAAACTGGACACCGAAGGAACAGAGGATCTAGTCATACAGGGCGGCGAACGGATGTTTGCCGATGACATCCTCGGTGTACATACGGAGGTCGGTTTTTGGACCGAACAGTCCCGAGGCGTCCCGTTCTCCCAGATCGACAGCCACCTCACCTCTCGTGGTTTTGTTCTGTTCGACCTGCAAATTAACCGTTCCGACATCCGCGTCCTGGGCGGACGCAAGGACAAGGTACGAAGCGGAGACGCGCTCTACTTCCGGAGCTTTGATCATCTCTGGTCACCCAACGGGGACCAGGCCGCCTTGCGGTCCAAATTGCTTAAGCTGATGAGTTTACTGGTCGGCTGGCGCTATCTGAACTACGCCTTCGAGCTCGCCGACTTCGGACGAACACACGACCTGCTGCAGGCCGAGGAGTTCGACGATATTGTCACGCCTTGGATACAAACCAGTGATCTGTCGGATTGCATTCCGAACTTTCCGGGTCGCACCAGGCTCGCGCTTCTGTTTGATTCGCTGTCCTATGCGTTCTACCCGAGCATTAAGAAGGGCGTGCCCTATTCTTTCAACAGCCTTGGCAACCACTGGGTCGTGCGCACGGCGAAGAACGACCCGACGAGCGTATTCTTGCATTGCCCGGTGCTGGAAGCCGGCACCGTCAACCAATCCAAGACCATCCGTCTGGCACATGGCCATGACAACACTTGAGTCGATCCGTCATGGTTAGGCTTTATTGATCCATGCGAGCTTCCGACACCGCGAAATCACAGAATGCCCGCAGGGCCTGGGAGCGAAAAGCGTCGCTACGCGCGGTCTACAAGGATGTTTACAGACGTCTCGCCGAAAAACAGAGGCCCGGCCCAACGATCGAGATTGGCGGCGGGTCGGGAAACTTCAAGAACTTTGCACCGGAAACAATTTCTACAGACATCATCGTGGCGCCATGGCTGGACGCGGTTACGGACGCGGTACAGCTCCCCTTCGCAGATGCATCAGTCGCAAACATCGTCCTGTTCGATGTTTTACACCACATCGAGTTCCCGGTCCGCTTTCTCGACGAAGCGGCCCGGGTGCTCGCACCCGGAGGCCGGGTCCTGCTTTCCGAGCCGGCCATTACGCCACTCAGCAACCTGTTTTATACCCACCTGCATCCCGAGCCAGTTGACGCCGAGGCAGATGTATTCGTGGCCGGAACACCGAACCCAAACCGCGACCCGTTCGATGCGAATCAGGCGATTCCCACACTGATGTTCTTAAAACAGCGCGAGCGGTTCCGGGATCGCTTCCCGATATTCGATATAGTCGATGTTCGCTACCATAGCCTGCTCGCATATCCACTTACCGGCGGCTTCAGGAAATGGACGGTAATCCCGGCCACCATCGTGCCTGCGATGTTGTCGCTCGAATCGGTATTTATGCCACTACTCGGAAGGCTCATGGCCTTTCGTCTGATCGTCACGATCGAGCGGCGAAACTGAGACGCAAAGCTGTTATCAGCTAATCCCGTCCCAGCGGAAAAAAACGATGACAGCCGTGATCGCTTTGCGTATTCGGAACAGCATTGGGCGCAAAGGTGTTCCCACCGGCAACGACACGGCTCCAAAAGGATGCATTGAAGGAAAACATGCCAGACAAGACCAACGACTCGATTGACTGGAGCGGAAAGACCGTTCTGGTTACCGGTGGCACAGGTTCCTTTGGGCGCCGGTTCGCCGAAAAGCTGCTGTGCCGTTACAAGCTTAGAAAGCTCATCATCCTATCACGCGATGAACACAAGCAATACGATATGCAACAGTCCGAAGTTTTCAAGAACCGCGACGAACTTCGTTACTTCATCGGTGATGTGCGCGATCAGAGCCGCTTGCGCATGGCAATGCGCGGAGTGGATTGCGTCGTACATGCCGCCGCGCTCAAGCATGTGCCAGCGGCCGAGTACAATCCGTTCGAATGCATACGTACCAACGTCAATGGTGCGGAGAATATTGTCTCTGCGGCGATTGAAACCGGAGTACCCAAGGTGGTCGCTCTTTCGACCGATAAGGCAGTGAATCCGATAAACATCTACGGCGCAAGTAAGCTTGCGTCGGACAAGATCTTTGTAGCCGGGAATATGCTGGCCGCTGATGCGCCAACCCGGTTTGCAGTGGTGCGATACGGCAACGTGCTCGGCTCACGTGGTAGCATCATCCCCCTTCTGCGCCAGTTCGTCGCCGAGGGTCGCAAGAGCCTGCCCCTGACCGACGAACGCATGACGCGTTTCTGGATTACTCTCGACCAAGGCGTCGATTTTGTTCTGTCGAGCGCTGGGCTCATGCGCGGTGGTGAAATCTTCGTTCCAAAGGTCCCCAGTATGAAGATCGTCGACATGATGGAAGCGATCGCCCCCGGTATTCCGAACGAGGTGATAGGCATCCGGCCAGGAGAGAAACTGCACGAGGTCCTCATCAGCGAGGACGATACAGCGATCGTACTGGACCTCGGCGATCGTTATGTCATTTGCCCAAACCACGACACGCGCATTCAGGCCTTTCACGAAAAGAACGGTGCAACAGCCGTGGGGCAGGGCTTCCGATACGCGAGTGATGCAAACGACGACTGGCTCAACGCAGACAGACTCAAGGCACTAATCGGCGAGGAATAGGCACCGCGACCCTATTCCCTCGGCGGACAGCGGATCCACCAGCTCCGGATTGCCAATCCGGAATCCAATTGCGATAAAGGCGGGACTCCAGTCGGTATCCGGCCGCAGAACTCCGTCGCCGGCATCGATTCTTTCGGGTGGGCTCGAGTCGGCAACCGGTCTGAGATCAAGGGGGTTTCATGGCAGACAAAAGCAAGGCCCCGACCGTTTACATCGGGATGACCGCTGACATCATGCATCACGGTCTGATCAATGTTATCGAGGTCGGCCGCCAGCACGGCAGGGTGGTGATCGGGCTTATGACCGATGGGGCCGTGTCCCGCTACAAGCCTCTCCCGTATCTTGAGTACGAACATCGTCGGCGAATCTTGGAAAACATCGTCGGTGTCGATGAGGTTGTTCCGCAAGAGGAATGGGATTTCGTCCCCAACCTGCGAAAGTTCAAACCAGAGATTGTGATCCATGGCGATGACTGGTGCGAGGGCCACCAGAAGATCTACCGAGATCGCGTCGTAGACGCCTTACGCGAATGGGGTGGCAAGTTGATCGAAGTCCCCTATACGCAAGGAGTCTCGACGCCGCGCTTCAATACCCAGCTGAGAGGCCTCGGCACGACATCCGAAATTCGCCGACAAAGCCTGCGGCGACACCTTGACTCTGGTGAGCTGATCCGGGTCATCGAGGTTCACAGTCCCCTCTGCGGCTTGCTTGCAGAGAATCTCGCCGTCAATCGGGAAGACAGCGTCGCGCGCTTCGAAGCAATGTGGGTTTCGAGCCTGACAGACTCGACAGTGCGCGGGAAACCCGACATCGAACTAGTCGATACCAGCAGCCGAATTGCCGCCATCGACGCACTCTTTGAAGTGACCACCAAGCCCCTTATCTTCGATGGCGACACCGGCGGCTTGCCCGAGCACTTCGCTTTCACGATACGTACTCTGGAACGCCTAGGGGCATCCGCAATCATCATCGAGGACAAGACCGGCCCGAAACGAAACTCGCTCTTGGACGGCGATGGACACCACGTTCAGGAAGACATCGATATGTTCGCAGAGAAGATCGCGGTGGGCCGGAAGGCTGCTCTCACAGACGAGTTCATGATCATCGGCCGAATCGAGAGCCTTATACTTGGTGTCGGCATGGAAGACGCGCTGGTGCGCGCGCGCGCCTATGTGGCTGCCGGCGCAAACGGAATCATGATTCACAGCCGCCGTAAAACACCTGACGAGATCTTCGAGTTCTGCGACAAGTTCCGCGAGGCCGATCCGGACACGACGATCGTCGTTGTGCCTACCCAGTACAGCGTCGTCCGAGAATCCGAGCTGATCGAGCACGGGGTGAACATCGTGATCTATGCCAACCACCTCCTCCGAGCTTCATTCCCGGCGATGCGTGCAGTGGGCGAGTCCATTTTGCGCAACGGCCGCGCCATGGAGGCCGATGACATATGCCTGCCCGTGGACGAACTGCTCGGCATGATCCCTAATACCGTCTCATGATCGAGCCTAACGCACTTCTCGATCAACTTTGCGCGGGCGGCATCGGATTTTTCACCGGTGTCCCCGACTCACTTCTGTCACCGCTCACATCGGCAATAGTCGCGCGGTTCCAAGACGGCGAGCATGTGGTCGCCGCGAACGAGGGAAGCGCTATCGCACTGGCAGCTGGACACCACCTCGCGACCGGTCAGACCGCATGCGTCTACCTGCAGAACTCCGGTCTCGGGAACGCCATCAACCCCCTGACCTCCCTGATGGATGAGGAGGTTTACGGAATCCCTGTTCTTCTGGTTGTCGGCTGGCGTGCCGAACTGAACGGCAATGAACAGCTCGCGGATGAGCCGCAACACCGCAAGCAGGGCAAGATCACGACGGGACTGCTCGATGTTCTCGGGATTCCCTACCTGATCCTCGGACCTGACGGAATCGAGAACGGGTTGTCGGACGGCGTCGCCACCCTCATTTCTTTGGCGCAATCGGAGAACCGACCTGTCGCGCTCGTCGTGCGAAAGGGTGCCCTTGCCACCCTCACGACACCGTCAGGCGACTCCGTCGGCGTCATGACGCGAGAGGACGCGATCCGCGTTATTACAGAGACCGTCGGGCCGGAGATACCAATCGTTTCGACGACCGGGAAGGCATCGCGGGAGTTGTGGGAAATTCGCCGGCAAACCGATTTAGGAGAAGGTCGCCACGATGGGCAGGATTTTCTGACAGTCGGCTCGATGGGGCACGCCTCACAGATCGCTGCGGGCGTCGCGCTTGCAGATCGCGCGCGCGCCGTCCTATGTCTCGATGGAGACGGGGCCATGCTCATGCATCTCGGGGGCTTAGTCACCTCGGCGGCAATCCCTAACTACCGACATGTAGTTCTCAACAATGAGGTCCATGATTCGGTGGGCGGCCAGCCGACCAGCGGGGTTGGTCTCTCTCTAGCGCCGATAGCCGAGACATGCGGCTATGACTGGGTTCGTAGCGTTACCAGCCCGCGTGACCTGCCGGCTGCACTCAAAGACATGCTGGCAGCGAATGGATCGGCGTTTCTCGAGATCATGGTACTGCCCGGCGCGCGAGCCGATCTCGGTCGGCCAAAGACCGCGCCGAAGGACAGCAAGGCGGCGTTCATGACTCGCCTGAAGGACGGCTCTTCCGCCTAGCCGGCAGTTAGTCGTTCGAAAGCGCGCCGCGCGATCTGCCGTGCGATAAGGCCATCCGCATGACGAAGATTGTTGGCCGCGCGTGCTGGCGTAATCAGCGAATCTCCAAATGTATCGATGTCGTCAGCGGAGAGATGTCGAGCCATGACGTCACCGACACCGAGCGCGACCAGCCACCGTTCGAGTGTGTCGGGAACTGCATCGACGGCACACTCCAGCGCTTCGGCAACCGGCGCCAATCGTGCGGCGTCCTCCTCCTGATTAAAACGTGCAATTTCTGCCAAGGTGAAGCTGCATGCAAAACCGTGCGCGACACCGAAACGCGCGGTAAACGGATAGCTGATGGAATGTGCCAGCGCCGTCTGTGTCGTTCCCATGGCGAGTCCCGCCAGCAAGGCGGCCGTCTGCAGTGCGCCGCGTGCCTCGATATCCTTGGGCCGCGCTTCCGCGACCGGCAGATACTTGTGGACCTGCGCGATCGCCTGAGCGGCAAGATAGTCGGTGAATATCGTATGCCGCCGGTTCCAGACAGCCTCGAGCGCATGAGACACCGCATCGAGTGCTGTCGATCGGGTCAACTCGCTTGGCATGGTTATCGTCAGCGTAGGGTCCAAGATGGCATGACTCGGATAGAGACGCGGATCATTGATCGAATACTTTGTTCCGTCGTCACCCCATAGCGTCCCCCAGGGAGTCACCTCGGACCCTGTGCCCGCCGTGGTCGGCACCGCGATGATCGGAATTGGGAGTATTTTCGCCGGCAGTGCGGCACCTTCGGAAAGATGATCGAGCAGGGGCGACATGTCGCCCCTGAGCGCCTTGAGTGCCACCATGCCCTTCGTCGCATCCAGCACGCTGCCCCCGCCCAGAGCGACGACCACCGACACATCGGGTATCTCCTCACTGAGTAAGGGCATCCGCGAGATCAACGGGTTCGGGTCAATATTGGAGATAACCGCTGCGGGCGAACCAGCAATTGCCGCAATGCGAGCGTCGAAGTTTCTGTCTGCCCAGGAGCGGCTTGTAACCAGCGCCCAGTCCCGCCCGGCGATGGCCGGACCAATGACCTCATCAAGCGCAGCCCCGTCGTGAACAGCGACTGGGCACCGGAACGGTGGCCTCAGAACCAACGCTTGGTTTCCGCCAGCGCGCGGCTCCGACCGTCCGTTGCGAAGGTCGCGAATTCATCGAAGACTTCATCGACCAACTCGCCAGCAATCCGCGACATAGCAAGGCAGGCGCCCGCGGGGCCCTGCAGCCAATGCTCAACCATCGGGCGGATATAGGCGGAATCGCCCGGACCTATCGACGCGCTTCGACCATCACCCCAGAACAACTCGATATCCTGATCGCCATAGTTATAGAGATACTCATGGAGCTGATGCTGAAATCCCGGCCCGTCCGTATTTGCAGCACCGCCGAGCATCACAACGTTGAAGCCTCGCTGGCCGGGCTGATGTGGGGTCCGTGCGAGCTCCGACAATTCGCAAAAGGGTGCATTCGTGTCCGGAAACGGTCGTCGCTCGCTGCCGGCGAGATGGGTGATCGCAACCTCGTTATCCTCGGCCATCGGAACAAACCAGAGGTCGCCGGGCTTGACCGCCAACGCAGCGCCCAGCACCGACAGCTCCTCGGCATTCGGCAGCAGGCCCG
>PBPM01000087.1 GCA_002724635.1 Rhodospirillaceae bacterium
ATGCCGCCGCCGACGCACATGGTTACCACGGCATGCTTCGCGCCGCGGCGATGACCCTCGATAAGCGCGTGACCCGTCATCCGGTTGCCACTCATGCCATAGGGATGGCCTATCGAGATCGAGCCGCCGTCGACATTGTATTTCTCCGGGTCGATCCCGAGCTTATCACGGCAATAAAGTGCCTGGACCGCGAACGCCTCGTTCAACTCCCAAAGGTCGATATCGTCCACCGTGAGCCCGTTGCGCTCGAGCAAGCGCGGGACGGCGAAGACCGGGCCGATGCCCATCTCGTCGGGCTCGCAGCCCGAGACAGCCAACCCAAGATAACGCCCAAGTGGCTCGAGGCCCCGCCGCTCAGCAAGCTTCTCGTCCATCACCACGCAGGCCGACGCACCATCCGAGAGCTGGCTGGCATTGCCCGCCGTAACAGACCCGCCGTCGCGCACCGCGCCGAGCCCGGCCAGACTCTCGGCATTGGTGGTCGGCCGGTTGCACTCATCGCGATCCAGGGTGACCGCCTTCTCACTGACCTCGCCCGTCTCACGATCCTTGACCAGCATGCTCGTTTCGACGGGGACGATCTCGTCGTCAAAGCGCCCGGCCTGCTGCGCCGCAGCCGTGCGCATCTGGCTGGACAGCGCGTATTCGTCCTGACGTTCTCGGCTGACATTGTATCGTTCCGCCACGGTCTCGGCTGTGTCGAGCATAACCATAAAAATCTCGGGCTTCACGTCGCGCACATGCGGGTCCTCGACGCGCATGTCGGCCTGATGCGCAGGATCGAGTGCGCTGATCGCCTCGATCCCGCCGGCGACGGCTACGGGCACTTGGTCCATCACCACCCGGTTCGCAGCCATGGCGATCGACTGCAATCCCGATGAGCAAAACCGATTGATGGTGGCCGCCCCGGCAGTCACGGGAATATCCGCCCACAGTGCTGCATGCCGAGCGAAATTCTGGCCAGTCGCGCCCTCGGGGTTGGCGCAGCCCATGAGCACATCCTCGACCATGCCCGGCTCGATCCGCGCCTGTTCGACCGCATGCTTAATAGCGGTGCCGCCAAGCTTGGCGGGAGTCGTGTTGTTGAAGGATCCGCGATAGGCCTTCCCGATCGGCGTTCGGGCGGTCGATACAATTACAGCACTGGTCATGGTCTTTTCTCCAATCGGCGTTGGCCTAGACGTGGCCGAAACGCCAGCGTTCGATCGTAAGGCTGCGGCCCTCCGGGCCCCGGGACAGGGGTTCGTGGGCGAGGAACGCATCCGCCCCGGCACGGTCATCCACATCGATGACATAGAGCGCACCGGTCAGCTGGGCGTGCGACTGATCCATCAGCGCACCTGCGAAAACAACATACCGTAAGTGGTTGCCAAGGAAGGCAGTCATGCCATCCGCCACCGATACCGGCGGCAATGGATCCGCGCGCGCGATAACAATGAACTGGATCCGGGCTTCGGCCTGGGCATAGTCGCGCTGGCGCATATCGGTCCAAGGACGCAGCGGCTCAATATCGATCCGCTGGAAGATCTCGACCTTGGCATAGGGGTCGGTGTCGATATAGCTGCGCGCGGCCCCGAGTGTCGGAAAATCCACTACCCGGAAGCTGCCATTGGCGTTCGATCCGTCGCCCACCAGCGTCGGTCCGGAATACCAAGTCTCGGCCTTGAACTGGTCGAGATGCTCGATATGCGCGGTGATGTTTGCGTCGCGGCGTTCGGCCATGCCCGGCCAGGACACGCATTTGATCATCCATTCCATGACCTATCTCAGGCAGCCGCCGGCACGGCCTCTGCCAGCCGGGGTGCCACGCGCGAGACATAGCGATCATAGCCCGGCACGCCGGCGAGCAGCATGCCGATCGGCATCTCGCCCGCACCGGAACCCGACGGCATGGACACGACGGGACCGCCGATCGCGGTCCAAGGCGCGATGTATCGCCGGTCGCCGGTCCATTTCAAGCCCGCCGGCGCGGTCGCGGGTGCCGCTGGCCACAGCACCAAGTCGGCGGGCCTCAGGGCATCGAGCATGGTCATCCGCATTGCATCGATCTGGCGCCGCTCAGCCTGGTAGACCTCGTCGTCGATCTCGTTGCCGTCAATCACGGCCTGGCGTAATACCGCGCCGACCTGATCTTCGGGAAACTCCAGCAACCCCGCATGGACCCGGGCAAGCTCATAGACCGTGGTGTGGCCCTGCAACTCGTTGAGCGCCTCGATCGAGAAGGGCGCATCCATCTCCACGACCTCATGGCCTGCATCACGCAAACGGGCGGCCACGTTGTCTCGCGTGGCGATGATCTCCGCCTCCGCCTCGCCCAGGAACGGGTCATTCATGACCACCACGCGAAGCTCGCCGCCGAGCCCGTCGTCGGGGCGGCCATGGGGCGGACGCACCGCGTCATAAATGTAGCAGGCATCCGCGACCGACCTGCCATAGACTCCCGGCGTATCGTAGACCGGCGCCAGCGGCGCGATCCCATAAGTCGGCATGCTGCGCGTCGACGGCTTGAAGGCCGAGATCCCGCAATAGGCCGCAGGCCGGTTCACAGATGCCACCGTCTGGGTGCCGATTGCCGCGGGGACCATGCCGGCACCGACCGCCGCTCCCGAGCCACTGCTCGAGCCGCCGGGCGTATGTTTGATATTGTGCGGATTGCGCGCCGGCGACGGATCGTAATAGGCGAACTCGGTGGTGTGGGTCTTGCCGAGAATGATCGCCCCGGCGGCGCGCAGCGCGCTGACGATCTCGGCATCAGCCGTGGCGGGCGGTGCGTCGGCGCGGGTCCGGCTGTTGCACCGAGTCGGCCAGCCCGCAACGTCGCAGATATCCTTGATCGCGAAGGGCACCCCGTGGAGCGGCCCGCGTAACATTCCGTCATTGGCCTCGCGGTTCATCTCCGCAGCTGTCGCAAGCGCCCCAGCAGAATCGACGGACACCCAAGCCTGCACTTGATCGTCCACATCCGCAATGCGGTCGAGGCATGCCTGCACTACATCCGTGGGCGACCGGATGCCCACCCGGATATCGGCAGCAATATCCACGACTCGGCCCGGCGAAGCCACGTATGAAACCTGTTCCGCCATCCTACATATCCTCCGCCGTCAAATGACCCGCAAAGGCTAGCATATCCCGCATCAGACATGCAGAATCTGAAGGGTATGATCGTATATGCGCGACAAAACCCCTAATCTCTACGTCACGCCAGTTCGGGCGAGCCGCAAGGAACTCGATGAACGCTGTATCGTTATCACTACCGAACTGACCCCGCTACAAGGCTGGGTACCAGTTCAGGACCTGCAGCCCGATTATCATAAGGACCGTGAAGCACAGCGTGTTGACCCTTTGGGAGATCCGGGTGACCAGGCTATGGCGGTAGACAATCTTGCCACCTCGTTCACGCCCAGCCGCGGGTGCGGTAGTGTCCGCGTCACAAATAAAAACACCGGTCGGCAGAAGAAATTCCAAGCCGCACCCGGAAGTGCCAAAGAGACATTGAAATTCAGCAGGTCTTGACCGGTCCCAGCACCCGCACCTCGCGCTGCGGAAAAGGAATGTGGATGTCGTTCGCCCGAAGCGCCGTCCAGATCATCATAAGGAGATCCGCGCCGACCCGGTTGTCGCCGTCATCGATCCCCTCCATCCAGAATTCAACTAAAATGTTGATACCCGAATCCCCAAAGCTCTCAATCTCGGCATCCGCCCGCTCGCCGAGCGGTAGGTGCTCACCGGTGATCACCTTCGGATGGGTGTTCACCACGTCGCGGACGATCTCGAACATTGCCTCGAGATTCGTGTCGTAAGCGACCTGGAAGTGCAACGAATAGCGCTGCTTCCGGTTGTTGTGGGTCCAGTTGACGAAGGTCGTGGTGATGAACTGCTCGTTCGGCACCATAATGTCCTTGCCGTCGAAGGTCTCGAGGGTCGCCGAACGCATCTTGAGTTCGCGCAGTGTCCCCGCCCGCCCATCCTCGAGCTCGATATAGTCGCCTATGGTGATAGAGCGATCGAGCAGGATGATGATGCCCGAGACGAAGTTGGACGCGATCTGCTGCAACCCAAAGCCGAGGCCAACACCCAGCGCACCGCCGAACACCGCCAACGCCGTCAGGTCGATCCCGACGATGTTCAGCAGCAGCAGTAGCATCAGCACGAAAATGCCGATCTCGAACAGCTTGGCGATCACCTCGCGCGTGCTGACATCGAGCCCCATACGGTTACGGATGACCCGCTGGCCCGTGGAGTTGGAAACCCGGCCAAACCAGAAAAGCAGAATCCCAAACAGGAAGGTGCGGAGAACGGCAAGCAACGTAATCTTGATGTTGCCCACCTCGAAGGAGACGGAATCTAGATAACCAGTTACATCGTCCAGAAGACCTATGATGAACAGCAGCGCGATCGGCACGCCGATCCAACGCAGGATAAAGATGATCGTCGTACTCGAAATGACATGGTTAGCGAGGCTGAAGGCCAGCAGAATGAAGGCGATTCCCTGAGCCGCGCGTACCAGCCAAGTCTCGCCGATGACACTCGCCGCAATCGGCGTACCAACACCGAGCAGCAGCGCGGTGATAATCGGCAAAAGCAAATCGCCGGCATTGTGGAACGCCATGCGTAGGTCCAGCAGGGCGCCGGCGCTTGGTTTATGGCGGAAAATCGACACGCGCGCGCGTATGCTCGCGCTTAGCAACCAAGCTAGGACCAAAGCCGAGATGACGAATACGACCTGTGAATAGAATGGCGGCGAAACGATATGGACGAGGATGCTGTCCCTCGCCTCACTCAACTGCTCTATCAATCGGTCCATCGGCAAATGCTTTCAAACTTGCCCAGACATCAGGATAGGCGCTTCGTCCCACCGCGACAATCCGAACTGTGCATGGCCTAGCCCGACTGCGCACAGCCCTGAGAAAAGAGAACACCACGTGCAAAGAGGTCGTCTATTCCCTCGGCCTGCATGCCGAGCAAATCGCCAAGAATTTGAGGAGCAGAGCTACCAAACGGGGCGACCCAATCGCGTGCACCGACCGCCGCATCGGTCATGGAAAAGGGCGGATTGGGCACACGAAACGCTCCCGCGCCATCGGACACGGTTGCAAAGGCCTTGCGGTGATCAAGCTGGGGATCATCGAACAGCTCTTGCACCTCGCGGTAGCGCGCACAGGGCACCTTGCCCTCCATCAGAACACGCTCGCATTCCGCCGCGGATCGGGTCGAGGTCCAGTCCTCGACCAGCGCCATGAGGTCGGCATAGTTTCGGTTGCGTTCGGGATGGGTGGTGAAGCGCGGGTCGGCGATCCATTCGGGGTGCTCCATCGCCCGCGCCATGCTTTCAAAGGTCAGTTGCCCGCCCGGCGCGACCATAACGAAGCCATCACTGGCGCGCACGGGGCGGTAATAACCACGCGGCGTATCCAAGTGGTTTTGAGCGAGCTGGATCTCATACACGAGCAACCAGATCACGCTCTCCATCAGCGAGACGTCGATGTAACGGCCCGCGCCCGTCCTCTCTCGGGCAAATAATGCCGCGTTGATGGCCCCGAACGCCTGAACCGCTGCCATCACGTCTGCCAGGAATAAGCCGACGAAGCCTGGGCGGGTCATCTCCGGCTGCTGTTCGAGCATGGCCATCTCGTACCCCGAGGCCGCCTGCACGACGGGCGCATAGGCAGGGTTCTGCGCGTCGGGCCCCGTCTGCCCAAAACCCGAAATCGAACAGTACACAATATCGGGTCGCACCTCGCGAACCACGGCATGGTCGAGGCCCAGCCGCGTCATCACTCCGGGCCTCGCATTCTCAACCAAAACATCGCAATGCGCCGCGAGATCAAGCGCGATGCGACGGCCCTCGGCGGTCTTGAGATCGATCGACAGGCTGTGTTTCCCGCAGTTGAGATGACCGTATACAGCGCTCTCGCCGTCGCGGATCGGCGCGGCCCGGCGGTTCTGTTCACCGGTAGGGGACTCGATCTTAATGATCTGCGCGCCGAGGTCGGCAAGCTGACGCGTACAGTAGGGGCCGGCCATCATGGTCGTGAAATCGAGCACCCGGACACCTTCGAGCAATCCCTTCATGGACATGCTTTCCTACTTCAGGAGTTCCCGCGCAATCAGCATGCGCTGGATCTGGTTGGTGCCCTCGAAGATCTGGGTGACCTTCGCATCCCGCATCATGCGTTCGACCGGAAATTCCTTCATATAGCCGTAGCCGCCGAGAATCTGGACCGCATCGGTTGTGGCCTTCATCGCCGCATCGCTGCACAGGGTCTTCACCATGGCCGAAAGACCACCATAGCCGTCCATATCACCCAGGTCGTAGCGCGCGGTGACCTCGTAGAGCAGAGCGCGGGCGGCCTCTATCTGCATCGCTATGTCGGCCATCATGAACTGCAGGCCCTGAAACTCAGCAATCGCCTTGCCGAATTGCTCGCGACCCTTCGCGAACGCGATAGCCTGATCCAGCGCGCCCTGCGCAACACCCACGGCTGAGGCCGACATCGCCGGACGATTGAACTCCATACACTTCATGGCGATGGTAAAACCCTCGCCGTCGCCGCCAACCATGGCGTCAGCCGAAACGCGAACATCCTCGAAGAAGAAGTCGCAGTTCGGCGTAGCGCCGTTGTAGCCCATCTTCTTGTTTTTCGACCCGCGCGTGACGCCTGGCAGCGTCGTGTCGACGATAAAAGCGGAAACGCCCTTTGCACGCGGAGCATCATTTGTGCGCGCCAACACCAGCACATAATCGGCCACTGGGCCGCAGGTGACAAAGATCTTGCTGCCGTTGATAAGCCAGTCGTCTCCGTCGCGCACTGCCCGCGTGCGTAGCGCCGCGGCATCCGACCCCGCCTCCGGTTCCGACAGCGCGAAGGCGACCAGTGTCCGGCCCTTGGCCAGAATCGGGAAGTACTTCTGCTTCTGCGCCTCGGTCCCGGCAAACAGCAGCGGCAAAGCCATGCCGTTGCCGTTCTCGCCAACCATGACCGAAAGCGAGAGCGAATAGCGCGCTAGTTCCTCACGCGCGATACAGAGCTTAGTGAGCGAACCTTCCGGCCCGCCATAGGCCTCCGGCACGCTCCACTGGAGCAGCCCCATATCACCGAATTTAGGGATCACCTCATCGGGAAAGCGGTCCTCGTGATCGATCTCGTCCGCAATGGGCGCGACCTCACGTTCGGCAAATAGCCGAATCTGCGCCTGAAAGATGCGGTCGTCCTCGCTGAAATGAATCGGGGTGTAACTCATATCCTCCCGTCCCCTGCAGCTCGCTCCAAAACTGGAATCGAAATCCGATTCGCCCCGACATAAATGTTCGTCATCGCCGACGCACCTCTTACGCGCGGGCCTGTGACATCATATGATCCCGCCATGCTCAGGTCACTGTCATCCGAAAGAGTCGCGCGCTATCACCGCGATGGCTTCCTTCACCCGGTCTTGGCGATGACCGCCGATGATGCGGCCCGCCAGCGCACACATCTGGAAGCCGCACAGCGTAGCCACCCAGAACTGATGCGGGGCGTTGCCGCCCAGAAGCTCCACGTAGTGACGACCTGGATGGCCGACATCATTCGGACACCGGCCATCCTCGATGCCGTCGAAAGCCTGCTCGGCCCCAACCTTCTGGTCTGGAGTTCGACACTCTTCGTAAAGAAGCCCGACGGTAAGTCCTTCGTATCATGGCATCAAGACGGGAACTACTGGGGCCTTGGCAATGACGAGATCACCACTGCCTGGCTTGCCATTTCGCCGGCGACCGCGGAGAGCGGCTGCATGCGGATGATCCCGGGTTCCCATAAATGGGGAGCGACCGCGCATATGGAGACATTCGCCGACGACAACCTGCTTTCGCGCGGCCAAGTCATGCAGCGCGACATTAGCGAAGACGCGGCCGTGGACCTAGCCCTCAAACCGGGCGAATTCTCGCTGCATCATGTGAATGTGGCCCACGCATCGGAACCGAATCGTTCGACAGACAGCCGGATCGGGATCGCGATTCGCTACGTGACGCCCGCGGTTAAGCAGAATTTGGAGTTCCGCGACAGCGCGACCCTCGTCCGCGGCGCAGACGCGATCGGCAATTTCGAGCTCGAGACACGACCCGACCGAGACTTCCATCCGGACGCAATGGCAAATCTGGCGAAGATCGTCGCCCGCCGCGAAGCCACGATGTATCGCGCCGGGTCCGGGGAAATCCAGAACTAGGTAAAACCTTCATGACGCTTGCCCCAATGATCGCCGCCCCCGGCGCAAACGCCGCCGCCATCCCTGCTGTCGGTTACGGCACGATGCTGTTCCCCGAACCCGAGCGCGCGGTCGAACTCATTTCGCATGCGCTCGAATACGGTTACCGCCACATCGATACCGCCCGCAAATACGGCACCGAGCAATGGGTCGGCGAGGCGATCCGCGCATCGGATCTACAGCGCGAGGAGATCTGGATCACAACCAAGGTGACCGAGGAGAATGCAAAGGCCGACGATTTCACGCGCTCGCTCGACACCAGCCTCAAGACAATGGGCCTTGATTATGTGGACCTTTTACTGATCCACTGGCCGCAGCCCAGTGTGCCGCTGAAAGAAACCCTGAGCGCGCTGGCCCGGGCGAAGCGCCATGGGCTAACCCGCCACATCGGCCTGTCCAACTTTACGATCGCCCTACTCGACGAGGCAGTCGCCAAGTGCCCTGAACCGCTCGTCACGAATCAGATTGAGTATCACTGCTACATCAATCAGGAGCGTCTAATCGCGGCGTGCCGCAAGCACGATCTGCTGATCACCGGTCACGCGCCGCTCGCACGCGGCGCTATGCTCGACGACCCGGTGATCACCGAGATCGCCGCGGCCCACAGCAAGACGCCGGCCCAAGTGGCGCTGCGCTGGACGGTCCAGCAGCCCGGGATCGGGGTGGTGCCGCGGGCGCTCGAATTCTCCGAGATCGAGGAAAATATCGCCATCTTCAACTTCGCCCTGAGCGAGGAGGAGATGCAGCGCATCGGCGCACTCAGGGGCCGGCACCTGCGGGTCATCGACCCCGAGGAGCGCCGCCCGGCGTGGGACAAGCCCTAATCAATCCCGTACAAGTTTTCGTTCGTCCCGGCCGATCCCAGAAAGAGGGCGGCCGCAAAGGCATGAATCGGAACGCAGCTTGAAGAAGTTCGGATTCCTCTCCTTAGGACACAAGTCTCCCGGCCAAGCTTCCCAGACCCAGACCGGATCCGATGAATTACTCCAGTCGATCGAACTCGCCGTCGCCGCCGAGGAGCTCGGGGGCGGACAGCGCCTACTTCCGGGTCCATCACTTCGCCCGACAGCTCGCGTCGCCCTTCCCGCTGCTGGTCACCTTCGGCGTCCAGACCGGGAACATCGAGATCGGTAGCGGCATCATCGACATGAGCTACGATAATTCGCTCTAAATGGTTGAGGATGCAAGCGCGGGCGAACAGGTGATCGACTGCTGGCGCATCGAAGCCGCGAAACGATCGCCGCCGTCTTCATCACCCGGTGGACTTGCGCCGTTCGATCTCGGCTACCTCGGCGGCAGTCTTGCCCCAAAGCGGGGGGTCCTTGAGATACTCGTCTTCCGCGGGGGTGTTCGCGCGCCCTAGAACCTCGTTGCGATGTGGAAAACGACCGAAGCGGCGAATGGCCTCGCGATGCCCATGGGCGGCCGCGAGCGCACGGTCGTCACCCAGATCCTCGTATAGCGCGCAGGCTCGGTCCTGGTCCGCAATATGCTCGCTGTGCTCCAACGGTATATAAAAGAACAGCCGGTGCCAGGTCGCTGCGCCTTTGTCATGACCCCTATCGAGCGCGATGCGCGTGACCTCCCGTGCTTTTGTGTCGGTGCCGAAGGACCGCGGACTGCCACGATAGAGATTGCGCGGAAACTGATCCAGCATCAGAATCAGTGCCAAACAGTCCGCCGGCGCCTCGATGAAATGATCGAACGCTCCACCGCTCGCACGCTCGTAAACGTGGCGATAGCGGCGCTTGATATCGGCATCGAACTCGGGCGTCGAACGAAACCACACGTCACGCCGCGGGCGCCCGACGGCGAGGTTCGTATCGCCGAACCAGAATTCGAGAATGTCTTTGCTTAAGGGATCCATAACAACCACCGCCCGAAATTCCATTCGCTGCGACGCAGTGTAACATCCCGAAACCAGAGGTCAGCCATCAGCCGCGAAATCAAAACAGCCAATCAAGCCGATCGATCTGAGAGTGTGAGCTTTGGCTAATCAACAAAACTGACGTTTTCTGACGTAAGCAGAACGTAAGATATTGCAAAATAAGAAAACGGGGCTCGACAGTAAGGCCCCATTTTTTTCTTTGTATAACAATGATATGCAGTGGCGCGCCCGGGAAGATTCGAACTCCCAACCTCCTGATCCGTAGTCAGACGCTCTATCCAGTTGAGCTACGGGCGCTTGGCCGAGGCGCGCGGAAGCTAATCAAATGCCCGTCCGAATGCAAGTATGCGCTCGAGACTTTGCTAAATCTCGAAATATCCCGAAAATCCGGTCCAAAAGCCGCTTGCCCGGCTGCAGGTCAATCGCTAACATTCGGCACAACCATCTGGGTAATCTGCAATTTTTGCGCGTCCGCCGCATCAGCGGCGCTTTCGAGATCGCGCTGGGGCACTTGAGGGACAAGGGAGCGGATGACAACTAAATGCACCTGGTCGGTACTGGCCGGCGCAGCACTGCTATTAGCGGCCTGCGGTTTTACAGATGACACGCTTATCCCGTCCCTGACAGGCGGATCCCCCTCCGGCAAAGACCAGAAGGTGATTCTCGCGAGCGAGGCCAAAAGCAACCCGCAACCCGCCCTGTCGAGTGCGCCGCCGCAGCTCGGACAGACCAATTTCCAGCCCAACGGCGTAACCGCCGGCCAGCCAACCGGCACCGAAGTGGGCCGCCGTGTCGAACGCCTGCGTGGTGACCTCGGCCGACTGCAGGAGAGCATAGGCTCGAGTAACGAGTTCCTGCAGACACTCCGCCAGCAGACTGTTGCGAATGCCAATGCTTATCAGAGCCTTGTCGGGGAAATTCAGGCACGCCTGCAGGTCGGCACGACCCCAGGCAACCCGAACTTGGTGAGCGCATGGGCTCAGGCGCAGGCCACTCTCGATCAGATTTCCGACAGCGTTGGGCGCATGAACAGCCTGTCGAACAGCGTCGCGGATAGCAGCTCGCTTGCCGCCTTCATCCTCGAATCCGTACGCGCCACGTATGGCCTGAC
Source organism: Rhodospirillaceae bacterium (assembly GCA_002724635.1). Lineage (GTDB taxonomy): Bacteria > Pseudomonadota > Alphaproteobacteria > UBA6615 > UBA6615 > UBA8079. Next base: position 11,238 of record PBPM01000087.1, read on the forward strand.
GGGCGCCATCGACGAGGACCACTTGCAGCTCTCAACCCTTGAGGACGAGGTGAACCGTACCGTCGTGCTGATCGACCGGCTGCTGAACGAGCTGAGCAAGGACGTCTCGCGCCAAACGAACTATGTCGGTCGCGAGCGCAGCAACCTAACAGTTCTCTCGTTAGCCGTGAAGAATGGCGAGTTGTTCGGCACCAGCCTGGCCAACAGGGCGTTCGCTTCGGCAGGGCCTGCGTCTGCCCGTGCACCGGGCTCGGTCTCGAACCCGGCAAACCGCCGCCCGCTGGTGGTAATCCGCTTCAATCGGCCGAACGTGCCTTATCAGGAGCCACTCTTCACCGCAGCCACCGAGGCACTCAACCGTCGGCCGGGAGCGGTGTTCGACATCGTCTCCATAGTGCCGCAGCAGGGTACCCCCGCGCAGGTCGCGCTGAGTGCCAACCAGTCGCGACGCAATGCCGAGCAGGTGATGCAGACGCTGATCCAGATGGGCCTGCCTAGTGATCAGCTTTCGCTGAGCTCGACGTCGAGCGCCAAGGTAGGCAGCAACGAGGTACACATCTTCGTGCGCTAGGCGGCGGACCCGGCCCCTACGAGGTATCGCCCGCATCCTTCCTGAACGCGGGCGTTAGCGGTTGCGAGCATCCAGCGCTCGATCGTACGCCGCCAGCCTCTCAGCTACTCGGCCATAGATGCTGTCGGTCGGATAGTTACCAGAATCACCGAGTGTTCCCGCAGCAATCCCTGTGAACAATTCGACCGCCTCGTCTACATGGGCGGCTGAATAGACATGAAAACGCCCCGCAGCTATGTCGGCGGTAATATCGTCGTCGAGGATCAGGCTCGGCTCGTTCGAGCGTGGAAAGAGAACACCCTGACTGCCCGTCAGCGGGCCCGCCTCGACGCACGTGCGATAGAAACCCTCAGCCTTCTGAATGAGCCCGCCAATCGCTTGCACCTCGCCGCGCTGGTTGACCGACCCGGTTACTGCCAGATCCTGACGCAGCGGTGCGTCTGCGAGATCCGATAGGATCGCCAAAACCTCCGCCAACGAGGCGCTGTCTCCTTCGACCCCACCATAGCTCTGTTCAAACGTGATCGACGCGTTGAACGACAGCGGTACACGGCGGGCGAACATACCCGCGAGGAAGCCTTGGATCACCAGCGCGCCCTTCTGCTGGACCGGACCGCCGAGCGACGTCTCGCGTTCAATGTTGATGACACCCAGACGGCCGACCGAAGTGCGCGCGGTCACCCGCGAGGGTAGGCCGAACGCATAGTCGCCCATGTCGCGGACCGTCAGACCATTAACCTGGCCGATTGCCACGCCGTCCGCCGAGATCATCACCGTGCCGCGTTCGATCGATTCCTGTGTCCTGTCTTCGATCCGGCCGTTGCGATTGCGGCGGCTCCGCCGAGCCGCGCGGACAGCCTCTGCATCCACTCGGCCGCCCGGCCCTGCAGCATAGATCGCCTCGTTAACAATATCCTCGACCAGCTCGAAGCGCGCCGACAGTTTCGACCTGTCAGACGCGATGCGCGCGGCATAGCCAAGTAGGTAGTCGATGGCGTCCGCCGTGCAGGTGGCGGCGCCATGCTTGTTGGCGAAACCCTGAAGCAGGCCCGCATAGCAGGCGAGGTTGGCCGAGCTCGTCTCCATGTCTGCGTCGATCTCAGCCTTGACCTTGAAGTAGGCTTGGAAATCGGGATCGACCGAGAAGAAGGTGTAGTACCATTGCGGCGCCCCAACGATGACGACCTTGACATCGAGCGGCACTGGCGCCGGTTTTGGCGCCCCGGCGACGGGAACCCCACTTGCGCGATACTGTTCCTCTGTTCGCACCAGCCCGTCGCGCAGCGCCCCCTTGAGCTGGGCCCAGCTGTCGGCATGGGCGGCGATCGCCTCGGCTCGCAGCAGCAGCACGCCGCCATTGGCACGGTGCAGGGCGCCCGGCTGGATCAGCGAATAGTCGGTCGCCAAGGCGCCGCCGACCTGACGATACTCAATTTGCCCGAACATGTTGGCATAGGTCGGGTTGCCCTCGAGCACGATCGGCGGGCCGGAAGCATCGCCATTGTCCACGAGTAGGTTCACTGCATAGCGCCCTTCAGCGGTTGGCTGTACGCCAGGCGCTGCAGCAGGAACGGCGGCCTGCGGCGTCTCGCTCACTTCTCGATGTGGCAGGAACAGCGCGAGATGGTCGAGCACGTCGACGCGGAATCCGGCGAGCCAGTGGTTTAGGCTCTGGAGGTCCCGGTAGCGCGCGGTCAGCGCGTCGACTAGACCGCCAACTGCATTCTCCGCAACCGACCGGTTCAGCGCGCCGATGCTTTTGGCTAGCTCAGCTTGGCGCCGGGCCGCATCCCGATTGATATCGGTCAGCATCTGTCCAACCTTCTCGCTGGCCGCGTCTATCGCCGCGCGTTCCGCGCCAGGCAGGCCGGCGATGTCTCGGGGCTTGCCCTCCGCATTGACCGCCGCGACCATCAGGCCCTCGGCTGACTGCACCAGAGACAGGCCCGCCGCCTCGGCCTCGGCCCGCGCCGACTCAATCGCCTTGCCGATCTCGGCCCGCATCTCTGCCTCTTCGTCAAGCAAGCGCTGCTGGTACTCGTCTCGCGAGAATGCCTCGTGAAGGGCCTCGCGCAACTGCGGAATGAGCGCGGCCATATCGTCGCGGAACCGCTGTCCCTGCCCCGCCGGCAGGCGCATGGCAAGCGGCTCGTTGGTACGTCGGAAGTTATTGAGATACACCCAATCGTCCGGCCGAGCCCCACCCTTGAGCGCCTCTTCGAGGAAGGAGAGCGTGGCGGTCATTCGTCCGCTGCGGTCCTCTCCGACGACGAAAATATTGAACCCCGGATCCCGGGCCTCGAGACCGAATTCAAGCGCTTCACGAGCCCGCGCATGGCTAGACAGGGAGAATATCCTAATGTTCGCTGCATCCGTCACATCGGCGGCCGCGAAGGCCGGCAGTCCCACCGCATCAGCGTCGATTTTCCGGATCGGCATATCACCCTCCCTAAGCCATCTCACCATACCAGCTCGACGATCCACCGTCTTACTCGCGTCACTGCACGGCATAATCCATAATCCTCACATGTCCGTCACCCTAGGCAGAATTGCCGCGCTCCTTGTGACGTAGTTCCTGTGGCTGATATCCGCCGCAGCACAGCCGGATGGGAGCTGGCGGATAGCAGGCCCCACGCTGCACCCGGGCGACGAACGAGGCATCTAGCCGCGCCGCCAATCAGTTGTTCCACAGCCTTGCCCCCAGCGGAGATTGCACGCCCTCGCGCGCGTCGCTTTAATACCCGCACTTCAGACATCCGCAAAAAGAACGGTTCCGACATGGCGAGTCCTCAGCATGATTTCCCGGTCTCTTGGGAGCAACTCCACCGCGATGCCAAGGCCTTGGCGTGGCGCCTAACCGAGAAGGGACCCTGGAAGCAGATCGTCGCGATCACCCGCGGTGGTCTGGTTCCGGCCGCCATCGTTGCACGTGAACTCGAGGTGCGGCTTGTCGACACGGTCTGCGTATCGTCCTACGACCATCAGGATCAGGGCGAGATCTCGATCCTGAAGGGCATGGACAGCGACGGCGAGGCGACCCTGATCGTCGACGACCTGGTCGACACAGGCAACACCGCCAAAGTAGTTCGCGAGTTGTTGCCGAAGGCGCATTTCGCCACCGTCTATGCGAAGCCAGCGGGCCGACCACTCGTCGACACCTTCGTGACCGAGGTTAGCCAGGACACCTGGATCCATTTCCCTTGGGACTTGGAACTGAAATTCGTGCAGCCCATCGCCGCCGCGGGCAGCGTCTAAGCCCGGCCCATTCGCTCAGCGCGCAGCCGCGGATCGAGCCCGTCCCGCAGCCCGTCCCCGAGCAGGTTCAACCCCAGCACGGCCAGCGCGATGGCGAGCCCGGGCAGGATCGCCAGCTTGGGATCAAGCGCCATGAATGTCTGGGCATCGAACAGCATGCGCCCCCAGCTAGGCGCCGGCGGCTGGGTCCCGAGCCCCAGATAGGCGAGTGCCGCCTCGGCTAAGATCGCGACGGCAAACTGAATTGTCGCTTGGACGGTCAGCACCGGCGCGATGTTGGGTAGCACATGATCGCGGGTGACCAACATGGACGACTTGCCGGTCGCCACCCCAGCCCGGGCATATTCCAGCCCCCAGATCTGCCGCGCCGCGCCGCGCGAGACGCGCGCAAAGACCGGCACGTTGAAGATGCCGATGGCGATGATCGCATTGATCGCGCCGGGGCCAAAAACCGCCGTAATTAGGATGGCCGACACGATCGCGGGAAAAGCGAAGACGATGTCCGCGCCCCTAGCCACCAGATCGTCGACCCAACCGCCGCGCGCGGCAGCGAGGAGCCCGAGTGTCGCGCCCGCAACCAACCCAATCCCCACGGCCACCAGCCCGACCATGAGTGAGTTGCGCGCACCGATCATCAGCCGCGTGGCGATGTCGCGTCCAAAATGATCGGTGCCCAGCCAGTGGGCCACGCTCGGTCCCTGCATGCGCTGAGTGATCGCCACCGCATCGAATGCATGCGGCGTCCAGACCAACGATACCAATCCGGTGAGAACCAGAAGGCCGGTCAAGACTGCGCCAGCCAGGAAGCCGGGATTGCGGCACAGCCGCGCGGTATTGACGGCAGCCCTCATGCAGCATACCGCGCGCGCGGATCGATCACGGCATGGGCGATGTCGACTAGGAAGTTGACGACCACGACCAGCGCAACCAGCAACAGGATCACGTCCCGCAGGACCATCAGATCACGTTGGCTAACCGCCTGAAATATGAGCCGCCCGAGTCCCGGCAGGGCAAAGACAGCCTCGACCACGATCGAACCGGCAAGCAGGAAGGCGAACTGCAGGCCGATGATCGTGGTCATAGGGCCGAGCGCATTGCGCAGGACATGGCCCCAGAGGACCCGCCGGGGGGCGAGCCCCTTGGCGCGGGCCGTACGTACATAGTCCGCCCCCAGCGTGTCGAGTACCGCGGTGCGGGCCACCCGGGCGAGGATCGCCGCCTCTGGCAAGGCGAGGGACGCCGCCGGCAGGAAAAGCGCCCAGAGCGCCGTTTTCAGACCTGCCTCCCAGCCGGGAAAGCCCGAAGCCGGAAACCAGCCCAGTGCAACGGCGAAGAACAGGACTGACAGGATCGCGAACCAGAAGTTGGGAATTGCCATGCCGATCTGGCTGAAGCCCATCACCCCATAGTCGCCCGGGCGTCCGCGCCGGGTCGCCGCCAGCATGCCGAGGGGTATCGCGATTGCGGTCGACAGGACCAGCGCAATCAACGCAAGAGGCACGGTCACCATCAGACGCGCGCTGATCAGCTGCGACACGGGAACGCCATAGGTATGGCTGATACCAGTCTGGCCCACGGCGAGACCGCCGATCCAGGAGATATAACGGACCGGCGCGGGTCGATCGAGCCCCATCTGCGCGCGCAGCGCCACCAGCGTGTCTGCCTGAGCTTCGATGCCGAGGATAAGCAGCGCCGCGTCTCCGGGCAGCACCTCGAGAATAATAAAGATTACGAGGCTGGCGACCAGCAGGGTCAGCAGCAGAACGAAAACACGCCTCGCTAGAAAGGTGAGCATGGAATACCGCCCCGGCGCCTACTCCCAGCGCACACCTGTCACGTCGTTGGCCTGCACCGGGGCATTCCGCCACATTCCCACGAGCCCCTTGCGCCAGACCCCGAGCTTCGCCAGCTGGAACATGTAGGCGTTCACCGCGTCGGCCGCGATCAGCCGTTGGGCCTCGCCCATAATATCCTTCCGCGCTGCGGAATTACTCGTGTCGTTAAGCCGCTGCATCAGTGCCCTGAAGGCGGATGAGTCGTAGTTGAAGTAGTAGCCCTCGCGACCGTAGATACCAATGTCGAGGGGCTCTGTGTGAGAGACGATGGTCAGGTCGTAGTCCTTGCCGCGGAATCCCTGCTCGAGCCACTGGGCCCATTCGACAGGGATAATCTCAACCTTGATTCCCGCCTCCTCGAGCTGGGCCGCCACGATCTCGCCGCCGCGCCGGGCATAAGTTGGCGGCGGCAGTTTGAGTGTGAGCTTCAGGTCGCTCTGGCCGGCCTCGGCCAGCAGCGCCCGCGCCTTCACCGTATCGTGGGCGGACCCAGCGCGCAGATCCACATAGGCCGGGTGATGCGGCGCAAAATGCGTGCCGATGGGGGTGCCGAAGCCGAACATGGCGCCATCAATGATCGTCAAGCGATCAATGGCATGGGCGAGCGCGCGGCGCACCCGGACATCGTTAAGCGGCGGTCGGGCGTTGTTTATTGCAATAATGGTCTCGCCTTCGGTCGAGCCAATCCACACCTCGAAATTCGGGTCATCCTGAAAGGCAATAACCGCTTCCGGCGCCTGCAGATTCGCCACCGCATCGATGTCGCCCGCCCGGAGCGCCGCCACCTGGGCCGTGGGGTCTGGCACGAAACGGAATGTGACCTTCTGAATCGGGCGATCAGCATCTACGGCCACCAAGCGCACTTGGGACCCGCGCACCCAGCGATCGAACTTGAAGGGACCGGTGCCGATGGGGGCGGCCTTGTTGTTAGCAGCGGATTCCGGCGCAACGATCACCGCGTCGCCCCGGCCGAGGTTGAATAGCAGGCGCCCTTCGGGCCGTGACAGGGTGATGCGCACGGTGCCGGGATCGACGGCCTCGACCCGGTCGATCGCGCCGAACAGCGACTTCTGAGCGTTGACCGAATCCTCGGCACGTGCCCGGTCGAGCGCGAAGACTACGTCATCGGCATCGAAGGCCGTTCCGTCGTGGAAGGTTACGCCCTTCTTGAGATTGAAAGTGTAGACGAGGCCGGCGTCCGAGATGGTCCAGCTTTCCGCCAGCTGCGGCCGCACGGCGCCATTCTGGTCGATCCGGGTCAGCCCCTCGAAGACGTTGGCGTAGACGATCTCGTCGATGGCTGCCGCCGCGCCGGCCGTCGGATCCAGATGGGGCGGCTCCAGTGTCACGCCGATGGTCAGGGAGTCCTTTGACTGCGCCTGAGCGACCGGGCCGGCCAGCAGGGCCAGGCCGGTGGCCAGCGCGGCCACAAAACCGTTCCGGATCGTCTTCTTCATAACCATCGTCCCCATGATTTCCGAGCGGCAAAACCTAGCAAACTCGTCGGGGAAGCGTCCATCGCACAGGTTCAGCGCGAGGCGGGATAAGCCTCGATATAGCCCGGCCATTCACCCAGCGTTTCCGCCGCAAAAACCCCGCGCGCGATGGCCCGGGCGAGGCAGTCAGCTGCCGCCATACCGATTCGCGCCACATCGCCCACCGGGTCGCGAAGCGCCTTACGCCCTGTCGACAGCGCGAAAACTACGTCGCCATCCATTGGCGTGAAAACCGGCCGAACAGCGCGCGCCATGCCAGCTTGGGCCATCTTCGCGACCCGCATCGCCTGGCCCTTCGTCAGCGTTACATCCGTCGCCACAACCGCGAGGGTCGTGTTCGTTGCTGCAGTCGGGAGGCCATACTTGTCGAGGGGATGATCGAGCGCATCCACGGACACCGGTCCGCCGCGGCCTCCAAACTCGTCGCCAAGTTCGAGCGGCCCTGCCAAGAACTGGCCAGCCGCGTTCGCAATAACCGAGCCAAGCGCGTTTACGGCAGCCAGTGCACCGACGGTGATACCACTGTCCAGCATCGCCGATGCCGAGCCCTGCCCGCCTTTAAGGCGGCGGCCGTCATGACCCGTCGTGGTAGCGCCGTACCCCGCGCCGGCATTGCCAAGCGAAACTGCGTCACCGGCGCTGGCCGCCGCGGTGCGAGCAAGGACGCGGTAGGGCAAGGCCGTGTCAGGTGTCGTCCGAAATCCGGACTTGTCGCCGCCATTGAGCAGATCGAACAAGATCGCGCCGGGCACGACCGGGACATGAAGATCGCCGACGGAGAAGCCGCGGCCCTGCTCGACGAGCCACCCCATAACACCGTCCGCTGCCGCTAGGCCGAAGGCCGATCCACCACCAAGGACGACTGCATCAACCGCGTCCACCGTCGCGTCGGTGCCCAGCAGTTCCAGTTCTCGGGTACCGGTACCGCCGCCCTGGGTATCGACTGCCACAACCGCGCGCGCGTCGGGCAGAATCACCGTTACGCCGCTGCAAATCCCACGGTCGGCGGCCGAACCGACCGCCAAGCCCGGAACATCGGTGATCGCATTTCCCGGTCCCACTCTAATCATGTTTCGCCTCGCAGAAGTTCCAGCGCCGCAAGCGCCTCTCCCTGGCCGACGATGCGGCAATACAGTTCATCAATTTCCTGTGCAGACATAAAGGCAAGCTAGAGCGGTTCAATCTCCCGGGACAAGGCTTTAGAGTGCCGCCGATGAACACCTTGGCCGAAAATCTGACCGCGCTGCCCGAGATTCATCTCCAAGCGGGTCGCCATAAGCGCGCGCGCCGGGGACATCCTTGGGTGTTCTCCAACGAGATCGAGATGAACGCCGCCGTCAAGGCACTGCCGCCCGGCGGACTGGTTTGGCTTATCGATGCGAGCAAGCGGCCGCTCGGGGTGGCTACCTTCAATCCGCACCCGCTGATCGCCGCACGAATACTAAGCCGGAATCCGGATGCGACAATCGATGCCGACTTCATAGCCACGCGCCTGCGCACTGCGCTCGCTGTCCGAGAGAGCCTCTACAGCGTGCCTTACTACCGACTGGTGCATGCTGAGGCTGACGGTCTGCCCGGCCTGATCGTCGACCGGTTCGGCGACGTCTGCGTGGCCCAGTTAAACACCGCCGGCATGGAGCGGTTGAGCGATGCACTGACCGTGGCATTGCAGGAGGTGCTGACACCCAAAACCATCCTGTTCCGCAACGACAGCGCTGTGCGCAACCTCGAGGGGCTGCCTCAAGAAGTTCGCTTAATGGGCAAGGAACTCAAAGGTCCGATCGAGGTGCTGGAAAGTGGCGGCGTGTTCCAGGCCGACCCGCGCACCGGCCAGAAAACGGGCTGGTTCTACGATCAGCGCGACAACCGGGCCTTCGTCGCCGCGCTCTCCCGGGGCCGGCGGGTGGCCGACTTCTATTCCTACACCGGCGGCTTCGCCGTTTCTGCTGCGCTCGCCGGCGCGGCTGAGGTACATGCCTTCGACCGGTCACAGGCGGCGCTCGATTTCGCGACCGCCGCTGCTATGGCGAACGGCGTCGACGCAAAATTCTCGGCCACACGCGGCGATGCATTCCAGTTACTGCGCAGTGTCGCCAGTGGCGGAGAGACATTCGACGTTGTGGTCGCCGATCCACCGGCCTTCGTAAAGTCGAAGAAAGACCTGCAGGCCGGCATCAGGGGTTACCGCAAACTATTCCGGCTGGCCGCGGAGATCGTCGCGCCGGGCGGCTTCCTCTTCGCCGCCTCCTGCTCGCATCATGTGGACCTGTCCAGTTTCGCCGACGCGGTCCGCCGTGCGCTCGCCGACGCGGGCCGGAACGGACGGATACTGCGCAGCGCGGGTGCGGCGCCGGACCATCCGGTCCACCCCTTCCTGCCCGAGACGGGTTACCTCAAGGCACAGATGATCCAGCTCGACTAGCGTCTTTATAAATTTCGGGAGGATTTCAGCGATATCGGTGCTCACGATGCCGTCTAGGTTTTGCGAGCCTGCACCTTCTTGTAGATCAAAGGCAGTAGCGCCAGAACCGCAAGCCCGACGAGCGGCCCGAGAATCTCCGGGCGGAAGATAATACCGAGGTCGGGATCCTGGCCGGCGTCTATCAGCGCGCCAAGCCCGTTGCCAACGGAGGCATAGACGAAGGTACCCGGTATTATGCCGACAAAAGTGCCGATCACATAGGTCGTGGTCGAAACTCCGAGAAACGCCGGCACCAGATTGACCAACCAGAACGGGAACAAGGGAATCAGCCGTAGGACCAGCAGATAGCTCAGCGCGTTGTCGCGAAACCCCGCCTCCATCTTCGACATGAAGCCGACCTCAATACGTAACATATCGCCCAGCGCTGTCCGGGCAATCAGAAACAACGCCGTCGCGCCCACCGTAGCGCCGAATACAACCGCCAGGCCGCCCACAATGGTGCCGAACAGAAAACCGCCGGTGATCGTCATGATCGCCCCCCCGGGCAACGAGAAGGCGACAACCACGGCATAGATCAGCGCGAAGGCCAGCGCCGCGATGGTTCCATTTTCGCTGACCAGCATACGCAGGGTCTCGCGGTTCTGCTTCAACGGCTCGAGTGAGACGAACTGGTTGAGCTCAAGGGCAAAAAACGCTGCGAACCCGGTAATCAGGACGGCAATCGGTAGGATTCTGCGTAGCAGGATCGTTCCGGCGGTGGATTTCCCAGGCTGGGGCTCATCGGGTTCGGTCATCGCATTCTTTTCCTTCTTAGTTGCGGAAATACGTGGTGGGCGGCGACGGTCTCAACCATTCATCAATGCGTGACTTTAAACGCTCCTTTAACACCGTCGGGGTACGTTGACTTCCATCGGCCGAGACCGTATACAGCGCGCCGACCTGCAAGGCCGTCAAGGCAATGGAGAATTCGCGTGAAGCGGACATTTCAACCGAGCAATCTGGTGCGCAAGCGCCGCCACGGATTTCGTTCCCGAATGAAGACCGCGGGCGGGCGCCGTGTCTTAGCGCGCCGGCGTGCACAAGGCCGCAAAAAACTGAGCGCCTGAACGGTGCCGGGCGCGGAACTGACCGCGCTGGCACGATCACCGGGATTGATGAACTCATGACGACGACGGCGGAGGCGACAACGCCGGATTC
>PBPM01000088.1 GCA_002724635.1 Rhodospirillaceae bacterium
CGATATGGATGCGCTCGAACGGGAAGCGGACGCTGCCGAACCCTAAAGAAGGGCTTGCACGCGCGACCGCAGTTCCGGCACGACCTCGTCTTCGAACCACGGGTTCTTGCGCCGCCAATGCAGGTTGCGCCAGCTCGGATGCGGCAGAGGCAGCCGGTTCGACCCGTAATCCCGCCAGGCCGCTACCGTGTCGGTGAGGGTGCGCTTCCGGTCTTTGGCCAGATACCGCGCTTGCGCGTACATCCCGACGAGCAGCGTCAGCTCGACGTTTGGAAGCCGCGCGAGCAACGCTGCGTGCCATGCTTCGGCACATTCCGGCCGCGGTGGATTGTCGCCGCCACGCGGGTCGACGCCGGGATAGCAGAATCCCATGGGAATGATGGCGATTCGCGCTTCGTCGTAGAAGGTATCCTTGTCGACGTTCAGCCACTCGCGCAGCACATCGCCGCTGCGGTCGTTCCAGGGGATGCCGCTCTCATGCACCTTCGTGCCGGGCGCCTGACCGATGATCAGGATGCGGCTGCTGGCCCGGGCGCGCACGACGGGCCGTGGCCCCAGCGGCAGATGTGAATGTCATGGTAGACGCCGTTCTTGTTGTGGGGTTCGTCATCGATGAAGGATTGCACTTGGCCCCAATCGTCGAACTCCACGAATAGGACGGAGGAGAGAAACGTCTCCCCATCGTCCGAAGAGGTCGCGCCCCGGGCGATGAAGTTGTCCCGGTGGTCGTCGAAATACTGCCAATGGTCCGCACGGGATATCTCGCGCTTTTCTGGCGTCGCCGGGTTATCAATGAGTTGCACATGAAAGAACATCAGATCCTCCTACGCCTCTCCAACAGTTACTCTTTGGCCGGTCTCCAGAGATTTCTGCAGGGCGTCCACCACCTCGATGGTGTTTACCATTTGGGACAGGGGGATGATAAACGGCGCTTTGCCCTCAATGGCGTCGGCGAAAGAGCCGAAGTTCTTCTCCACCGAGTCAACAATCTCAAAGCCCTGGAAGTCGGTATCCTCGCCGCTGAAGACAACCAAATCGACAAGCGAACATTCCCTGTATTCTTCAAAGGTTTCGGGGCCCGTACTCTCCGCCCAAATGTCGGTCCCAAAAACCTGCAGCCGGTTATAGAGCGGTGTCGCCAGCGAGTTGCCCAGGGTGCCCGTCACCCCATTCCGGAACCCGAAGGTCGCGGATACCGTATCCGTAAAGCTGGGACTAATGGCCTTGTTGGAACCCGCCGCGAAGACCCACTCAATCTCTCCCAGCAAGTGAATGAAGATGTCGATGCGGTGCAGGCCGAACTGGGAGATGGGGCCCGCCGGCGCCTCCGCGTCGCTCAACCGCCAGCCCCGGGCATAGGTCTCTCCTTCGCCGGCGAAGAGGTCTCGGTAGGGCTGCAGCAGCGACAGGTGGCTGAGGGTCGTTTCCACCGTCAGCACCTCGCCGAAGTCGCCCCCGTCGATCATCTCCTTCAACCGGGTGATGACGGGGTAATGCCGCTGGTCGTGGCCCAACCCGACGATGATCCCGGCCTCCTCGGCGGCCACCACGGCGCGTCGGGCATCCGAGGCGTTGAGTGCAAAAGGTTTCTCTGTGTAGACGTGCTTCCCCGCCGCCGCCGCCGCGACGATCTGGTCCGTGTGGAGGGTGTGGGGCGTCGCCAAGGAAATGGCGTCGATGGCTGGATCAGAGAGCACCTCGTCCAGGGAAGCGCGCAACTCAAGTCCATTTTCGTCCGCCACCAGACCGGCACGCTCGGCGACTGGATCAACGGCAATGTTGATGTCGAACCGGCCGCTCGTCCGCGCGGAGCGGAGGTGACGCTGACCCCACGTGCCGAGGCCCACAATGGCAAGATTAATCATTAACCGTATCTTATCCGGCAGTTCCGGGCGGTGCATGCACAAAGTAAATTGACCAACCGGGGTCCAAGGGACATGCTTAGTCTTTAGGAGAGTACTTAAAATGGCCAACGATAGATCAGCCGCCTTCCGGGACGTAGAGTCCCTCAAAGGCAAAGTCTCTGACGAGGAATGGGAGGCACGGGTGGACCTCGCCGCGTGCTACCGCCTGCTCCACAGCCGGGGCTGGAACCGGAATATTTACAACCACACCTCCCACCGGGTGCCGGAGGAACCGGACCATTTCCTGATCAAGCCGCACGTGCTTCTTTGGGATGAGATTACCGCGTCCAACCTGATCAAGGTCAGCCTGGACGGGGAGCTGGATGAAAGCGCGGGCATCAACCGGCCGGGCTATGTGCTGCACTCCGCCATCCTGCGCGCCCGGCCCGACGTGAACGCGGTGGTGCACATCCATGAAGAAGCCAGCGTTGCCGTCTCCACCATGAAGGATGGATTGCTGCCGCTGACCCAGGAAGCTGTCTTCCTCTACGGCCGCCTCGCCTATCACGAATATTCCGGTATCACCGAAGACGCAGAAGAACGCGCTGCCATCGTCCACAACCTAGGTGACAAGTCCGCCATGATGATGCGGAGCCACGGATCCGTCACCGTGGGGGCGGACATGCGGGAGGCCTATCGCTGGACCGAGCATCTGGTGAACGGCAGCCGGGTGCAGATCCAATTGATGGCCTCGGACGCGGAGCTCGTCATTCCATCCGATGAAGTGTGCCGGCACACATCAGAACAATATACTGCGCACAACCGGGGCCGGGGCTTGGATGATTGGCCGGCGGCCCTACGAGAGCTGGACAAGGTCGACTCCTCCTACCGAACCTGAGCCCGCTCATGACCCTCGATATCACCATTGGCGGCTACCAGCCGATTACGTCTCTCCTCAGCCGCACACTGCAGATGGTGGAGGGCTCTCTCCACGACCAGCTGGGCGAGGCGGTCAACACCACTCTCATCAATAACATCATGGACATTGGCAAGGTGCCAGGCCACCTGCCAGACCTGATCAAGTCCGGCGAGATTACCATGGGCTACATCGCCGCGAGCTACATCGCCGACGTGGCGCCGGAGCTCTACGTCTTCGACCTGCCCTTTGAGATCAAATCACGGGAGCAGGCCTATGCTTTGGTGGACAGTGAATTCTCCGATACCGTGGGACAAAAGCTTGCAGACGGCGCCGGGCTGAAGCTTCTTGGCATTTGGGAATACGGCTTCCGACACTTCACCAACGCCAGCCACCCGATCCGCACACCGGCGGACTGTGAAGGCTTGCCCATCCGGACGCTCCTCAATGAATTGCATCCCAAGATGTTCAAAGCCCTGGGTTTCGAGCCGGAGGTAGTGCAACTAAGCGAGTTCCTGGAACGGGTACGGACAGGCGAGCCTTTTGCCCAGGAGAACGCGCTCACCAATTACTACAATTTCGGCCTGCAGGACTTCCATCACCACATCACGCTCTCAAATCACCTGCTTGGGATGGCCTTGTTCCTCTGCGACCTTGACGTCTTCAAGAGCTGGCCGGAGGATATGCAAGCGGCGGTAATCAAAGCTGGTCAGGCCGGCACGGCGGGGCAGAGACCGCTCGCGGTCGCCGAAGAGGACGCCGTCCTCGCCAAGCTGCCGGCGCCCGACTACCAGATCCACAAAATGACCGACGACGAAAAACAAGCCTTCGAAGATATCCTGAAACCTCTGGCTGCGCCCTACCGCGATAAGATCGGGCCGGCCACACTCACCCACTTGGAGAACACATCATGAAAATCTTATTGATCGCCCGACGCAGCACGGAGCATTCCCCTGAAGAGTTTGCCCCCCTGCTCGACAAAGAAGCTAAACAAGCCCTCAATTTCTTGGAAGACGATTTCTTCCGGGAGATCTACAGCATGGCCGACGGCGGCGGCGCCGTGATCATCGCCGAAGCCGACAGCCTGGAAGACGCCCAAGCCAAAGCCTCCAACTTGCCCCTTGTGCAGGCCGGCATGCTGCACATTGAGTACATCCCGCTGAAGGCCTATCGCGTCTTCAAGCAAGCGGCGGATTTGTTGTAGCCCCATTCCCCCCTTCCCTTGATGGGGGGATTAAGGGGAGAGTGCAAATATATGGGTAGGCGGATCAGGTTCGCGCAAGACGCATTAGGTGGGCCGGCACGCGATCATGTTGACCACGTCGATGCTCATCACCACCACGTCGTCCTGATTGAGGATTTCAATGAAGGTCTTCACCACGCCCCGGTCGGGCTTGGAACGGGACTTCTTGGTCTCCTTGATTGTCACGCGGACGGTGAGTTCGTCGCCCGCCCGAACCGGTGCGTTCCAGCGAACATCGTCGAGACCCGGTGACGCCATGGAGGAGGCGTCCGACAGATAGTGCCGGGCGTAGATGGGCATGGTCTTGGCGCCGGTGAACCAGCCGCTGGCGATGAGGCCTTTAAAGGGCCCAGCCTCGGCACGTTCCGGATCGATGTGGAAGTTCTGGGGATCATAGAGTTTGGCGAACTCCAGCATCTCGTCGTAGTCGACGGTGACACTGCCGAGCACATAAGTCTCGCCCGCCGTGTAGTCTTCGAAGTAGCGATCTCGATTAGGGTCGGTGAAGGGAAGGTTAGGCATATAAGGTTCCGTGATGTTTAGGGAGTGGATTTAAGCGTGAGCCCGAGAGGGATGCCGATGCGGGCTGCCTCCTCTGCCGGGTCGTTGGTTTCGTCCCAAGGGTCAGCATCATAGCGCATGCCGGTCACATGGGATGCCGCGTCGGACATGAGCCAGCAGATGGGCGCCATCATCTTCTCCGGTTCCACCAATGGCCCGACGGACTGCTCGGATATCTCCCGGTCCTCCGGGGTTGTGAAACCCGGCGTGTTGGCTGCCCCGCCGGGATTGAGGATGTTCACCCGGACGCCGGTGCCCTCCAGGTCTTTTACCCAGATCTCAGATGCATTCTCCAGCGCCGCCTTGGAGGGGCCGTAGGGTGAACTGCCCGACTTGGTCATGGTTTTGAGCATGGTGGTCACGTTGATGATGCAGCCGTCGCCCTGCTCGATGAGGCCGGGCACAACGAGCCGGGCCATGCGGTCGGCGGCGACGAAGTTTGTATCGATGACGTTCTGCACAATCTCGTCTGTGAGCTCATAAAACTTCCTGGTATAGCCCAGACGGTAGCGGCCGGGGGCTATGTAGGTGAAGGTCAGTCCGGCGTTATTGACGAGACCATAGATCGGCCCAAAGGCGTCGCGGGTTTTCTCGACGACGGCCCGGCAGGCGTCGGCGTCCCGGAGGTCCGCCACCTCTCCAAGGATTTGGC
>PBPM01000089.1 GCA_002724635.1 Rhodospirillaceae bacterium
CGCACCCAGCCGGTGCGCATCAATATCGTACTCTATATGAATGCCGGGATCGTGCCGCAGACTGATTCGATTGCCGAGGTGTTCAACTACGATCTTGTCCATGCCGGGGTGCAAGAGCTGATCGGCGGACGCCATATCAATCTTCAGGAGACGCTGGTAGGCGAGATTGCCGCAATGTGCTTGGCGTTCGATGAGGTTATTGCCGTGCGCGTGTCGACGGAGAAGACGGATATCTATCCCAATGTCGAGGGTGTGGGGTGCGAGCTGGTGCGCGTGCGCGAGGGGCATGAACGCGAATATTGAATAGATCGTGCCTGCTTTGGCGCGTCGTTCGGAACACGGCTGATCCGCGGCCTGTTTACGGGCGTAGAAACAGGGTTAGGAATGAACAGAGTGAGCCCATGGCAGACCACGCCATGACTGCGGGTCTCCGGCAAGTGGCTTGGGTAACGGGCGCGAGCCGCGGCATTGGCTATGCGCTTGCTTGCGCACTAGCCGAAGACGGCTGGGTCGTCGCGGCGAGCGCTCGGAACGCGGCGGAGCTTGACGTGCTAGCTGCCGAATGCGCCGCGTTTTTAGGGGAGGTCCGGCCTTATCCGCTGGATATCACCGATGCCGAGGCGGCTGCCGCTATCGTGCCCATCATCGAGGCGGAGGTCGGCGATATCGCACTGGCTATCCTCAATGCCGGTACCCATGAACCGGTCGATGGGCGGGCGCTTTCCGTCGGGCCGTTCCGCCGGCTGATGGAGACCAATTATATGGGGTCGGTGAACTGCCTCGTGCCGGTAGCCGAACGCTGTGTCGCGCGGGGTGCCGGGCGTATCGCGATCGTGTCGTCGCTCGCTGGGTATCGCGGGCTGCCGACCGCTAGCGCCTACGGGGCGTCGAAGGCGGCCCTGATCAATATGTGCGAGGCACTGCGCCCGGAGCTCGAGGCGGCCGGGGTTGTTTTGTCGGTGATCACGCCGGGATTCGTCCGTACCCCCTTGACCGACCGGAACCCGTTTCCGATGCCATTTTTGATTGATGCTGACGTCGCAGCCTTAAGAATCTTGCGCGGGGTCGCGGGCAACCGCTTCGAGATCACGTGTCCGCGCCGCTTCGCATTTCTGATGAAACTGGTCAGAATTTTGCCCTATGAGCTGTTCTTTCTGCTCACGCGACGTGTTCGGCCGACGCGCGCCGACGACAACTAAGCATCCGCCAAGCCCCGGTGGCTGATACGATACTGGGCGACCGAGATGTTTCCGGAGCGGAATCCCGCCTCGCAATAACAGAGATAGTAGCGCCATAGCCTGCGGAACTTCTCGTCGAACCCCTGGGCGTTGATCATCGGCCAAGCCGCCTCGAAAGCGATCCGCCAGCGCCGCAGCGTCTCGGCATAGTCGCGGCCAAACGCCAACGTCTCGGAGATGCCAAGACCGACGTTGGCGACCTCACGCGCGAAGCGCGTCGGCGACGGGAGCATGCCGCCGGGAAATACTCGCATTTGGATGAAGTCGGGATTACGCCGGTAGCTTTCGAAACGGGCCTCGTCGATCGTGATGACCTGCAGGCCCGCGAGGCCGCCCGGCCTCAGGCGCGAACTGATGACGTTGAAAAAGGTTGGCCAGTAGGCCTCGCCGACCGCTTCGAACATCTCTATCGAGGCGATCTTGTCGAATCTGCCCGTCACGTCGCGATAGTCCTGGAGCCGGATTTCGATACGGTCCGAAAGGCCGGCCTCACGCACCCTTTCACGGGCCCATTCGGCCTGCGACGGCGAGATGGTCAATGCAGTGACCCGGCAGCCATAGTGGATCGCGACATGGATCGCGAATGCCCCCCAGCCGCAGCCGATCTCGAGCAGATTGTCATCGGGTTGAAGGTCGAGCATGCCTGCCAGCTGATCGAACTTGCGCAGCTGGGAGGAGGTCAGCGCTTCCTCGTTACCGTCGAAAAGGGCAGCGGAATAGGTCATGCTCGGATCTAGCCAGGCGGCATAAAACGTGTTGCCGAGATCGTAGTGGGCGGCGATGTTGCGGCGGCTGCCGCGCCGGGTGTTGGCGCGCATCCGCATGTGCAGGCGTGAAAGCAGGCGCGCTAGCCCAAGGGGAGTAAAGCTTCGATCGATCGCGTCAATATTCGCTGCACCCAGCTCGATGACGGCTGTCAAATCGTCGCTTTCCCAGTCTCCCGCAATATAGGAGTCGGCGAGGCCAAGCGGACCGTCGAGAAGCATCTGACGCGCGGCGCGGTAACGCTTGAATTGAACCCGCGCCGTGGGCCCGGAGTTCGCGCCGGTGGCTTTGAAACGTTGCCCGTCGGGCAGGGTTACCGACAGCTCACCATAGGACAGCGTTTCGGATAGCCGCTTGAGCATGGCATTGAGCAGGCGCGGGCCAATCGTTAGACCTTGCCGGCGTGGCGTAAATTCAGTCTGCTCGAGTTGCGACATGTTCAGCTTTCCTCGGGTCGACGATAATCGACACCGGGTTGGCGGGCGGCTCTGTGTGACTGATGAACGGTGTGCGCTTGAGCCACAGACGCAGTGCATCCCAGTGAATTCCGACAATTATTTTGAGGGTCAGGAGCGGGTAGCGCAAGAAGGTCAACGCGAGAAATCCGTCGTCGAGTGTCGACCGTTCGCCATGCAAAGTAGCCGCCAGCAACGGGCCGTCCCGGTCGCTCTCGCGGATCGCGAGGCTGACATATGTACCCGGCGGGCGGAGTGTTATCTCGTAACGGCAATCCATGGGGATAAAGGGGGAGACGTGGAAGACCTTGTCGAAGCCATTCCGGCGTGGCCGATCGTCACTCTCATCCATTGACTGCGGCACGAGATACACATGGGATTCGCCGAAGGTGTTGCACACTTGGTAGAGTACCGCTGTGAGGCGACCGGCGCGGTCATGGCAAAAATAGACGCTGATCGGGTTGAACACGTAACCCAAGATCCGCGGCAAGCAGAGGATCGACACACGTCCGCCCGCGGGGTCAATATCGGCGGCGGTAAGCTGTTCGTCGACCCAGCTGCGCAGGTCGGATCCGTCCCGCGGCCCGTGGTCGCGATCGTGAAAAGAGAAGATGCTAGCTCGGTTGCGGGCGAATAGACGGGACGAGGCATCTAGTTCGTCGAGTTCGTCCAAGTCGAGCAGCAGATAGAAAACCCGGTAGCGCAGCCTGTGGTCGCGGGGCCTATGCCGGGCGTGCACCACATGCCCGGTATAGGCCGCCGAGACGCGCGTATCGTGCCGCATCATTCGGCCGCCATGGTGATCTCGGGGGTCGGAGTCGTCCCGGCATGAATCCGGCTAGAGGGGTCGGTCAGATGCCACGGGCGTGCGACGTCGCCCAAGGCCTCAGCAACGGCCAGTCCAGCCTGGAGCGCGTCCTCGTGGAAACCGAAGCCGAAATAGCTACCGCAGAACCATGTGTTGTGTCGGCCCTGCAGCGACCATAGTTCGGGCTGCGCCGCTAGGGCGCCGGAATCAAACACCGGGTGGTCGTAGTCGAAGCTGGCTAGGATATTCGCCGGTGAATGCGCTGGGTTTAGCGTGATGAACACGTTCTCATCTGCACCGAGGTCCTGCAGCCGATTGAGCCAGTAGCTTACCTGCGGCGGCGAGTGCCGGGTGTCTGTGCCAGTGGCCATGTAGTTCCAGCTGGCCCAGACCGCGCGCCGGCGTGGCATCAGCGCCGGGTCCTGATGCAGGTAGGTGCGGTTGCTTGTGTATTGTATCGCACCGAGCAGGGCGGCTTCGCTCGGCGTTGGGTCGGCTAGCATCCGCAGCGCGTCGTCCGCATGGCTGGCGATAACCACATGGTCGAATGCATGCGTGGCACCCAGACTGTCCGTGAGCGTCACACCGTTCGTGCGTCGCGCGACGCGGGTGATGCCGCGACGTCGGAGAACCTGTCCGTCGAACGGCGTCGTAAGTCGGTCAACATAAGTGCGGCTGCCCCCTGTGACTGTCCGCCAGACCGGACGATCCTTCAGCTGCAGCAGGCCGTGACTATCGAAGAAGCGGACGAAGGCGTCGGCCGGATAGGCGCGCATGTCCTCCGCGCTCGATGACCAGATGGCGGCACCCATGGGCAGCAGATGGTCTTCGACGAACGGACGGCCGTAGCTGCCGATCGATAGATACTGGCCTAGGGTCAGCTCTGCGAGCACACCATTCGCCAGATCGGTCGGCGCGCTTGCATAGAAGCGCCGCAGATCCGCGATCATAGACCAGAAACGCGGTCGGATGATATTGCGTGTCTGGCCGAAGAGCCCGCGCGGCACGTCGCTGGAATATTCGAGCCGGCCATCATCTAGGGACACCGCGAAAGACATTTCACCAGGTTGGGTCGGCAAGTCTAGATAGTCGAACAGTGCAACTAGATTCGGGTAATTCTGGGCGTTGAAGACGATGAAGCCTGTGTCGACCGGCGTGGGGCGGCCGTCGAGCAGAATCTCCCGCGTATTCGCATGACCCCCGGTCCAGTTGGTGCGTTCGAATACCGTCACCCGGTGATTTTTTGAAAGTAGCCAGGCTGCGGATAAGCCCGCGATACCGGTACCTACAATCGCGATATCGTAAACGGAGCGGGGCATGGATCAGGTCGTTTCTTCAGGCAAATTTATAGGTCTTAGTCGTCGCGTTTTGAGACCGTGTTTTGTACGCCAACTCAAATGAGCCGGATCATTTTGGCTCGGCGGTGACGATCTTGGATGATCCGTTCGCGATGTCGATACGTAGAGTAAGATGGAGGTAACATAAAATGTATGTTGAAGCGCTGAATGCTGATCATTCATTCCCGTCGATGCAAGCGCTTCGCGAGCGAGTGCCTCAGCGTGTTGTATCGGGGAAGGTGATGCGTCCGTCTTTGTGCGGTAGGTTAAAGAAAGCGTCGGGTTTTATGCAGAGTGATTGTCCGGATTGGAGCGAGGTCCTAAGCGCCGTGGCGGAGCAGGATAAGGCTTCCTTTGCGGCTTTGTTTCGACATTTCGCGCCGCGGGTGAAATCCTACATGTTACGGCTGGGGTCCGACGACTCCCAAGCTGAGGAGCTGGCCCAAGAAACACTGGCGACGGTCTGGCGGAAGGCAGGACAGTATGATCCTGCGCGCGCGGCGGCGTCGACTTGGATTTTTACTATTGCGCGGAACCGACGCATCGATGCCTTCCGCCGTACGAACCGGCCAGAACTCGACCCCGAGGATCCATCGCTTGTGCCGAACGCGCCGTCCCAAGGCGACGCGGTGTTCGAGCAGAAGCAGAATGCCGAGCGCATTCGGGCCGCGCTAGCGAGCCTGCCTGAGGAGCAGCGTCAAGTGCTGCATATGTCCTTCTTCGACGACAAGACCCACAATGAGATCGCCGCGGAGCTGAATTTGCCGTTGGGCACCGTTAAATCTCGTATCCGACTGGCCTTTGGACGCGTCAAGGCGTCCATCGGTGATGACCGAGAGTAATTTCCTATGACGACACAAATCTACCCGCATCATCATCCCGATGACGATCTCTTAGTAGCCTACGCCGCCGGCGAGCTTGACGAAGCGTGGTCGCTGCTGATCGCGACCCATACGGCCTTATGTCCAGCCTGCCGCGCACGCGTCGACGCGGCCGAGGCTATGGGCGCTGCGCTGATTGATGATGTCGCTCCCAATGAGTTGCCCGAGATGGCGGATGACGCACTCGAACGCGCTCTCGAATACGCGGGCGTGCAGGACCCGGTGCCGGCAGTTCGTACCCTTCAAGCGGCCGGCGCTGCGCCGGTGCTGCCGCAACCCCTCCGTGACTACGCCGGCGGGGACGTGGGTTCTCTAGAGTGGCGGCGCCTAGGGTCGAGCGCGTATCACATTCCGCTGGTCACGAAGCGCGGCGCTCCGACGGCGCGACTCCTGAAGATTCCGGCCGAATCCGCTGTGCCCGAGCACGGACATAACGGGCTCGAGCTGACCATGGTCCTCGCGGGTAGCTTCGTCGATGACGGGGTTCGGTTTGCCCGCGGTGATGTCGAGACCGCCGACGTGGATGTGGAGCATCAGCCAGTGGCGGAGGCCGACGCCGACTGTATCTGCCTAGCCGTAACCGACGCGCCGCTGCGCTTCCGTGGGCCGGTTGCGCGGCTGATGCAGCCCTTCATCAGCATCTAGCCCGACGCCGGTAAACTCCGAAAGGCTGCCGCGCGCCGGCGCGGGGCGCTAATTAGGGGTGTAACATCACGTTGCGGGCGCTCGTAGCTCAGTCGGATAGAGCGCGGGATTCCTAATCCCGAGGTCGCAGGTTCGATTCCTGCCGGGCGCACCATCGTAGTTGGTGCTTAATGAAAAGCGTTAGTACTAATATTGAGTGCCGTTGCGCGGACGCCTGTGCATTGAACACATCGTGACGATGTGAACACTTCCTAATTAATACCGTCGTGTTTGAGGTTGGCTACCCGATCACCAACCCACACGATCTATTATCATTTGTGCTTTGGGAGCCAGTTCAGCAAGCTGGATGATTGGTAGCTTATCTTCTGAAAAATGTCCCCAAGACGCTAGTTCTTTGGAGAACGGTACCCTTTTATTTACGGGGTATTCATAATTTACTTCTGCGTAAAGTTTTTGAGCTCTCTCTGAGGTTAGAAATTCCAAGAACCTCTGTGCTTCCTTTTTGTTTTTGGAGTGCTTGGCGATGCCCCCACCAGAAATATTTACATGCGCTCCTCGGTCACTCTGATTAGGGAATATAAGTTTAACGGATGAAGCCCACTCCCGTTGTTCCGACTCTTTAGCATTTTTCAACTTTCCGAAATAATAATTATTTATAATTGCGATATCGCATACCCCTTCCGCTATCGCTTTCACTTGCGCGCGATCGTTCCCTTGCGGCCGACGAGCTAAATTCCCAAAAACGCCTTTTGCCCACGCTTCTGCTTTCTCCTCACCTAAAGCGCTGATCATAGAGGCCACTAATGCACGGTTGTATACATGACTACCAGGGCGCGAACATATTCGCCCTTTCCACTTTGGATTAGCCAACTCCTCATAGCGACTAATCCCGGTTGCGTCCGAGGATTGTCTCGATACTGCTAAAACTCGTGCCCTTTTAGAGAAGGCGAACCAGCGATTTTGTGGATCGCGGAGGTGTTCAGGAATATTTTCGCGCAAAACGTCGGAACTCACCTCCGCCAACAGGTCCTTGTCGACGTAGGTGTATAAGCGAGCAATATCTACAGTTAGAACAACGTCCGCTGGACTAAGCGGGCCCTCCACCTTCAATCGCTGAGCGAGCCCCTTTTTGGCGTAGATAATATTAATTTTTGTACCTGTTTCTTTTTTATACGCTTCGATGAAAGGGTTAATTAAAAATGGTTGACGGTGGGAATAAATATTTAGCTCTCCGGCAAACACGGAACTGACTGAAACGATCAGGCCTATTGCAAATGTTCCGGAGAAAAGAATCAAAAATCTAATGACTGAACCCTGAGTGACAAATTGCATTCCTGAAGGCACCTTTTTGTATAAAGGGAAAATCGTTTGTGTTGCCTCAATAAAGGGCAGCAAGTAAATGTTTCTCATCGTGTGATTAGAGGGTTGAGGCCTGCTCGTACCAAAGCGGATTACTTTCTTTTCTTCGGCCGTTGTCAGGCTACCACCTAGCCAATCCCAAATTGCGAGAACGGCTCCAAAGTTTTGATCGTGATGGCGGTGAGCCACAGAGTGGTGCACTTGATGTTGGGCGGGTGAAATAAAAATATGCTCTAGAATTTTTCCATAGGAAATTCGGACATGTGAATGGCGTAGGTTCGACCCTAAGGCATTAAAGAGAAACAAAACAACATTCGCACCAAGTACTGTTAAAATTTCGACACGTGAGCCAAAGAAAAACAAAAAAGAACCGATCACTAGAGCTTGCACAATTATTGATCGGAGAGAGAATATTATCGCCTCAACAGGATGCGTCCTGTAGATCGTCAGCGGCGTAAGTGTTTCGGCTGTATGGTGCACTTTATGAAAGGCCCATAGCACGGGCCAGCGGTGTAATGCTCTATGGACAAGATATTTTGAAATATCGTCCATAAGGAAAATAGACAGAGTAAATAGTCCGGCTATTACCCATGCGGGGGAGCCCGATAAAAAAACAGCCCGGCCATCAAACCATATGTGTAGACTTTCGAATAGAAGTGTAGCGACCGCCAGCTTTGAAATAAGGCGTGGCCCAATTCCCATCATGAGAGCTTGATTAATAAAAAGGACCTTATAATCAGCTCTCGCCGATGGAGAAAACCATACCCGCCGTGAAAAGATATGCGTTAGCGCCCGTCTGGTGCTCACGCCGGCTAAAATTATTTGAACAAATAGGGCGATAATCAGGGAGGAACCCAAATACCCCCAAAAAACTCGTTTATTGGGGTCTAAAAAGGGCGCCGCTAGTTCAGATAAGTAATTAGCAGAAACTGTGTCCATTCCTACCCCCAGGAATGGTTACGGCAGCCCCAACTGTAAATCAGAGCTGCCGTACCAATTTTAAGGAGTTAGTCGTTTTCGGCGCTATTGCCTGCCCCAAGTTTTTTAGCCAGATCAGCTATATCGCCGGAAATAGCATTATTCTTAGCTTTAATCGAGAACTCATCGACCAGCAGCTTTTGGATCTTTGCCATATGCAGCATGTACTCGCCCCAAGAGCCACCCTGATCACGCACGTAGTTACCATTGCTGTCGATATCTACCACTTGGCTTAAATTAGGCATCAATGGCCCGAAACCAATCATGCGGTTGAGTTTGGTTGCAGTTTCACCCAAATTTTCTTTGCCCGTTTGTAGTGCAAGGATGAAACCTTTTAGCTCACCCCAGTGCTTAATGTATTTTGAGAGCGCCTTTGAGGGGTCGCCTTTTGCCTCAATAATTGTTTGAAGCTTTGCCATGTCATTGTAAACGGAACCCGCATACTTGAACGTGGCCTCGGCCAAAACTTGCTCCCAATTTGTCGATATAATTTTCGCATAGCCCACTAACTGCGACCTCTGGGAATCAGTAAGTTTCTCGCCATTAGCTTTTGTAATTAACTTGCGTCCGTCGAGGAAAGCCCGGGTAATTGTATGAAGATAATTTGTCTGATTGGCTTTGCCGTATGAACCAGCATCGAACCCGGCAGCATAATAAGCTGGACCGAAAGTCATCTCTGTCTTGAGGTCAACTACCCCATCTTTGTTATGATCGGCATAACGCAATGCATCTTCAGGCTTCTTTGACTTACTTCCCTGCTTGGCAATTTCGTATACATTTCGCGGCGTTAGCTTAAGCGTGTGTGCAGGCGTGCCGAAATACCCGAAGGCCTCATCCCAAGAGTGTTCTTTACCGGTATACGGGGCACCTTTCTTGTAGGGCTTGTCATTGGGCTTCTTGTCAGCCCTAAGTTTCTCATCGAGATAATTATCGACGGCTTGGTTATAGGAGACGGCTCCCATGATGAATTTTGAGATCAGCTGTGGGTAGTTATAGCCGTTAGCAGCATCCACGCCTTTTTTTGCGCGGGATGCCTTATCAATCCAAAATTCAACTAATTCCTGGCCAGTCATGCCATTAGGCATGCCCGCAATAGAACCTTTATAGGTCTTACCGGTTAGGTTCTTGCCACCGCTGATTTCATCAACTGCTGTTTGCTTGACTGCAAACGGGCCCTTAGTTTTAGGCGCTATTATTGCACGGCCCTTATCTTTCGTTGCGTAATACGAAAGCATTTTGGCTTTAAGTCCATGATCGACAGTACCGCTACCTTTTCCGGCTAGTTTTTTAAGTGAATCGTGTAGTACGTGGCGGGCGATCTGGCCCGTATAAGCCGTCGAGCTCGTTTTCGTGCCGCTGTATCCCTTTACAGTAACCGGGAATTTTCCGTAAACATCTCCATGCCCATCTGCCATTGCAGCGCCTGAACACAGCGTCAGAGAAATAGCGGAGGAAATCAGGAAATTTCTTTTACACATGGCATTTCCTTCAACTAATAGAGATAGTTAGGGATTTCTAATGACACCTATCATGGGTCCATTCGGAGCGTGTAATGAGAATCATTCTCATTGCTATTAAGAACTAATATCATCAAAAGTAGGCGGTGTCACCCCCCCCCAATCGGATCACTGGTTTGGATCAAACGGGAACCAAAAATATTCCCCCGAAAGCGGGGTAAAAGAGCCAATCGCGACTCAAAGAAAAAGCCCCGGTAACCGTCCGGGGCTTCTCCTTACGTATTTTGGATCAGCGATCAGTCGCCGCCGGCACCCTCTGCCACGTCGTTGGCCAGTTCCTCCGGCAGGACGAGGTTAAGGATGATCGCGATGAACGCCGCGGGCAACAGGCCCGATGCTAGCAGAACGCGGATCGAGTCCGGCACATGCTGGAGCGCACCCGGTTCGAGGTAGAATCCCAAACCGAAGGCCATGGATACGGCGAAGATGATCATGTTCCGCCGGTTCCAAGTCACCTCGGCGAGCATCGAGAGGCCGGCCGCGGCCACCATGCCGAACATAACGATGACGCCGCCGCCGAGTACCTCGATGGGGACCGTCGTGACGATCGCCCCGACCTTGGGAATTAACCCGGCGAGGACCAAGAAGATAGCACCGATGGTCACTACGTGCCGGCTCATGACGCCGGTCATGGCCACCAAGCCGACATTTTGGCTGAATGAAGTGTTTGGCAGCGCGCCGAACAGGCCCGCAACGGCGGAGCCTAGGCCGTCGGCATAGGTCGCGCCGACAATCTCCTTATCCGTGGCCTCGCGCCCGGCGCCACCCTTGGCAATGCCCGAAACGTCCCCAACGGTCTCAACCGCCGAGACGAACGCCATCAGACAGAAGCCGATGATTGCCGCGGTGGTGAACTCTACCCCGAACGGGAAGATCTCCGGTACCTCGAAGACGGCCGCGCGCCCGACATTGGCGAAGCTCACCATCCCCATCGCATAAGCAAAAATGTAGCCGACGATCAGGCCAATCAGCACGGCGGCGACCGACCAGATGCCCCGGGCGAAGAACTTCAGCCCCAGGGTCACAACGATCACGCTGCCGGCGACGGACCAGTTCAGCAGGCTGCCATATTCCGGTTTGCCGATGGCGGGAACGCCGCCTGCCGCATACTGGATGCCGACCTTCACTAGGATCAGTCCAATCAGCAGCACGACAATGCCGGTGATCAGCGGCGGCAGGGCAAACCGAATCTTGCCGATGAACGTGCCCAGCAGGGCGTGGAACAATCCACCGACTAGGACGCCACCAAACAGGGCTGGTAGCGCCTCGACGCCCTGGCCCGCGACCAGCGGTATCATGATTGGCAGGAACGCGAAACTCGTGCCCTGCACTACCGGCATTTTTGCGCCGACCGGACCGAGACCAATTGTCTGGATCAGGGTCGCGACGCCGGCGAACAGCATAGACATCTGGATCATGTAGATCAGAACCGGGAAGTCCGGCGAATTCGAACCGAATCCGAACCCGGCCGCACCGGCGACGATGATTGCGGGCGTGACGTTGGAAATGAACATTGCCAGCACATGCTGGATGCCGAGTGGGATCGCCTTCGTGAGCGGCGGCGTGTAATTCGGATCGCGGAGTTGTTCCGGCGTCCCGAGGTTGGACGTGTTAGCCATCTTTGAGTATGCCTCCAGTGGTTGGGGAGAAGCCTGCCGATTGCGAACAGGTGTTCGCATGCGGTTCTTCGTTTTCGTAGGACTCAGCGGACCTCGTAGGGTTCGTCGAACCAGTGCTCCTCCAAGTTTTCACCGGGGCCAATGCGGTCGACCACGGCGAAGAGTCCGGGTTCGTGGAGCGGCGTCAGTACGCCGTGCCATGTCCCCCGGTGATAATTGACGCCCTGACCGGGTTCGGTCCGGAACGCCTTGGGTTCGTGCGGGCGTCCGTCGTGGTCGCTCGCGACGATGACGAGGAACGGATCCGCGGTCATGGGCAGAAAGGCCTGACTGCCGAGCGGGTGCCGCTCCATCATGTCTAGTGTGTAAGGTAGCGTGCGGGCCTTAGCCTTGAACACACTAATTCCGGTGCGTCCGTCGCCCTGTTCCACGTCGATGTTTGCACGATCGTGGAACCTCCCGCACATGCCCCGGTTGATCATCATGTCGGGCTCGCGGGCCGCATCGATCACGTCGCCATATGGCGCGAACTCGTCGGCCGTGAGGGCTGCGATACCGATGGTGCCGGTCACGCGGCGCGTCCATACAGCCGAAGGCGGCTCACGCCGCCGTCGGGGAAAATGTTGAGCCGCACATGGGTGATCGGTCCGAGGTCTTCGATCTGGTTGCCTAGGAAGTCGTGGACCGTGTCGGCAGAGAGCTTCTGGTGGCTCAACATGCTGGGCCAGTCCTCCGAACCGCCAATCGCCGCGTCGCCGATGTTGACCCCGATCATGCCTAAGTCGACCGCCTGAATCGAACAGCTGTCGGGGTAGTTTCCCTTGAAGTGGGCGGTGTCCACGATGGCGCGAGAAACGGCGCCGCGTACGCCGAGCGCCAAGATGATCCAGTCATGCCCCGGGCCGCGCCGTCGGCGTGTCTCCCAGCCATCACCCATATTTTGTCCCCGGCCTGGAGCCAGAAGCCGGTGATACGTGCCGTAATGGGCGTCGGAATAGGCGACAATGCGCCCGCCGTTGAGCGTCGCCAACAGGTCGATGTCGCGGCCCTCGATGCTGGCCGGGTCAAGATACGGGATGCCGAACACGCGCAGGCGGGCGACGCCGCCGTCGGGATGGATATGGAAGCGCAGATGGCTCCAGACATTGCCGTTATCGCACGGCAGAAAATGGTGAGAGTCCGGATTGAGATCCTGCATTGGGACGAGCTCGGTCCAGGCTGTATCATCGTTCGGATCGCCTTCGGACCGGCAGGCCTCGATTCGGCACTCAGGTGGGTGGTTGCCGGTGAAGAAGGAGGTGTCGACGTCGAATCCGTTGATCGTGCCGGGCACCGCGAGCGCGATGATGGCATGGTCGTGCCCACCGCCGCGGCGCCGGCGCGACTCCCATCCGTCCATCCACTTGCCATGATCGTCATACTTGTTGGTGATGAAAACGGGGTTGCTGTCCTGCAGCATTCGCAGCAGCGGTGCGAAGAATTCGTCGGTCGCGGATACCGCGCGGGCCCCGAGGCCCGCCGAGGCAAGATTGATCGCATTGCGCGCGAAGTCGGGCATCTCGTCTGTCTTCAACAGCGGTTTTCGTTCCAGATTCAGGGCGGCGTCAGTCATAAAGAACATCCTTCAGCCGCAGAAGTGCGATGCGCTCGACCTGGCGGCAGGCCTCTGCGAACTCGGTCTCGCGATCATGTTCGATCCGGCGTTCGAAAGCCGCGAGGATTTCCGGTTTTGATAGTCCCTTCACGGCGATGATGAATGGGAATCCGAACTTTTCGCGGTAGGTCGTGTTCAGTTTCTCGAAGGTGGCGCGCTCGTCGTCCGTCAGCGCATCGAGGCCGGCCGAGGCCTGCTCGGCCATCGATTTGTCGGTCAGCCGCCTAGCTTGGGCGAGCTTGCCGGCGAGGTCCGGGTGCGCGGTGAGAACGCTTAGGCGTGCTTTTTCATCCGCAGCCCGAAACACACGCGCCATGGCGTTGTGCAGACCTGTTGCCGTGTCGTGGGCCGGACCAAGTTCCAGTGCGAATGCGCCCTCGGCGACCCAAGGCGAATGTTCGAAGATGCCGCCATAGCGGGTGACGAATTCCTCGGCGGAAATGCGCGACGGGCGTTCGTCCATTTCGGGCGCGGGATGGGTCGCATGCCAGTGGCGTGCGATATCGATACGCCGTGCAAACCAGACCGCATCATGGGACTGCGCATACTTGACGAAGCGCTCGAGGGCTTGGATGCGGCCTGGGCGTCCGACGATCCGACAGTGCAGGCCGATCGACAGCATCTTCGGGCTGCCGACCACGCCCTCTGCATAGAGCGCGTCGAAGCTGTCCTTCAGGTAGTTATAAAACTGGTCGCCGGAGTTGAATCCCTGGGTGGTGGCGAACCGCATGTCGTTCGCCTCGAGAGTGTAGGGCACGACGAGCAGGGGGTTTGAGCCTGACATATGCCAGTAGGGCAGGTCGTCGGCATAGCTGTCGGCGGTGTAGGCGAAGCCGCCAATATCGGCAATCAGGTCGAGGGTGTTCTCGGTGCCGCGGCCCGTGTACCACCCGAGTGGGCGCTCGCCGGTTGCCTCGGTGTGGATGCGAATTCCCTCCTCGATCAACCGGCGTTCCTCGTCGATCGGGATGTCTTTCCACTCGATCCATTTGTGGCCGTGGCTTGCGATCTCCCAGCCCGCGTCCTTCATCGCCTCGGTCTGGGTGGGGGAACGCTCGAGCGCCGTACCGACTGCGTAGACAGTGACCGGTACGCCGGCCCCGGTGAAAAGGCGGTGCAGGCGCCAGAAACCTGCGCGTGCGCCATACTCGTACATGGTCTCAATATTCCAGTGCCGTTGGCCCGGCCAGGGCTGGGCGCCGACGACCTCGGATAGGAACGCTTCGGACGCGGCGTCACCATGCAGGATATTGTTCTCGCCGCCTTCCTCGTAATTGATGACGAACTGCATCGCGATGCGGGCAGCACCGGGCCATTGCGGGTCCGGCGGCACGGCGCCATAGCCATGCAGGTCGCGTGGATAACGGTTCAAGTTTATTCTCCTCGGCAAACCGCCATTTACATATAATCGAAAATAATCCGATCTTTTTTCAAAAATATAATGAAAGAGTTATATTGAAACGCGGGTTACGATTCGATCCGTAAATCGGTTGGATCGGTTGGCGCGGAGCGCGCAGGCAGAACGGGGGACACGCCCATGGCCGGAGACGGCGGATATCTGACAACCCATGTGCTGGACACCGCACAGGGTGTGCCCGCAGCGGGGCTTCGGATTGAGCTCTTTCGCCTGAATGGGGATGCCCGCATCACGCTCGGCGAATTCACTACCAACGTGGACGGGCGGACCGACGCGCCGGTCTTGTCGGCCGAGGATTTCACCTTGGGTACCTATGAGCTGGTGTTTCACGCGGGCGCGCATATTGCTAAGTCCGGCGCTACTCTGCCCGAGGGCGTGTTCCTTGACGCGGTGCCGATTCGGTTCGTCATTTCCGATCCGGCGGCGCATTACCATGTGCCGCTGCTGCTCTCGCCCTATGGCTACGCGACCTATCGCGGCAGCTGATAGACCGAGTCCCGTTCCTTTAGCTGCATCTTGCAACGACCGACCATAAAGTCGATGAATAGCTGGATCTTGGGGTCAAGGAAACGCTTGTGCGGATAGAGACAGGTCAGCTGTGCGGAGGTCGGAGGTGTCTCGGTCGCCACCGGCACCAGTGCGCCTGATTGCAGATGCTCGGCGATCTCGAAAATCGGCTTGATCGCGATGCCGCGGCCGTCCAGCGCCCAGGCGGTGAGCACGTCGCCATCGTCGGACTCGAACGGGCCCGATACCTCGAAGCGTTGCGGCCCGTCTTCAGTCATGAGCGTCCAGCGCATTTCGTCCGCGCCGGGAAAACGCAGCATCAGGCAGTCATGGCCGTCGGCGACGAGATCATGCCCGCCGGTCGGCGTGCCGCGCCGAATCAGATAGTCCGGCGCCGCGCACAATACGCGCGGACAGTCCGCGATGTTGGTCAGCCGCAGCGCGGAATCCGCGAGCGTCCCGAGATGGAAAGCGATGTCGACGCCCTCGCGGGTCAGGTCTACATGCCGGTCGGACATCCGCAGGCGTACGCTGATGTCAGGATAATCATCCTTGAAGGCGGGAACGTGCGGCGCGATCAGGCGTTTGCCGACGCCCAGTGGCGCGGCCACATAGATCGAGCCGCGGGGGTTCTGTGCGATGCTGGCGACCGCCGCCTCGGCCTCGTCAATGGCCTGCAGGATTTTGACTGCACCTTCATAGTATGTGGTTCCGTGTTCGGTTGGGTGCAGGCGCCGCGTCGTGCGGTTGAACAAGCGTACGCCGAGATGCTTTTCGAGCCTAGAGATCCGGCTAGAGGCTACGGCTGGCGAGACCTGCTGGTCGCGCGCCGCCTCGGACATGCTGCCGAGCTCGTAAACGCGGACGAACGTTCGGATGTTTTCCATAAGCGGCATCGTATCTGCAATCTATCGGAAACGGGCGCGAAACCCGCAAGAATTTGTGCCGTTTGGACAATATGGGATCAAGGAGGAACTCGATGGAAATGGCATTGGTCATGGAATGGCTATCCTTCGCGGCGCGATGGTTTCATGTAATCGCGGGTATCGCCTGGATCGGCTCGTCCTTCTACTTCATCGCGCTCGATCTCGGCCTGCGCAAGGCTCCAGACCTGCCGGAGGGAGCCTATGGCGAGGAGTGGCAGGTGCATGGCGGCGGCTTCTATCACATCCAGAAGTACATGGTTGCCCCGACCAAGTTGCCCGAGCATCTGACCTGGTTCAAATGGGAATCCTACTGGGCCTGGATGTCGGGCTTCATCCTGTTGGCGCTGGTCTACTACGCCGGTGCGGAGCTCCTCTTGGTCGACCCCGAGGTCCTCGATATTTCGCCGGCCGCGGGCATCGCTATCTCTATCGGCTCGCTGATCTTCGGCTGGATTGCTTATGACTTCATCTGCAAGAGCCCGCTCGGCCGCAACAATACGACTCTGATGCTGCTGCTCTATGTGCTGCTGGTGATCATGGCTTGGGGCTACACCCAAGTCTTCACCCCGCGTGCCGCCTTCCTGCATCTGGGGGCGTTCACAGCAACGATTATGTCGGCAAACGTGTTTCTCACCATCATTCCGAGCCAGCGGATCGTGGTCGCCGACCTGAAGGCGGGACGCACACCTGAGGCGAAGCACGGAATCCTTGCCAAGCAGCGCTCGACCCACAACAATTATCTGACCCTGCCGGTGGTGTTTCTAATGCTGTCGAACCATTATCCGCAGGCGTTCGCGACTGAGTTCAACTGGGTAATCGCCAGCTTGATCTTTCTGATGGGCGTAACTATTCGGCACTATTTCAACTCGGTACATGGGCGTAAGGGCACCCCCATCTGGACCTGGGGTGCGACGGTGATGATCTTCATCATCATTATGTGGCTGTCGGCCTTCTCGCCGCTGTTCGAATCCGAGGCTGAAGACAGCACTGAACTCACTCTGCGCCAGCAGCGTTTTGCCGCCGCATACAACTTTGACGAAGTGCGCAATGTAGTGCAGAAGCGGTGCGCCATGTGCCATGCGTCGATGACCACGTGGGAGGGCATCATTAAGGCACCGAAGGGAGTGAAACTCGAGACTGACCGACAGATCGCAGCCCATGCCCGCGATATCTATATTCAGGCGGGGCACACCCGTGCCATGCCCCCCGCAAACGTATCGTTAATGGAGGATCATGAGCGGCGACTGATCGTCGAATGGTACGAGTCTGTTGCCGAAACCGGGCTTGCCTCTCTGCTCAGATGATCGCCGAGATTTTAACTCCACTTTGGGCCTTGTTTGCCCAAAGTGGGGTTAAAATCGCGATACCGCATCGTCATGGCGATTCAATGATCTGACGAAGCGTATGGGCCTTACGCGTCGCATAACGACATCATCTGCGCGATTCGGTTCCGTGTGCCCTACCTGACTGTGTCACACGATGTCCCGGACGACCGGTCCGACACCTTTATTCTCGATATGGATCATATCGTCGGATGGGTGCGTACCGATGACTCAATCTGGTTTCGCGTCGCGCCTACGGATTTTGTCTTCCGCGATGTCAGCGACCTCGAGATGGCTGTTAACCGGGGGGATTCGGGGGCACAGATCTGGCCTCACGAGCCGTCGATCGATAATATCAAGCTGACACTGGCGTGCTCAGGACCCGGCGCGCCCAATCACTAGCGGATCGTGCTGAACCATCCGTTGGGCGGCGAGATGATGTTCCGTGTCCACGAGTTTGAGCTCAGCCTGCATCACCCGCCGGTCTCGCGTTATGTGCAGCGGTCGTCCGTTACCGCGAGTGATCCGTCCGTGTCGAGTGGGTAGTTCCAGAGCAGCCGGATGGCCAGCAACTTGAAAGCGACCGGCGTCAAGCCGTAGAGCATCGCTAGGACCAGTAGCGATAGCGAGCTGTTACTCCCGGAATTGCCATTGAAGCCGACGAGGCCAAGGATGGGGAAAGCGATGCCGACCCCGAGCGCGAGCGGAATCTTGGTTGCCACGCCCCATAGGCCGAATAGGGTACCCGCTCGACGGGCGCCGGTTTTGGCGGTGTCGGCGTCGATCACCTCGGCCTGCATCGATGGGGGCATGACCAGTTCGGCGCCGAGCGGCAGACCAGTCCAGACACAGATCATGATGAACCAGAGGAGGTCATCCGGACCTAGAAGGACTGCGGGCCAGAACCCGGCGGTCGCCATGATCATCGCGGTGATCCAAGTGCGGCGCTTGCCGATGCGTCGGCTGACTGCCAGCCATACCGGGAGTGCTAGGATCGCGCTCGCGAAGTAGATGATCAGTAAAGTCCATGACCAGTCTGGACGCCTAAGGACATGCTCGGCATAGACTAGGAAGAGCGTTGCCGGCAGGCCATAGGCGATCCCATTCACGAAATAGGCGGAGATTAGCAGACGGAATGGACGGTTCCGACACAATGATTTCAGGCCGATGTGCGGTGGCACGGCCGTATCGCGTGGAACGGGGGGGTCGGGCAGTGCCATCAGCGCGGCCCCCACCGTCAACGGAACGAAGATCAGTAAAGCGATCGCCGTACCATCCATGATAAGCGCCCGGTCAACTCCGAAAAGAGCTGGGACCACCATGGCCCCAAGCGTGCCGATCACCAGGGCCGCCTCGCGTGCGCCTGCGATCCGGCTGCGTTCGTAATAGTCCGAGGAGAGTTCCGCTGCCCAGGCCGTGTAAGGGAGCATGACCATGGTCCCGCCTAAATAAAGGGTGATTGTGGCCGTCGCCAGATACAGTGCGTTGACCTCGTCGGGCGGACGGAACATGGTCCATGCGCCCACGATCATCAGCGGCGCACCGGCTAGAAGCCAAGGCCGCCGCCGCCCAAACCGCGTGTGAGTTCGGTCGGACAGGAAGCCGATCAGGGGGTCGGTCAGGACGTCCCAGGCGCGTGCGAACAGCAAGACTAGGCCAACAGTTGCGAAGCCGAGGCCGAGATCCTCGGCATAGTAGGTCGGCACCGTGATGAAGAGCGGTAGCAGCAGAACGGCGAGCGGAAGCCCGGGCAGGCCATAGGCGATGGTCTGGAGATTAGAGAGACGGGAGCCACTCATACCTTCGCCCCTGTGCATACCGACTGCTGGTTCAGTGACGCGCGTTCATGATGTTGCCCGCCATGCTTACGGGTATCGGTCCGGACCGCTGAGTGAGTCGGTAGGTGACCTGCGCGCCGCGCGCGACGAATGCCAGTCCGACTAGCACCCCGGAATCGTCGTACCAGAGATTAATTTTGAGATCGCCATCCATCCGGTAGAGGGTCGCGGCGATGGCACCGTCCGGCCCGTCCAATTTTTCGCGACCGACCCGGCGCACCGCCACGTCAAGCATTTCACCGGTCTGCGAGTTGATCAGCCGGTTCTGCCGCACCGTCGAAAACATCCAGTATGTAGTCGGAAGCAGGCCGGCGCTCACTTCGGCACTCATCCCCTTGTCTGACGAAATTGCGAGCCCGTTGGCGTTCGCCGCCGCGCGGACCCAGTGCCGCTGTCCGTTATCGTCGGTCTCGCTGTCGAGCGCGACTAACCGACCGTCACGCCATGCGGTGCGGTTCCGATGATCGTATGTGAAGACCGTGAAGGGTCCTAGCTTGACGTCGAGATCAATATCGATGGCGACATTGAGGAGGCCGTTCGGCTGTTTCACAAAGGTAAGGATATGCTCGCCGATGGGGCGGCCGTCTAGAGAGACCTCAAACCGCAGGGTGCCGTCGGACATCGATGCCGTGGTGGGAAAGGCCAGCCCTATTATGAGCCAGACTGTCAAGATGAAGCCGATTGTTCTGAGGCGGTGCATGATCCCCTTTGCTAAAGTGCACGTTTGGGTCTGGATCACCCTGTCGAGCAATATTACTGAGGGCTCCCCGTCCAGCGTTCTAGCAGATTGTGCTTGATCCTGAACAGGTCGAGCGCGCGGCCGACCGTGTGGTCGATCATATCTTCTATCGTCTCGGGGCGCGGATAGAAGGCGGGCATGGGCGGCATGATGATGGCGCCGATCTCCGAGGCCTGGGTGAGGTTGCGCAGGTGACCCGTGTGTAGCGGACTCTCACGGACCATAAGGACGAGCCGCCGGCGCTCCTTCAAGGTCACGTCGGCGGCCCGGGTCAGCAGTGTCTGAGTCGCACCCGAGGCGATCTCGGCGGCGGACTTTATAGCGCAGGGGGCGACGATCATACCGAGCGTAATCATGGATCCGGATGATATGGCCGCTCCCACATCATTCTCCGCGTACACCACGTCAGCGAGGTCGTGCAGCTGGTCGCGCGACATGTCAGTTTCGTAGCCGAGGGTCATCAGACCCGGCCGGGTGATTACCAAATGGCTCTCGACCTTGGTTTCACGCAGAGCCTCGAGCAGGCGAATTCCGTAGGCGATGCCCGTTGCGCCGGAAATGCCGACGATGAGGCGACGCGGTTCGCTTGCCGGAAAATATGGGTCGAATGCCATGGTTCTCAGGATCGACCGTTTCGCATGTCAGCTGCCGTTCGCCAGAGCGCGGATCTCGTCATCGTCGGGGAAGCGCGCAGTGTCAAGTTTGGAGAACAGGAGGTTGTCATCTCGCGTGATTTCGAACGCGCCGGTGCGTCCGGGCGCGATCTCGACGGTTGCACCTAGTTGTTTGAGCAGGTCCCTCGCACGGAGCGCACGCGGCTCGTAATTTCAGCGTTTGCAATATTCAATGTGGAAAGCCATTGGGCGTGCCTGTAAACGGACAAACGAAAGATATATGGTCCCCAGTGCGCCAAAGGGCAACGCCCGTTTTGTCGAGGCTGTGGGTAGTCAGCTCGGGGCTGACATAAGGGTTCTCGAAATCCTCGAAGGGGAGCGTGATCGGCAGCCCGATTTTCATGCTCCTAGCTTCCGAGACGCTGCGGTTTGCAACCTCCGTGATACTTGGCCCACCGCCCTCTAATCGGTAGCGTCGGTGCCTTCAAGAACGCCTAGATCCGGCTGGGAACCCCAAGCACAGAAGGAGGCATCATTGACCGGAAACTGTCGTGCCCGCCAGCTGTCGTCGATCATCCGCACGCCACAGGAATACTCGTAAATCATGTTGTCGGGGCCGTAGAAGTACAGAAAGCGCGCACCCGAGAGCGAATGGCGACCCGGGCCGGCCTGAATTCGTACCTGATGGTCGCGCAGGAAGTAGTTGGACCGCATAACGTCATCGGTCTCACGGACCTGAAAATTGATGTGCTGGATACCGGGCTTGTCGGACGGAAACAACGCAAAGCGGTGATGTACCGCATCGAAGGTCATCAGCGCCGACCAGCCGATCCAGTCGCTGGTCCGGAAATTGAAAACCTCGGACCAGAATTTCTCGGCCTCGCGGGGGTCGGTCACCGAAAGACCGATATGGCTGAACTCGTCAATGCCGGCGTCGCGGCCAGGAAAGTAGCGCCGCCCGGCGGCAAAGGGCCGCACGGTCAGGTCGATCGAATTGCCGCTCGGATCCTTGAAGTTGATATAATCCATACAGCGCCGCGCGGCGGCTTCTTCGTCGGAGCCGCGATGCACCTCCAGCCCAAGGGCCTTGAGCGTGCTTTCGGCGGCGTCAAGCTCGTCGAAGCCCGCGAGTTCAAGGCCCAGCGTGTGGTCCGCCGGATCACCCTGAAAGTAACAGATATTGTGGTCGCGATCGTCGCCGCGTGTGTAAACGCAGCCATTCTCCTGGCCCACAATCTCCAAGCCGATCATGTTCTCGGCGAACTTTACCGTTTCCCCGAGGTCGGCTGTGCCTAGCCGACAATAACGAAATCCAACGACTTCGATCATGACGTTTCTCCCTGATACCCCCTTAGTCTATCGAATAAGCAGCATGCTGACGAGCGTCGTCAGGCGCCCCTCCGTTTTTGGGAACTCGTGAATTTTAAGCGTATGTTAAAGAATATTTTGAATAAGATCCGATGTCTTGAAAACCGCGCCCAGTGGTGGTGTTTGCCCCATCATCCCGACTTTGAGGTGCAGGTTTTGGCATCGAATTTGAGCACGAGCGCTATCGATGTGACTTCAGACGGGACGACCGACAAGGAAGACCTTCTTGGCCCCTCGCAGCCGCATTCTCGCATCTAAGTGATCACGCGATTATATGTTCCTCCAACAGCGAGGTGTGCGTCTGGAACAATGGCGCAGGGAAACTTTTCGGATACACATTTGACGAGGCGTACTCGCGTGACTCACCCTCAACGGCACGCGGATCGTCTCGGAAGAGCGCTTGATCGCGGATGACTTCGGGCCCATCCGGGATGTGCGCCAAGGTCCCGACGGCCTGATCTATATTCTGACCGATGAAGGGGACAGACAGTTGATACGGTTGCGGCCGGTGTTGGAATAGCCGAGTTTCAAAGAGTCGTTACCCGACCGACGGCCCGGCGCTGAACGCGCTGCCGAACTTGGTCACATGCTTGATCGGAAGGTAGAATCCCATGCGACGCGCATTCATCTATGGCTTCGGTGTTTCGTTGATCGTTACCGCCTTCGTCGGCTGGTTTCTGCTCTCGCCATTCTTCATCGATTAGGTGGTAGACAAGCAGTTCCCCGGCGTGTCCGCATACGGTTAAGGCGCTATCACGGCTTCCGTTCCGAAGATGTGAGGCCCTGAATCTGTCGAAGGGCGAGGGTGCGCTCTCATACTTCGACGGGCCCAGCATGGTAGTGTTTTCGACAATCATTTATCTCCAGAGTGCTTTCCTTGACCTTCCAGTAGTCGGAAAGTCTATGTTCGAATCTTTACTCGGAGAACGAAATGAATATCAGTGAAGCTGCGGCGCAGTCGGGTCTGCGGGCGAAGACGATCCGCTATTACGAAGATATCGGACTGGTCGGGCCGGCGCGTCGGCGCGACAACGGTTATCGGGACTATGCGCCGCGCGACGTCCACATGCTGCGCTTCCTGTCGCGCGCGCGCGGCCTCGGCTTCTCAGTCGAGGAATGCCGGGCGCTGGTTGCCCTCTACGCCGACACCGGTCGCAAGAGTGCAGACGTTAAGGAGATCGCCCTCAATCGGGTCTGCGATATCGACGTCAAGATCGGCGAGTTGCAGGCGATGCGCGCGACTCTGGTCGAGCTGGCCGAGACCTGCCACGGCGACGACCGGCCCGATTGTCCAATCATCGACGACCTGGCCAGCCGCGGAGCGGGCTGAGATGGGCGCGACGTTGAAGGACCCCGTCTGCTGCATGGATGTTGATCCCGACCTGTCGCCGCACCGACACGAACATGGTGGCAGGACGTTTTATTTCTGCTCGGCGGGCTGCGCCGCGAAGTTTGCTGGCGACCCCGCATATTACCTATTGCCGCCCCAAGAACGCCCCGCGCCGACTGTTTTAACAGGTACGCAGTATACCTGCCCAATGCACCCTGAGGTGGTCCGCGACGAGCCTGAGGCCTGTCCGCTCTGTGGCATGGCGCTCGAACCCATGGAGGTCACGGTCGAGAAGCCGCCCAATTCCGAGCTGATCTATATGACCCGACGCTTCTATATTGGCGCGATCTTCGCTGTGCCGCTGTTGGTCATGACCATGGGAGACATGCTGCCGGGCGTGTCATTCGCAAATATTCTTGGCGCTGGCTTCGAATGGACTCAGCTTGTACTGGCGACGCCGTTGGTGACGTGGGCGGGCTGGCCCTTCTTCGTGCGCGGTTGGCAGTCGATCGGTCAGCGCAGCCCGAACATGTTCACCCTCATCGCAATGGGCGCCGGCGCGGCCTATCTGTTCAGCCTTTTTGTGGTCGTTTTGCCGTATACCGTGCCTCAGGCCTTCCGCGCCTATGGCGACCGGACCGCGCTCTACTTTGAATCCGCCGGGGTGATCATCGTCCTCGTGCTGTTAGGCCAAGTGCTCGAGCTGCGCGCGCGCGACCGCACGGGCGACGCGCTGCGCGCCCTACTCGACTTAGCGCCCAAGGTCGCACTGCGCGTGGAGGCCGACGGGTCCGACCGGGAGATCCCACTGGACGAGGTCATGGCGGGCGATCTTCTGCGCGTCCGGCCCGGCGAGGCCATCCCAGTGGATGGCGCCGTCGTCGCGGGCAATGGCACGGTCGACGAATCCATGGTCACCGGCGAGGCGATGCCGGTCTCGAAGGTCGTGGGGGATCGCGTGATCGGCGGGACCGTCAACGGCGTCGGCGGCTTCGAAATGCAGGCCGAGCATGTCGGCAGTGAGACGATGCTGTCGCGTATCGTCTCACTGGTCTCAAAGGCGCAGCGCTCGCGCGCGCCGATCCAGCGGCTGGCCGACCGGGTCGCGGTCTGGTTCGTGCCGTTGGTAATTGCGATCGCGGTTGCGGCGTTCGTCGCCTGGGCGCTATGCGGTCCGGCGCCCGCGCTTCCCTTTGCGGTCGTGGCGACGATCTCGGTGCTGATCATTGCTTGCCCCTGTGCGCTCGGGCTCGCGACGCCGATGTCAATCATGGTCGCCACGGGGCGGGGCGCGGGCTCCGGCGTGCTGGTTCGCGATGCCGCCGCGCTTGAGGCGCTTGCGCGGGTGGATCTGCTGGTCGTTGACAAGACCGGGACCCTCACCGCCGGCCACCCTGCGATCACCGGGATCGAAGTCGTGGAGGGGGCCGACGCAAACGAGGCGCTGAGGCTCGCCGCGGCGCTCGAACGGGGGAGCGAGCACCCGCTCGCCCTAGCGATCCTCAAGGCGGCAGAGGAACGCGCGATCGCGATCGATGTCGCCGCCGACTTCGAGGTGATTGCCGGGGAGGGGGTGACGGGCAAGGTCGCTGGCCGCCGGGTTGCCCTCGGCAATGCGGCCTTGATGATCAGGAATGGTATCTCCATCGACCCGCTGGTGGGAAAGGCGGACGCGATGCGCCGCACGCTTGCTACGGCGGTTTTTCTCGCCGTCGACGATGCGCTCGCGGCCATATTCGCGCTCGCCGATCCAATCAAGGACACGACCCCGGACGCCTTGGCCGCCCTGCGTGATCAGGGGATCGAGATCGTGATGGTTACGGGTGATAACGCGATCACCGCGGCCGCGGTCGCGGAACAGCTGGGTATTGCCCGAGTCGAGGCAGACGTCTTCCCGGCCGACAAGGGCGCGATTGTTGCGCGGTTCCAGGCAGCGGGTCACACCGTCGCCATGGCTGGTGACGGCATCAACGACGCGCCGGCGCTGGCCGGTGCGGATGTGGGCATCGCGATGGGGACCGGTACGGACGTCGCCATGGAGAGCGCCGGGATCACGCTTGTCACCGGCGACCTGCTGGCGCTGGTGCGGGCCCGGCGGCTGGCGACGGCGACCCTGCGCAACATCCGCCAAAACCTGTTCTTCGCCTTCGTCTACAACGCGGCGGGCATTCCCGTTGCTGCGGGCGTGCTTTATCCGGTGCTGGGTCTCGTGCTCAGCCCGATGGTGGCCGCCGCGGCGATGAGCCTGAGCTCGGTCTCGGTGATCGCGAATGCGCTTCGGTTGCGCAGCGTGAGGCTCTGAGCCTCAGCCGATTGCGGCGCGCAGTTTCGGATACTGGGAGAGAATCCCGGCGGTCTCGGCCATGGATTCGGAATCGTTGAAGGTCGGCACGCCCGCCGCCGCCATCTTCGCGAACCATTTGGCCTGGTGCTCCAGCGTGCCCATCATCGAGTGGAAGCAGGGCAGGGGCGCGGCTTCGGTCAGCGTGGCCAGCGTGTCGATGATGGGACTCGCATCGACCATAAACGGTACCACATGAATCATCAGGATCGCGTCGAACGCGTCGGCGCCATGCTCGATCGCGGCCTCGAAGGCAGGGCCGAAGCGGTCTTCGCGGGCGTCGGCGAGCAGGTCGATCGGGTTGCCGACGGCGGCCTCGCCGGGCAGCATCTCGCGCAGGCTGGCGGCATAGGCCTCGGGCAGGTCGGGCATCTCGAGCCCCTCGGCGCGGAGCTGGTCGGTCGTGATGACCCCGGGGCCGCCCGAGTTCGAGAACAGGAGCACTCGCGAGCCGATTCCCTCGGGGTAGAGGCCGAACCCTTTGGCCGCCAGAAGCATGCGCCGGACTGACGGGACGCGGATCACGCTGCAATCGCGCAGATAGGCATCGATCTTGGCGTTGGGCATGGCGACGCCGCCGGTATGGTTGCGCACGGCCGAAGCGCCCTGCTCGGTACCGCCGCCCATGAGTGCGACGATCGGTTTCTTCGACGCGACCCGCCGGGCGACCTCGCGGAACCGGTCCGCATCGGCGATCGATTCGATATACAGAAGCACGCAGCTGCAGCTGTCTTGGCTGCCCAGATAGTCGAGATAGTCCGTAACCTCGAGGTGAATGGCATTGCCGACCGAGACTACTGTGCTCACCGGCAAGCGGTCTTGGTTCGCCTTGGCGATGATCTCTTCGGTGATCGCGCCCGATTGAGAGATCACGGCGATGCCGCCCCCGGGCGGCAGGTCGCGCAGAAAGGTCGCGGCGAACGGCGCGCCCTCGGCCAGGTGGATGATCCCGGCGCAGTTCGGCCCGAAAATCGTGATGCCGGCAGCGTCCGCCTTGCGGAGGAGCTCGGCTTCGCGCGCTACGCCTTCGTCCCCGGCCTCGCGGAACCCACCGGGCAGGATCATCAGGTTCTTGTGGCCGGTGGCCGCAGCTTCGTCGACCACGTCGAGGATCAGGTCGGGCCGGATCACGACGACAGCAAGGTCGGCGGGGCTGTCCAGCTCCGACAGGGACGTGGCGGCGGGTAGCCCGAGGATTTCGCCGCCCTTCGGGTTCACCGGAACGATGCGCCCGGCATAGTCCGATGCAATCATGGTGCGAAGTACGGCGCCGCCGGAGCTCGTCAGCCGCTCGCCGGCGCCGACGATGGCGACGCTCTCGGGCTGGAAGAAGGGCCGGCAGTCGCGGGGCTTTGTCATCGATCGGCTCGTGGGTGTCTGGCGTTAGAAGACGAAAATCGTGCCGCCGCGCACGCACAGCGGCCAGTGGCCGGCCTCGAACAGGCGGAACTTGGCGGCAAAGGGGTGACCGTGGTTGTCGTTGGCGACGTCGTCAGCCGCGGCCTTTTCGACAGCGGCCTGGTAGGCGGACATGGTCGCAGCGCCGGCCGCCGAACGGGTCAGGCCCTGGTCGGCCACGCCGCCGCGCGAGGCCGCGATCGCGGCCGCGCCATGCACAATGTCAGAGGCTTTTTCCGACAGGTCGGTCAATGCGCGGGTCAAAGCCATGTCGCCGACCTTCACCTCCGCCTGGGCGAGCAATGTCTGGCGGCGCTCCTCCTCGGCGTTCCACCAGTCGGCATCCCAGTCGGTCTGCTTGATGCAGTCCTCGGCCGCGCGCCAGTCGGCAAGCTCTTCGATCACAAGCTCGCCGAGGCCGAGGGCGTCGGCGTATTCGGCAATATCCCCGCGTTCCGCATCGCTCAAGGGCGTGCCGACGAAGGAGAACCAGGACGCCATCCGCAGACGCTGTGGGAAGTCGGCAAGCGCCGCGACGGGTTCGGTCATTCAGGCGTTCCTGCGATCCTCGCGCCAGAGGCCGAGCTTCTGCTGGGCCGGCCGATCGGAGAAGCTGAACAGGACGGCGT
Source organism: Rhodospirillaceae bacterium (assembly GCA_002724635.1). GTDB lineage: Bacteria > Pseudomonadota > Alphaproteobacteria > UBA6615 > UBA6615 > UBA8079. The sequence continues at coordinate 27,686 of PBPM01000089.1, forward strand.
CCTCACTGGCGATATGCTTCTGCGGCACCCAGCACGGCACCACGAAGTGATCGCGCGGACCCCATTCGAAGGTCTGGTCGCCGATGATCGATTTCCCGGTGCCCTCGACCACGGAGTAGACGGTGCCGTCAGAGCAACGGTAACCCGATGTCTCGAAGCCTTTCGGCAGGAGCTGCATGAAGGTGCCGATGGTCGGCATCGGGGAATCGCCGTTATCAGGATTGACGTAGCGCAGCTTCAGACCGTGGCAGGGATCCCACTCGTCCGTCTTGCACATGGTCTCGAGCGCTTCGCGGGTGCGCGTGTAGGGATAGTTGAAGACCGGCGAAGACGGGCTGCGCTGCTCATGATCGACCGGCAGCAGTCCGGACCCGTAGCGCGCGAGTGAATCGCCGCTCGGCCGCGGATTGCCCTGGCTCTTCTCGCCATAGGGTTCGGCAAACGTGGTGTCGAGCGTCTCGACGAGGGGAACATCCAGCCCGTCGAGCCAGACCATCGGGCTGTCCGACGGATTGCCATGGTCGTGCCAGGTCCAGGACGGCGTGATCACAAAGTCTCCCTCTTCCATGATCGTCTTCTCGCCGTCGACGGCCGTGTAGGCACCCGAGCCCTCGACGATGAACCGTAGTGCGGCCTGGGTGTGCCGATGCGCCGGCGCGATCTCGCCCGGCATGATCAGTTGCAGGCCTGCGAACAGCGACGTCGTGACCCGGTAGCGGCCGCGCATGCCCGGGTTCTCGAGGATCAGCACGCGGCGTTCGGCCTGTTCGGCCGTAATCAGGTCAGCCGACTTCATCAGCGTGTCGCGAATCTCGTTGTAGTGCCAGATGTAGGGCTCGCAGCCGCTCTTGGGCTCCTTGCGGGCGAAGGTGTGCAGCACCTTCCAAAGCGGGGCGAGATTCTTCGGATCACAATCGTCTTCGTAGTACGGCAGCAGGTCCGGACGGACTTCGGATCGGATGGTCATGTGGCTTCCTCGTTTATGCGGCGGCGGTGGGCGCCCCGTCAGGCCGCCTCCGCCACATCCGGCAACGTCAGGCCGAGTTCGCCCTCGACCAGATCGCGCGCCCGATTGATGTAGTCCGCCAGCATATCCTCATTGGTTCGCTGCTTGATCCCCCATTTTCGATAAATCTCGTTGTTCTTCGATCCGGCGCGGCCGAAGAATTTAGGGAGAATCGGGAAGTAGCAGTTGATTGCATCCTGGACGGCCTGGCGGCCCTCCTCGGTCTCGATCAGCTCCTTGCAGAAATCCTCGCCGAACTGGGCGTGGAAACGCTCCTCGGGCATGGTCATGCGCGACAGGTTACGCAGCGGCAGGAACTTGCACTGGGCGAGATCCTCGACCTGGAGAATCTCCGCCAGGTCTGCCAGCAGCTTGATCACGCAGAACTCTTCCCAGGATTTGAGCGGGAACTCGAAGATTGAGAGCGGCTTCTTGTCGCCCGGCACCATGCGCTCGGGCGCGATGCCGATTTCCTCGCCCAGCTCGCGGAAGCGCACATGATGACCATACTCCTCCATGGCGACCCGGCAGGTCAGCCATTTGGAATAGGGCGTCGGGGCCAGCGCGATGGCGGGCTCGTCGAACACCTGGGCGCCGTACAACTCGTTGACCGCGTGGCTGATGACGATCTTCTCGACCGCAGCGCGAAACTCCTCGGGCGCGTCCTGCAGCTCGCGGGAGGTTTCGACGGAATCTCCGGGTTGGATGGTCATGGTGGCTCTCCTGTCGGTTAGACCTTGGGATCCGTGTTGAAGGACTCTAGGTCCGTGTTGAGATCGGTGTACTGCGTTTCAAATTCGCTCGGCGCCGCTGCGACCAGCGCGGAGACGTCCCAGTCGGCATCGTCGCGCGAAAGCATTGCAACTGGACGCGGCTGCGAGAACAGGAACAGCTCGCGCCCGCGAACGCCGAAGATCTGGCCGGTAATCGATTGGCTCTGCGGCTGGCACAGCCAGGCGACGGCGGTCGCCACATGGTCGGGCGACAGCTTCAGCGCGCGTTCCTTGTAGGTCGCCTGTTCGTCATTGGCCGGCACGATCATATCGGTCACCCGGGTCGCGGCAAACGGCGCGATCGCATTGACGGTGATGCCCGCGCGCCCGAGGTCCATCGCGGCGACCCGCGTTAGGCCGATCATGCCCGACTTAGCCGAGGCATAGGCGGATTGGCCGAAATTTCCGTAGAGTCCGGCCGAAGAAGTGATGTTGACGATCCGGCCCCAGTCATAGGGCGCGCCGCCGCGTTCGGCCTTGGCCTGTTCGCGCATGACCGGCGTCGCGGCGTTCGCCAGATACCAGGCGCCGCAGAGATTGGTCTCGATCACCTCGCGGAAATCGTCCGGATCGGACTTGAAGATGAAGCCGTCGCGCAGGATGGCGGCGTTGTTCACCAGGATGTCGAGGCCGCCGAACGTGTCGGTGGCGCAGGCAACGGCAGCCCGGGCCCCCTCGGCGTTGGCGATGGAATTCGTGAAGGCGACCGCGTTGTCGCCCATCTCCGATGCCGCAGCTTCGGCGACCGACGGGTCGGCATCGTGACCGCCCACGTCCCCGCCATTATCCGCGACGACGACCTGCGCGCCACGCGCCGCCAGCGCCTCGGCGATGGCACGCCCGATGCCACGCCCCGCGCCGCTGACCAGTGCGACCCGGCCGTCAAGGCGTCCGTCTTGAGTCTCGGCGCTCATGTTGCCTCATTCAGTGCGGCCTTCTCGGCCTCGGTATAGAACGCGTCCGCGTGACAGTCTTCGTTGCGCACGGAGATGTCCTTGAGCTTGCCGGCGCAGGTCTCGACCATGATCGGTGGCCCGGCGAGATAGGCCTTGGCGCCGTCCAGATCGGTGAAGTCGTCGCCGACGATGTCGACCAGGAACCCCGTTCGTCGTTCGGTGTCTCCGTCCGGTTCCGACAGCACGATCTCAAATGTGAAGTTGTCGTGTTTCGCGGCGAGGTTCTGGAAATGGTCTTCCAAGTACACATCCTGCTCGGCGCGGACGCCGAAATACATGTGGATGGGCTGTTCGGCGCCGGCCGCTAGCGCGGATTCAACGATCGATTTCACCGGCGCCAGGCCCGATCCGCCGGCGAGTGCCACGATGGGTCCGGTGTGTTTCGCGCGCAGGTAGGAGATACCGTAGGGCCCTACGACCCGGACGTCGTCGCCGACCTTAAGATCATTTTGGACGAAGGTGCTGACGCCGCCGCCCGTGATCGCCCGGATATGGAACTCAATCTCGCCGTCGCCGGCGTTTCCGTCGGGCGGCAGGTTCGCCATTGAATAGTCACGCGGCGGCAGGTCCGCGAAGTGCACCCTTGCGTACTGTCCGGCGGTGAAATTAAACGGCCCGCCGGCCTTGATCGACAGGCGCGCGCGGATGATGTCGTGGGTCATGCGGTCGAGCGCTGTGACTTTGCAGTGGAGCTTGCGCAGCGGGTGCGCGACCACCTCGTCGGGCTCGAGCCAAGAGACCTCGCAATCGCTCCAGGGCACCGCCCGGCAAGCGAGGACCAAGCCGGACCCCTTCTCCGCATCGGTCAGTGCGTAGTCGGAATAGGGCGACATCTCGATCTCGCCCGCATGCAGGCGCGACTTGCATGCCCCGCAATTGCCTGACTGGCAGCCGTGGGGATAGGGCACCCCCGCGGCCAGCGCCGCGGCGAGGATGGTGTCGCCCATCGCGACATCCAGGGGCACGTCAGATTGCCGGATTTTGACGGAGTAGCTCATGACGGTGGCGATTGTAGCATTGCCAATTGGTTTGCTCTGCAGATCGTCAACGACGCCGAGCTACTCGACGGGCTGCGGAGCTTTACCGAGGTGTGTTTGCGCCTAGAGATATGACGCACTCCAGCGGTCGTAGTTATCGGCACGCATGAGCCGCTTCATGGTGTCGCTGGGCGCGATGCCGTCGAGGTCATCGGGGTGAGTGCCGTCGGCGAGCGCCTGCTGGGTCCTCAGGAAGGCGGCCATGGCCGCAGCATGCACCTTGTGGCCCTGCAGGCATATGCGTACGCCTAGCGATGCCAGCCATTCACAGTCCATCATCTCGCGCGAAGCACTGCCCAAGATGATGGGTGTCGAGACCTCCGCCGCGACCGCGGCCAGTTCCTCGCGGTTCTTCACCCCGACTAGGAATAGCGCGTCCACGCCCGCCGCCTCGTAGGCAGTAGCGCGTTTAACCGCCTCCTCGACCCCCTCGATTCCTGGCGCGCTGGTACGCCCGGCGATTACAAGATCGGGGTCGTAGCGCGCGTCGAGCGCGGCCTTCATCTTGCCAACACCCTCTTCAAGGCTGATCAGGCGCGCCCTGCCCCCACTGCCATGGGGTGCGGGGAGGTTGGTGTCCTCGATCGATAGACCGGCAACGCCGGCCATCTCCAGTTCCTCTACCGTGCGCCGCACGCTAAGCGCGTTGCCGTAGCCGTGATCGGCGTCGACCAGCAACGGCAGTTCCGTCGCGCGGCAGATGCGGCGCGTCTGATCGGCGAACTCTGATAGGGTGAGCACGATGAGGTCAGGGGCGGCCAGCACGGACATCGAGGCCACGGAGCCGGCGAAGATACAGACCTCGAAGCCTACTTCCTGGGTGATGCGGGCTGTCATCGGATCGGCTACGGATCCCGGATGGATGCACCGTTCCCCATTCAGGATGGCGCGGAAATTTGTGCGGCGTTCGGACCAGCGCATGGCGTTCTCGTTTGTCGTGTCTGGGTTACAGCTTGCGGCGCTCGGTGACGAGGCCGCCGGAGGTTGTGAGTGCCTCGAGGTCGTCATCGTCGAACCCATGTTCCTTGAGGATCTCGCGGGCATGGGCGGCGAAGGCGGGCGGCGTCGAGCGGATCTCGCCTGGTGTGCGCCCGAACTTGATCGGGATGCCCGCGCCCTCATACCAGTCGAGCTTGGCTGCCATGCCGCGATGCTTCGTATGCGGCGCGTCCATCACCTGGGCGGTGTCGAGTACCGGGCCGCAGGGTACGCCGGCGGCGAGCAGCGTCATGGCGATCTCCTCGCCGTCGACAACCGCGAAGGCGTCGAGGAGTTCGGCACGCAACTCGTCACGATGCTGAATTCGGTCGGAATTGGTCAGGAAGCGCGGGTCCTCGGTTAGCTCGGGCCGGCCGAGTTTGTCACACAAGCGCTGGAAGGCCCGGTTATTGCCTGCGCCGATGAATACGTCGACCGTTTTCGTGGGGAACTTGTCGTAGGGCGCGATGTTGGAGTGCTGGTTGCCGGTGATGCCCGGCACCTCGCCGCCCGACAGATAGTAGTTGGGGATGTGCGGATGCATCAGCGAGACCGCGCAGTCATAAAGCGTCATGTCGATATACTGGCCGCTGCCGGACGTCTGGCGTTCGAAGAGGGCCATCAGGATTCCGACGCAGGAATAGAGCCCGGTGCCCATGTCCACCGCGGCGATCCCGACACGTGTCGGCACCTTGTCTTCGCCGCCGTTGATCGAGAACCAGCCGGCCATCGCTTGGACGATCGCGTCATAGCCTGGGAATCCGCCGAGCGGGCCGTCGGCACCGTAGCCTGATATCCGGCAGTGGATCAGGCGCGGGAATTTCTCCGCCAGCACCTCGTCATAGCCCAGACCCCATTTCTCCATGGTGCCCGTCTTGTAGTTCTCTATCAGCACGTCGGCCTCTTCGAGCAGCCGGAGCAGCACATCACGCCCTTCGGGTCTGGTCAGGTCGAGGCCGATCGAGCGTTTGTTACGGTTGAGCCCGGTGAAGTAGGACGCGTCGCCCTCATGGAAGGGCGGGCCCCAGTCGCGCACCTCGTCGCCCTGAGGGGGCTCGACCTTGATCACGTTTGCCCCGTGGTCGGCGAGAATCTGCGTACAGTAGGGGCCGCCGAGCACGCGGGCGAGATCGACGACCTTCAGCCCTGCAAGAGCGCCGAACGGGGTGGGATTGGGGGACATGAATCTGAGCCTGCGATAGTGTTCCGGGAAGCGAGTGAAGCGTGAGGGGCGGGTGGCCGGCGCCATCCGTCATTTACGCGCCTATGCTAGTTTCCCTTCCCGTGTCCGTCCATTCCATGGAACGGAAGAAAGGAGAACTCGGATGAGCGCCGCGACGGATTTCGATGGTCTCGAGGTCGGCTACGACATCCCCGCCCTGCCGGGGATGGCTGAAGCCAACGTCCAGACCCCTTGTATCGTGCTGGACCTCGATGCGCTGGAGCGCAACATTCGTAAGATGGGCGACTATGCGACTGCCCACGGCATGAAACTGCGCGTGCACGGGAAGATGCACAAGTCGGCCGACATCGCGAAACTGCAGCAACGCTTCGGCGCCGCCGTCGGCGTATGTTGTCAGAAGACCTCGGAAGCCGAGGCATTTGTCCGTGCGGGAATCAAGGACGTTCTGGTGTCGAACGAAGTGCGTGACCCCTTGAAGATCGATCGTCTCGCGCGCCTGCCTGAACGCGGCGCGCAGGTGATTGTCTGTGTCGACGATCCCGGCAATGTCGCGGAACTGTCGGACGCTGCCTGTCGCCATGGCACCCGGCTCCAAGTTTTGGTCGAACTGGATTGCGGCCAGGGGCGCTGTGGTGTCACGACAACCGGGGAAGCGGTGGCGTTGGCCCGCGCCATCGACGCTGCGGCTGGACTGACGTTCGCCGGCATTCAAGCCTATCAGGGCTCAGCCCAGCATTTGGAGACTCATACCGCGCGCTCGGAGAAACTCGACGTCGCGATCGCTCAGGTGAAAAACGTCGTCGCCGGCCTTGAGATGGCCGGGCTGAAGCCCGTGCTGGTGAGCGGTGGCGGCACCGGCACCTATAAGCTCGAGAGCAATTCGGGCGTTTACAACGAGCTCCAGTGTGGGTCCTACGCGTTCATGGACGCCGACTACGGACGCATCCGGGATGCCGATGGTGCGCGACTCGACGCGGGTGAATGGGAATATGCCTTCTTCCTGCTCACGCAGGTGATGAGCCATACGAAGGCCGATCGGGCGGTCGTCGATGCCGGCCTGAAGGTCCAGTCTGTCGACAGCGGCCTGCCGTTCGTGTTCGGCCGCGACGACGTCGAATACATCAGTTGCTCGGACGAGCACGGCGTGGTGTCTGACCCCGGCGGCGTGCTGAAGGTGGGCGACAAGCTGCGGCTGGTGCCGGGCCACTGCGACCCGACGGCGAATCTGCACGATTGGTATGTCGGGGTCCGGAACGGAAAGGTCGAGACCCTCTGGCCGGTGACGGCGCGTGGCAAGGCCTACTGAGCCCGCGGAACGACGGCAGCGCTGGCGCAACGCCTTAGGCGGCGTCGGCCGCCTCGAACACGCGGGCCGCGAATGCGGGATAGGTCTCGGCGACCTCGTCGGCGACCCGGCCACGCAGCAGCTCCAGCGTCGCCGCATTCGGCAGCGCTGTCTCTGGCACCGTGTCGGGGGTGTCATAGTCGAAGCCGGTATGTTCACGGATCTCGTCGGAATCGTGGCCGGGATGCACAGAGGCGAGCCGGAAGCGCTGTCGGTCGGTGTCAAAATAGAAGACGCATCGTCCCGTTACCAGCGCGTGCGGCCCGCCTGTGCGACGCATGTCTGCGTCGCTCACGCCGGGGGCGCTCACGAAATCCACCTTAGGGACGAGCACCCGAGCCGTGTGTTCCTCGCGGAACAGGATCACCCGAGGCACCAAGAAATACAGATAGGCCGAGCCGAAGGAACCGGGGAAGCGGACTTTTGTGCTCGGATAGTTGCCGATGCCCACTAGGTTGATGTTAGCCTGGCCGTCAATCTGGCCGCCGCTCAGGAAGAAGGCGTCGATCCGCCCCTGAGCCGCGCAGTCGAAGAGCTCCCGCCCGCCATCGGTGAACGGGCTGTGGGCCTCGCTACCCAGCATCGAGACCCGAAGCGTACCGCCGGACCGGGCGCGTGCGAGCAACGCGGCGGAACCGGGGATGGGCGACTGGGCGCCGACGGCCACATGTCCGAGGCCGGAGAGCATTTCGGCGACGGTCGAGATCAGCAGTTCTTCGAGTACGATCGTGGTGCTCATCCCGGGGCACTCATTTGACGGCCTGCGGAGCGTAGACGAATTCCTCGAGATAGCCGGCGAAGCCTTGATCGGTGCGTGCGCGTTCCAGGTAGTCAACCAGATGGGCGTCGTCGGGTCCGTAGCGCCCGAACAGCCCTACCGGCCAGGCGCCATTTGCCGCCTCGGCGAGCGCGCTCACATAGAGGCTGGGGATCGTCCCCGGCGCGCGCGCCTCGTCGGCGAGCAGATCGCCGTCGTAGATCTCCTCCGCCGTGACGAGGGTCTCGCGGGCGGCGTGGGCCATCAGCATCATCTCGCGCCGTACGCCGATCCAGACATTGCCGTTCCGGTCGGCGAGCGGCGCATGGATGAGCGTGACGTCAGGGCGGATTGCCTTGACCAGCACCAGCGGCTCCTCCTGTTCGCTGAACGGGTCCGTCCCGGTGATCCAGTCGTCGCGATGCTCCAGCAGGTCCGATCCTAGGATGCCGCGCACCGGCATGAAGGGGATACCCTTCTCGGCCGCCTGCAGGCCCGAATGGATCGCCGGGCAGGTCCCGTCGATGACCTTCAGGACGCCCGCCTTCACTGCCGCCATGAAGCGCGGTGCAGGGCCGTACTCATCGAGGGTGACGGCTGCGGTCTCCAATGTGGCTACGGAGCCTGCGCCGATCAGCATGTCACCCTGAAAGCCCACGGAGGGCACTCCGACCAGATGCAGGTCCTTCGCGTCGCGGGCGATCAGGGCGCGTACCGTCGCCATCGAGCAGCCCGAATAGTCGGGTGCCAGCGCGACTTTGGCGCCGTCCGGGATGCGATTGGCCAAGTCTTCTACGGATGTGAAAAGCTCGCTCACGGGCGCTTCGATCTTTCTTTCGACGGATGGTGCGATGTTAAATATGTTACCCGCAACAATAAAGGAACGCAGCGGATGGATTTTACCCTACCTGAAGAGATTGCCGCCTTCGCGGACTCGGTCGTGCGTTTCGCGGAGGCTGAGATACTGCCGGTGATTGGCCCATTTGAGGCGTCGGGTGAGTTCCCGCGCGAGATTGTCGCGAAGATGGGTGCGGCGGGATTTTTCGGGGCAGCGTTTCCCGAGGATCTCGGTGGGACGGATGCGGGTTTTGTCGCGGTGTCGGCAATCTCGGAGGCGATCTCGCGGGTAGCACCAGAGTTCGGCTACTGCATGAACATGCAAGGCATGACCTGCCCTTTCACGATCTTCAACTGGGGCAACGAGGACCAGATCGCGCGCTTCGTCCCCGACCTGATTGCCGGCAGGCTGATCGGCATGTTCGCGCTGACCGAACCTGGCGGCGGGTCCGACGCGGCCGGTTCGATGAAGACGACGGCGGTGCGTGACGGTGATGTCTACCACCTGAACGGCTCGAAGCAGTGGATCACCTTCGCCAATGCGGCAGACGTGGGCGTGCTGTTCGCGAAAACCGATCCAGATGCCGATCACCGGGGCATCAGTGCCTTCATCGTCGAACCGAAAAGGTACGAAGGCTTCACCGCCAACCCAGTCCCCATGACCGGCCTGTCCAATAGTCTGACGTCGAATGCCGTGTTTCTCGATGACTTTGTGGTGCCGGTGGAGAACCGTCTGGGAGCGGAGGGCGAGGGCTTCAGGGTAGCGATGAATGCGCTTGAGTTCGGCCGTCTGACCGTTTCGGCCCGGGCCGTCGGGCTCGCCCAGGCCTGCCTCGATGAGGCGGTCGAATATGCAAACCAACGGGTCATCCGGGGTAACCCCATCGCTGCGTATCAGATGGTACAGCACCTGATCGCCAACATGGCCACCGGCACGGACGCGGCGCGGTTAATGGTGCAGCGCATGGCTTGGCTTATGGATGAAGGCCGGCCGGCGACCCGGGCCGCGTCACGCGCCAAGTATTTCGCTGTCGAGGCGGCGAAGGAGGCCGCGGCCGGCGCGGCGGAGATTTTCGCCGGTTATGCACTGGCCGACGAGTATCCGATCAAGAAGTACACTGCCTATGTGAACATGCTGGCCGTGGGCGAGGGGACGGCGAATGTCCAGCGCGTCCTGATTGGCGAGGACGCGCTGGGGATAAAGGACGCTGACCGGCACCCGGTTCGCAATCGCCTTCGCGGGTCGGCTGTGGGATAATTCAGGAGATTAATCCGTGCGCCAGACGCGGAACGAACGCATGTTTGGAGAGAGACGATGACCAACGAAACCCTGAGCCCGGGCTCGAGCGTTCTGGGACGCCCCAACAGCTATATCGGCAAGGTAGTGCCACGCCCGAACGTGCGCAAATTGGTACGTGGCAAGGGCCAGTTCGTCGACGACCTGAAGCTGCCGCGAATGGTCCATGTGGTCTTCCTGCGTTCGCCCCATGCCCATGCGAAGATTCTTTCCATCGATACCAGCGATGCAGCTTCCATGCCAGGCGTGGTGCGGGTCGTGACGGGTTCGGAGCTGGCTGAATATTGTGAGCCCTGGGTGGGCGTGCTGACCCATTTCAAGGGTCTCAAGTCGGCACCGCAACACGCCATCGCCGTGAACCAGGTCAGCTGGCAGGGTGAGGCGGTGGCCGCCGTGGTCGCCAACAGCCGAGCCGAGGCCGAGGACGCTACGGCTATGATCGCGGTGGATTATGAGGAGCTTCCGGCCGTCACCGATCCTGAGACCGCCGGCGATCCCGGCACGCCGGTAATCCATCCCGAACTGGGAGACAACATCGCGTTCGAGAACGGCGTCGAGGCCGGGGACGTGGACGCGGCCTTTGCCGCCGCCGACTTGGTGGTTGAGGAAACCTATCATTTCGACCGCCACACCGGCGTCACGCTGGAGCCACGAGTCCTCTTAGCGGACTATGACGAGGCCGACGACAAGCTGACCGTGCACATGTCGAACCAAGCGCCGCACATGATGCAGCACATCTTCGCAAAGCATGTCGGCGTGCCCGAGGGCCAGGTCCGTGTGATCTGCCGCGACGTGGGCGGTTCGTTCGGCATCAAGGTGCATGTCTATGCCGACGAGATGGCCACGGTGGCGCTATCGAAGATGCTCGGCCGTCCGGTCAAGTTCGCCGCCGACAGGATCGAATCCTTCCTAACGGACATCCATGCCCGCGCGCATCGGGTGCACGCCAAGATGGGCTTCACCAAGGACGGCGACATCACCGCGATCGAGATCGACGATCTCACTGGCGTTGGGCCCTATTCGATGTATCCGCGCACCAGCGCGATGGAGGCAAACCAGGTCCTGAACTTTACGGGTGGGCCCTATAAGCACCAGAACTACCGGGCCAAGGCCCAGGTCGTGTTTCAGAACAAGAACGTGATGTGCCAGTACCGCGCGGTCGGCCATCCGGTCGCCTTCGCGGTCACCGAGGCGATCCTCGACAAAGGTGCCCGCGTGCTGGAGATCGACCCGGTCGACATCCGCAGGCGTAACTTGATCACCGACGATGCCTATCCGACCAAGGGCGCCAGCGGGATCGCGTTTGAGGGCCTGTCCCATCACGCGTCCCTCGACAAGCTTCTAGCGTCGATGGACTACGCGGGAATGAAGGCCGAGCGCGATAGGCTGCGCGAGGAGGGCATCTATCGCGGTATCGGCTTCGCGGCGATGATTGAGTTGACCAACCCCGGCGCGGCGATGTACGGCATCGGCGGGGCGCGGATATCGTCTCAGGATGGCGCCCAAGTGCGACTTGATTCGAGCGGTTCCATCGTCGTTCACACTTCGGTCACTGAGCAGGGACAGGGCACTGACGCGATCATGGGCCAGATCGCGGCCACCGCGTTTGGTACCAGCCCAGATCGGGTCAAGGTGATCACCGGCGACACCGACAATGTACCGACCGGCGGCGGCACCTGGGGTTCCCGCGGCGCGGGCATCGGCGGCGAGGCGGTGCTAAGGGCGGCCAAGGCACTGCGCTACAACATCAAGGACATAGCGGGCCAGCTGCTTCAGGCCGACCCAAAGACTCTCGACATTCGCGAGGGCGTCGTCGTGGACGACGACACCGGCAACGAGCGCATGGGGCTCGACGAGCTGGCACGGATCTCTTATTTCCGTTCCGATCTCATCCCCAAGGGCTTCCAGCCCGAGCTCATGGCGACCCGCCACTTCGTCCCGCGCGAGTACAACATCGCCTTCACCAATGGCATTCAGGCCTGTTACGTCGAGGTTGATACGGAGACTGGTTTCCTCCGGTTTCTGGATTACTGGGTGGTCGAGGATTGCGGCACGGTGCTGAACCCGCAGCTCGTGGACGAGCAGGTGCGCGGCGGCGTGATTCAGGGACTCGGTGGCGCCCTGCTCGAGGAGTGCCGCTACGACGATGCGGGCAACCTCGTGAATGCGAACATGGCCGACTACCTGGTGCCAATGGCCAGCGAGATGCCGGACATCCATGTGGGTCATGTGGAGACCCCGACTGATGACTCCGAGCTTGGCGCCAAGGGCGCGGGCGAGGCCGGCACGGCCGGCGCGCCGGGCGTGATCATGAACGCGATCAACGATGCTCTGTCGCCGTTCGACACCCGCCTGTCGCATCAGCCGATCACGCCGGAGCGAATTCTGAAGGCGCTCGGCAAGTTCTAGCCGAGATATCGTGAACCTCATGCTTTGAGGCATGATTGCCTAGTCCTTCGATACGGGCCTGCGGCCCGCGTCAGGACGAAGTGAGCAATACCTTTTGTCCTGATCGTGAACGCGGGCTAGGCTGGCCGTAATGGCCGTTGGCCTGTACCTTCCCCCCCAGCGATATGTCACAGGGGAACGGCAACCATGAGCGTGGCTGACCATTCGGCCGAGGAAAGCGTCCTCGACCGAGAGGAAACCTTTATCGGTAAGATCGTACCGCGCGCCAACGCCGCGCGCCTAATGGCGGGCCAGGGAAAATATGTCGATGATCTTAGTCTGCCGCGCATGGTCCATGTCGTATATTTCCGCTCGCCCTACGCCCACGCGCGGATCGTCTCGATCGATGACGCGGCTGCGATGGCCAGTCCGGGCGTGATCCGGGTCTTCACGGGTAACGACATTGCCGAGGTCTGCACGCCCTGGGTCGGAACACTCGCCCACTTCAAGGGCATGAAGTCCGCGCCCCAGCACGCCCTGGCGGTCGACCGGTCCTGCTGGCAGGGAGAGCCGGTGGCCGCAATCGTCGCCCACAGCCGCGCGGAAGCCGAGGACGCACTCGAGCTGCTAGAGGTCGAGTTCGAGGAGCTGACGGTGCTGGCCGACCCGGAAGTTGTGCTGGCTGACGGCGCCTACGTCATGCATCCGGAACTAGGCGATAACCTCTTGTTCGAGATGAACCACGATATCGGCGACACGTCCAAAGCGTTCGCCGCCGCCGCTGCGGTCGTCGAACAGACCCTCAACTTTGGGCGTCACACCGGCGTGTGCCCGGAATCGCGGGCGATCATCGCTGACTATCATGCCTCGGAGAACCGCCTGACGGCGTTTCACTCACACCAGGCCCCGCACATGATGCAGGATCTGTTTGCCCGTCATCTGGACATCCCGAACCAGAATGTCCGGATCCTATGTGGTGACATCGGCGGCGCCTATGGGGTCAAGGGCCATACCTATCCCGACGAGATGGCGACGGCGGCGATCTCGAAGATTATGAAACGGCCGGTGAAGTTTGTCGCCGACCGGATCGAATCTTTCCTCACCGACCTGCATGCGCGCGATCATCGCGCGCATGTTCGCGCGGCGTTCGCTGCGGACGGGGAGCTGCTGGCGATCGAGATGGACGACCTGACGGGCGTCGGGGCCTACTCGATGTATCCTCGTACCTCCGCGCTTGAGGCGTTGCAGGTCATCAACTATGTGGGCGCACCCTACAACCACGCGAACTACAAAGCGCGCTCGCGCGTCGTGTTCCAGAATAAGACGCCCATGAGCCAGTACCGGGCGGTGGGCCACCCGGTGGCGGTGGCGATCACAGAGACTCTCATGGAGGAGGGTGCGCGCAAGCTCGGGATCGATCCGGTGGATATCCGGCGGCGCAACCTGATGGCGGATGACAGCTACCCGCGCGACTTCATAACTGGACTGAAGATGGAGGCCCTCTCACACGAGGCATCCCTCGACAAGCTTCTGACGATGTTCGACTACGATGCGTTCCGGGCTGAACAGAAGGCGCTTCGCGAGCAGGGCGTCTATCGCGGCGTCGGCTTCGCCACGCTGGTCGAGATGACCAACCCGGGTCCGCACACCTACGGGCTGGGCGGGGCGCGCATCTCGTCCCAAGATGGTGCGGCGGCGCGCATGGATGCGTCGGGCGCGGTGATTGTCCAGACGTCGATTACCGAACAGGGCCAGGGTTCGGAAGCCGTGATCCA
>PBPM01000090.1 GCA_002724635.1 Rhodospirillaceae bacterium
AACACGAACGAGGTGGTTGCTCACCGGGCCACCCAGTTGCTCGAGAGCGACGGATCGGTCCACCCGAATGATCACGTCAACTTCGGGCAGTCTTCGAACGATACGATCCCGACCGCGATCCACATCTCCACGCGGGTTGCGATCGAGGAGGAACTGATTCCGTCACTTCAGCACATGCACGACGCACTCGCCGCGAAAGCCGTGGAGTTCGACGGTGTCCTGAAATCGGGCCGGACGCACCTGATGGACGCGACGCCCGTGCGTCTCGGTCAGGAGTTTGCGGGGTACGCAACTCAGCTGCGGAAAGGGATGGAACGGGTTCGCGCCGCGGGCGCGGAGCTTGAGGAGCTTGCCCTCGGGGGAACGGCCACGGGCACGGGGATCAACACGCACGAGGAGTTCTCGCCGCGCACCATCGCACGGATCGCCGAGGCTACGGGCATCGACTTTCGCGAGGCGGACGACCATTTCGAGGCCCAGGGTGCGAAAGACGCGGCAGTCAGCACCGCTGGAGCCCTCAATACGGTCGCGACGAGCTTCATGAAGATCGCGGATGACATCCGGTGGCTCGGCTCGGGCCCGACGTCAGGCCTGCACGAAGTTCGCCTGCCCGCGATTCAGCCGGGTTCGTCGATCATGCCCGGCAAGGTGAACCCGGTGATGTCGGAGGCGATGATGATGGTGGCAGCCCGTGTGATGGGGAATCACACCACAGTGACCGTTGCGGGCAGCCGCGGAAACTTCGAGCTGAACGTCATGATGCCGGTGCTCGGGCATGCGCTCCTGGAGTCAGTGACGCTCTTGAGCAACATCGCGCGTGCGTTCACGGACCGATGTGTGGTCGGGATCGAAGCCAACGAGGAGCGGGCCCGCGAGCTCCTCGAGCGGAATCCCTCGATCGCTACGGCTCTGAACCCCTATATCGGGTACGACGAGGCCGCGGTCGTCGCGAAGGAGTCAGCGAAGCGAGGGGTTAGCGTTCGCCAGATCGTACGAGAGCGGGAGTTGCTCCCGGAAGACCAGATCGACGAGGCACTGGACGTACGTTCGATGACCGAGCCGGGGCTGCCGGACGCGTAATCAGCGGCGTCCGAACGGGTTCATTCCCGCCAGAGGAATCGGCACAATGCTTCCGGCTTTTGCGAATATTTTCGACCTTCCGGTATGACTTATCATATCGACGAACTCGGAGCCCATGTCTCCGCAAGCGGAGGTGTCGACCAGGCGCCGGGTCGCGCTCACGACATCGATGCGACCGTTCTTCAGCTCTTTACCAAACAGCCGAGCCGTTGGGCTGAATCGGTAATCGATGAGGCGACAGCCGACGCGTTCAAAGCTGCCCGAGCCGAGCACGGGATAACGGTCGCAGGTGCTCATGACTCGTATCTGATCAACCTGTCATCCCCGGATCGCAGGCTTTGGCGAATGTCTCAGCGCTCTTTCGAGGCCGAGCTGGCCCGCTGTGCGCTCTTGGAGCTCGACTTTCTGGTCACGCATCCAGGTAATGCGACGGACAAGGATGCTCAGGCGGGGCTAGAGCGAAACGCCCGCGGCGTGACGGAGTCCCTCGAGGCAGTGGATGGTCGAACGAAGGTGCTCCTAGAACTCACGGCCGGCAGTGGCACGAGCGTCGGGGCGACGTTCGAAAATCTGCAGTCGATCATTGAGATGATCCCGTCAGAGCAGCGGCATCGCGTCGGTATCTGCTTCGACACGTGTCACGCGTTCAGCGCGGGCTACGATCTCGTTGACGACTATGAAGGCGTCTGGGCGGCGTTCGATGACGTGATTGGTCTCGATCGCTTGGGCCTGATTCACATGAACG
This sequence comes from Rhodospirillaceae bacterium, assembly GCA_002724635.1. Taxonomy (GTDB): domain Bacteria; phylum Pseudomonadota; class Alphaproteobacteria; order UBA6615; family UBA6615; genus UBA8079. The sequence continues at coordinate 1,826 of PBPM01000090.1, forward strand.
ACTCTCAGCATGCGTTCGACTCTCGGAAAGACCGGCACGAGGCCATCGGAGAGGGAAGCCTCGGGCTAGAGCCCTTCCGGCGCATCGTGTTGGATGACCGGCTTACGAGCGTACCTAAGATTCTCGAGACGCCGAAGGGTGACGATGGGGAGAACGCTGACATTCGGAACCTGACGTTGCTGCGGACGTTGCGAATCGAGGGCTGACCCGACATCGGCTCCAATAAAAGCCTTCGCAAAGCCCCATGCCGACATCTATATTCACCGTCCGCAGTCGAAGGGTTTTTTATTGAGCCAACACATCGAAGCCGGGACTGACTCCTGGACACGACGCTAAGCCCCGGTGGAGGGGAAAGCGGTAAGGTTCGGGGAGGTCGCCACTCGTGGATTCCCGGGCTTCAATGAATCCCCCTTCGATTGCAGCGGGAGTCGGTGCGCGTCGCGATGCGGCATGGCACCGGCTCCCGTATTTTTTTGCCGTCTGACCACCTTCGGGGGATCGCCCCACAGTCGTTCGGGTAGCCAGTATCTCTGCAGAACAGAACCTTGAACGAGATGGAGCCATGCCTACCGTGCGCGTGACTCGCCGAGCGCATTTCTGCTCGGCCCACAGACTCTTCCGCGAAGACTGGTCGGATGAGCGAAACCGAGAGGTTTTTGGTGACTGCTCCAATGTGAACTGGCACGGGCACAACTACGTCCTGGATGTGACCGTCGAGGGTCCGGTCGATCCCGAGACGGGGTATGTCATGGATCTCAAGGCCATCAAGCACGCGATGAAGGATCGTGTGGTCGACGACGTCGATCACCGTAACCTGAACCTCGAAGTTCCGTGGCTCGAGGGGACGATCGTGTCAACGGAGAACTTCGCTGTGGCGATCTGGGGTCGTCTCGCGGATGCGCTTCCCGAGGGGGTGCGGCTTCACAGGGTTTACCTGCAGGAGACACCGAACAACTCCGTCGAGTACCTGGGGCCCGAAGGGGGCTGATTATATGACGTATCAGAGTGGGTCTGACTTGTCCGGGGTCGATTTCGAAGACCTCGTTGCAGAGATGATCCGTCGGTGCGGCGATACGCCGGACCGTGAGGGCATGATGAAGACGCCTGAACGCGTGACCAAGGCGATGGCTTTCCTCACGAAAGGGTATGGGGAAAGCCCAGAAGCTGTCGTTGGCGATGCGACCTTCTCTGAAAACCACCAGAGCATGGTGCTCGTGAAGGACATCGAGCTTTATTCGCTTTGTGAGCATCACATGCTTCCGTTCTTCGGAAAGGCGCATGTTGCGTACATCCCGAACGGCAACGTGATAGGCCTTTCGAAGGTCGCGCGGCTGGTCGAGGTCTACGCGAGACGCTTTCAGGTTCAGGAGCGACTCACTGAGCAGGTCGCGCAGGCGGTGTGGGAAACGATCGAGCCACAGGGCGTTGCCGTCGTGGTCGAAGCCTACCATCTCTGCATGATGATGCGTGGCGTTCAAAAGCAGAACTCGAAGACGCTGACGTCGGCCATGCGCGGGATCTTCCTCGAGGATCACCGGACGCGCGACGAATTCATGCGGATGGTGACCAGCTCACATCCCACGGTCGGATGACGGAGTCCACTCGGCTCGCCGGGCTCACCTGTCTCGTCACCGGTGCGAGTCGCGGAATCGGCCGCGCGAGCGCCATCGCTCTCGCTGAACAGGGGGCTAGCGTGTGGGCTATGGCGCGCAGCGCCGACGCACTCCAGGAACTCCAGCGTGAGTGCGGCGCGGTACCGATCATGGCAGATCTGATGGACGATCATGCCGTCTGGACCGCGTTAGACGAGGTGGCAGAGTCGAGCGGCGGTGTGCCTGACGTGGCTGTGAACGCAGCGGGCGTGTTTGGCGTCGAAGCGTGCGAGAGCGAGTCCGTGGCGTCGTTCGATGCGCATCTGGCCGTCAATCTGAGGGCGCCTTTTCTTGTGACCCGTTATCTCCTTCCCGACATGCTGAAGCGCGGCTCGGGCTTGATTGTCCACATTGGATCCGTCGCGGGTTGTAAAGCGTTCCCAGGGAACGCGGCGTACTCGGCGTCGAAGTTCGGGCTCAGAGGACTCCACGAAGTGCTTCTCGAGGAGATCCGCGGCACTGGCGTGCGGGCATGTTTGATTGAGCCTGCCGCGACCGACACGTCCCTGTGGGACGAGCTCGACCCCGACTCCGATCCGAACCTCCCGAACCGTTCGGGCATGCTGACGCCCGAGCAGGTGGCAGAGGCCGTCGTCTTCGTCGTCACGCGGCCCGACGGCGTCACCGTGCCTCACATCGCGGTGGAGCGTGGCTGACCCGCAGCATGCACTTACTCCTGACGGATCGTCTGAGTTGCCCTCGGTGCGGGCCGGCGTTCGGCCTCATTCTGCTCGCCCACCAGCTCGCTGATCGCCGCGTACAGTCCGGGGTGCTCGGATGCCCGAACTGCCGGGACTCGTTCCCTGTCAACAGTGGGTTCGTGGACCTCAGGGCTCCGCCGCGCGGAGACCTGCCCGAGGGTCACGCCGGCATGGAACCGCAGAGACCGTCGAGTGTCGACGTCGAGCGCGTCGTCGCCCTCTTGGGCATCCTCCAGGGACCAGGAACCGTTGCCGCACTCGGCGTTGCGGCTGCCTTCGCTGCTCCGATGGCGGAAGCGGTTGAGGATCTCATGGTGGTCGCCGTCGATCCGGATACGAAGGCGTGGCCGACGCACAACGGCGTAACACGGATGGTAGCGTTTCCAGGGCTGCCGTTCTTCGATCGGACGTTGCGCGGCGCTGTCGTCGACGGCGCGCTCGGTCCCGCGTTGCTCTATGAAGCGTGCCGGTGCATCGCGCCGATGAGCCGTGTAGTCGTACTCGGGGCGACGACGGATGCGACCCGAATCATCGAGGAGGCGGGGCTGTCGGTACTCGCCGCTGAGGACGAAACCGTCGTAGCCACAAGAGGTTGAGCGTTGCGCCTTTGCCTCCGGACTTTCTACCTTCAGCGACCTTTGGGGAAGCGGCTTCGGAGGGAGACTCCGACGCCGGCCACGGTACTCTGACCCACCGCGCATGGCGTTCTGGAAGAAGCTCCTCGGGAGCGGCGACGATCAGCGCGTCGATTACTACGACGAAGGCGTCAGCCTGCTCGATGACGGGAAGTCCCACGAAGCTCTCACCTCGTTCCGGCTCGCTCTGAAGGAAGCGCCCGGAGACCCGGTCGTG
>PBPM01000091.1 GCA_002724635.1 Rhodospirillaceae bacterium
CGATGCGACCCAAACCATCGACGCCGGAGACATCTCGATCCCGCCCAAGGAAATCATGGACCGTGCTCTGGAGTCTTGGAAAGAAGCGGGGCTGCCTGACTTCGACATCCCCAAACGGGCCAAGAACCGGATCGATATGGCCTAATAATTTAGCGGGTCAGGAAGAGGGACATCACCGGCACGTAGGTCACGAACATCAGCGCAATGATGTTGATAATGATGAATGGCACCAGTCCGGGGTAAATGCTTTTCAACGGCGCCTTGAGAACGGCCTGGGCCACAAATATGTTGAGGCCAAAGGGCGGTGTAAACATCCCGATTGCCAGATTGACGGTCATGATGATACCGAAATGGATAGGGTCGATTCCCAGGATCTTGATCACTGGAACGAGTAGGGGTGTCAGCACCAGGATGGCTGAGTTCGGATCAAGGACACTACCGACGATGAGCAGCAGGATGTTGATGGCCAGCAACACCAACCAGGGTTCGGCAGCGATATCAGTGATGAAGGCTGCGACGGCTTGGGGCACGCCACTGACCGTCAGCAACCAGGAATAGATGCTCGCCGCCGCCACGATGATAAGCACCTGGGCCGTCAGATAGGCGGAACTGATCGTTACTTCCCAAATGCCCGCCCAATCGATGTCCTTGTAAATGTAGCGGGTCACCAGAATGGCATAAACACAAGCCACGCCGCCGGACTCAGTCGGCGAAAACCAGCCGGAATAGATGCCGCCCAGAATGATGAACGGGCTGCCGAGGGCCCAAATCCCGTCGCGGGTGGTGGTCAAGACGGCTCGCCACCGGAATCCTTCTGATTCCCGGATACCTTTGGCGCGGGCATAGAGATAAATATAGATGCCCATCAAGAGCGCCATGAATAAGCCCGGCAGTATCCCGGCAATGAAGAGTCGCGCGATGTCTTCCTCCGCCGCCACGCCATACAAGATCATTGCGATGGACGGTGGGATCACAATGGCGATGGCGCCAGACGATGTGACCACGCCGCTGGCAAACTTTTCCGTGTAGCGTTTGTCCCGCAGCGACGGATAGAGGAGGCGCCCAACCGCGGCGACGGTGGCGGCGCTGGAGCCGGAGATGGCGCCAAAGACGGTCGACGTGCCGACGGTGGTTAGTGGCAGGCTGCCCCGCAGGCCGCCCAGGATGGAGAGCGCCCATGCGATCAGACGGGCCGACATCCCACCCCGGCCCATCAGTTCGCCCGCGAAGATGAAAAACGGTACGGCCAGGAGGGAGAATATGCTGATGCCGCCGAACATATTCTGGTGAACGATGGCGCCCGGAATGTCGCCAAAAAACAGCACCACGGCGGACGTTGCCGCCAAAATCACGAAGATCGGCACGCCCAGGATCAGCAGCACCACCGGCATAAGGAGCATGACCCACAGCATGCTAGGACTCGTTCTCGGGGCCGGGCGGCGTGGACGAGGTCAACTGCCGTTTGGCTTTAAGAACTGTGGCGATAAAAATGAGCACGAAGCCCAGCGGAATGGCGAAATGGGGGACATACATGGGAATGCCCGCCGCAATGCTGCGTTGGCCCGTATCGACGAAAGTCAGAATGATGCCATAGGAATGCGACACCACGAATACGCTGAGCCCCATAAGGATGAGGGTGGAAAGCGCTTGCACAAAGATGCGGGGCCAGCCCTTGAGGGATGACGACACCAGATCCATGGTCAGGTGTTTGCCCTGCCAGCTGATCAGCACCGCACCGGTATAGACCATCCAGACAATGATGAAGACCAGGATCTCCTCGGCCCAGATTAACGGAGCATCGAACACGCGCCGGGCAATCACATTGGCAAAATTGATGGAGATGGCGGCCAGCATCAACACGCCAATCAGCACCTTGATCGCCGTCAGGACATGGCCAAACAGGGGCGGCGGGATGTCGCTCTCGGAGGACGCTTCCATGTCAGATTATCGGCGGCCTCCGGCGGAGACACAACCGCTCTCTTGATCACACGGCAATGATCGGGCGACGAACGGGTTAGGGCGGCCACATCGGAGCCGCCCTAATATTACGCCGCCATTACTTATGGTTTTGGACGATGGCGTTGATCTTTTGGAAGAAACCGTTCAGCACCGGGTTTTTCGCAATAAACGCCGCTGCGGCTGCGTTGGCGGTGGAGGCCAGTTTTGCCTGATCCGCCGCCGGCAGATTGACCACCGTGCCGCCACGCTTCTTCCAGCCCGCCAGAACGCCGGCATTGGCTTTATCATTCCACGGGCGCACCTCTTTTTCGACCGCGATGGCTTCCGCAAGCATCATGTCTTTCTGGGCGCGAGAGAGTTTGTCCCAAAACTTCATGCTGACATACGCCGGTACACCGAAATAGATCAGGCCGGACGAGGTGATGTTCTTCGCCACCGTGTCCATCTTCAGCTTGCCGAACAGCACCGGGATGGAGCTGACACCGTCGATTAGATTTTGCTTGAGCGCCGGAACAACTTCGCCGAGGGGCATGGGCACCGGCTTCAGGCCGGCGGCCTTCAACGGCTCAATCTCCAACGGAGAGGCGAGTACCCGCATCCGAAGTCCCTGCAGGTCAGCCAGCGTGCTGATTTTTTTCTTGGTCAAAAAGGCCTGGGGCGCGGTGCACAACATGCTGATGGCGGTAATGCCTTTCTTTTCCATGAGCGGCAGCATTAGTTTGCGGAACGCCGGATCGCTAAAGGTGCGCCAGCAATGGTCCACGTCTTTGAAGAGGCCGGGCACGCTGAGAACCGAATTCAGCCGGTCCACGCCGATGAAAAACGCGGACGGAGCAACTACACCTTCAATGGTGCCGAACTGAAGGCCCTCGATCATGCGCGGAATTTTGCCAAGCTGGCTGGCCGGGAACAATTTAACTTCAATGTCGCCGCCACTCTTTTTCTCAATCCGCGCCTTAAAGCGCTTCATCCACTCGTGTTGGGAGTCGTTGATGGTGGGCGTACCGTACTTCATGGTCAATTTGGCCGCCGAGGCCGTCGACGAGAGATGGCCCGCGCTAATCAGACTCAGTGCCAAACCACCTGCCACTAATGCCGGGGTTACGAGCTTATATGATGCAAATTTAGACATATAGTCCTCCTGAAGTTGCTCTGCCGGCCACCGAGGTCAACTTATCCAGCCTGTTAAGTTATAATCCGCAGCCAATATAGCTATTGTACATAGGTAAATTGGAGGGGCAACTGATATTAGACGGACCGTGTCAAATGGCGACGTGCCGGAACAGGAACTGTGGGGGTCGACGATTGCACCAGACCCTATGCCACATTCTCCAGATACCATTGGTAGCTCGACTTCAACCCGTCTTCCAGAGTGATCGAAGACGTCCAGCCAAGCTCTAGCATCATGGAGGCGTCCAGTAGTTTGCGCGGCGAGCCATCGGGTTTGCTTGTATCAAATTCCAATTCACCTTCAAAGCCGACCGAGCGGGCGATGGTGTGGGCAAGGTCCTTGATGGAGATTTCCTCGCCGGTGCCGATGTTCACGTGTGACAGCCCGGAATAGGTCTTCAACAGGTGGATGAGCGCATCCGCCAGGTCGTCCACATGCAGGAACTCCCGCATGGGGGAACCGGTGCCCCAGATCTCCATGCTGTCCGCGCCGGACTTCTTCGCCTGATGGGCCTTAACCATAAGCGCGGGGATGACGTGGCTGGAATGCAAATCGAAATTATCACCCGGTCCATAGAGGTTGTTTGGCTGGGCGGAAATAAAGTCTGCGCCATACTGTTTCCGGTAGGCTTCGCAAAGCTTAATCCCGGCGATTTTAGCAACCGCGTACCATTCATTGGTGGGCTCCAGCGGTCCCGTCAGGAGCGCGTCCTCCGCCATGGGCTGTTCCGCTTCCCGCGGATAAATACACGCGGAGCCCAGAAACAATAGTTTCTCCGTGCCGGCCTCATGGGCGGCCTGTATGATGTTGCTTTCGATCAGTAGGTTGTCATAAAGAAACTCGGCCGGCCGGATAGAGTTGGCTAGTATGCCGCCCACGGTCGCCGCCGCAACGACGACGACTTCCGGTTTGTTCTTCGCCATCCACGTGTTGACCGCCGCCTGGTCCCGGAGGTCAAAATCCTTGCGCGTGGCAGAGAGGATTTCGCAGTCTTCAGAGTCAAGCCGACGCACGGTTGCTGATCCGACCATGCCGGTTTCCCCCGCAACCCAAACCGTCTTGCCTGCGAGCGAATAGGGCATGTCCAACTTACCGTCCACTCTGTGCTGCCCCGATCAATTCGCGGTCCGCGCGGACCATCTCACTTACCAACTCATGGAAGCTCCTGTTCGCTTCCCAGCCCAATACATCCTTCGCTTTTCGGGGGTCACCCAGCAGACTGTTGACTTCCGTAGGCCGGAAATATTGCGGATCCACCTCAACCAGCGTCTCGCCGGTATTTTTGTCTTTGCCGATTTCGTCGACGCCTGAACCTTCCCATTCAATGGTCCGGCCGGTTTCTGCGAATGCCAGTTCTACAAACTCGCGGACCGAGTGCTGCTGGCCCGTGGCCAGGACATAGTCGTCCGGTGCGTCCTGTTGCAGCATCAGCCACATGCCCTTCACGTAATCCCGGGCGTCTCCCCAATCCCGAAGGGAGTCCAAGTTTCCCAGGTAAACGCGGTCTTCAAGGCCGGCTTCAATGGCGGCCGCGGCCCGGGTAATCTTGCGTGTCACGAAGGTCTCGCCCCGGAGGGGGCTCTCATGGTTGAACAAGATGCCGTTCGACGCGTGGATGTTATAGGCCTCCCGGTAGTTCACCGTAATCCAATAGGCATACAACTTGGCAGCCCCATAGGGGCTCCTCGGATAAAATGGTGTGGTTTCTGACTGCGGCGTTTCCACGGCCTTGCCGTAGAGCTCCGACGTGGAGGCCTGGTAGAACCGGACTGTCTCTTCCATGTTCAGAATACGGATCGCTTCCAGGAGCCGGAGAGTGCCCAGGGCGTCGGCGTTGGCGGTGTACTCGGGCGTTTCGAAACTCACATGCACGTGACTCTGGGCTGCGAGATTATAGATCTCCGTTGGCTGGATGGATTGGATGACCCGGATCAGGTTGGTCGCGTCCGTCATGTCGCCGAAATGCATCCAAAACTTCACTTTGTCCATATGGGGATCGACATAGAGATGTTCTACCCGCCCCGTATTAAAGGATGAAGAGCGCCTTTTGATGCCGTGAACCTCGTATCCCTTTTGCAGAAGATACTCGGCGAGGTAGGCGCCGTCCTGTCCAGTCACACCGGTGATGAGAGCTCTTTTTTCTCCCATCTTATTCACCGCTTTCTGCCGTTGTATGGGCGCGCCATGCGCCCCTCGTGTCTATGATTGTCTTATCTGACAGCCGGGCTTCAGGTATGTCACGAAACTCTTCATGGTCTGTCAGCAGAACGATGATGCCGGAACCATCCAGGCAGGTGCCGAGATCCGCAAGTTGAATATTTTGAGCGCCGGCG
>PBPM01000092.1 GCA_002724635.1 Rhodospirillaceae bacterium
CCAGTTGGACACGAAGTGGTCCGCCGTTTCGAACCAGCCCGTCTTACCCTCGAACACCGCGAGGGTCGAGAGGAACGGCACATCGCTGAACGAGAGTGCAGCGAAGATCGTGAAGACGAAGACCGCACTGCCGCACATGACGGTTGCCTTGTGGCGTTCAATCCCATGCTCGTCGATCACATAGGAGGTGACCACCTCCAGCAGCGACATGGTCGACGTCAGGGCCGCGAGTGCCACGAGGACGTAGAAGAGTGGCCCGAGGATGATTCCGAACGGGACCTCGGTGTAGAAGAGCTCGGGTAGTGAGATGAATAGCATGCCGACCGTCGAGCCGCCGACCTGCTCCGCCATGCCGGCGACGGAGAAGATCACGGAAAACATGATCACGGTCGCCACCAGCGCGATAACCGTATCGAGCAGGACAATGGTCCCGGCTGCTTTCACGAGTGATTGATTGCGTGCGATATAGGAGCCGTACGTGATCATCGCGCCCATCCCGAGGGACAGCGTGAAGAACGAGTGCCCGAGCGCCTCCAACACGCCCACCGGCTCGAGCTCACTGAAGCTGGGCCGAAAGATGAAGGCGATTGCCTCTCCGGCTCCACTCATGCCGAGGGCACTGACAAGCATCAGCACCAGGATTGCGAAGAGGATCGGCAGGAAGAGGCGAGCAATTCGCTCGATGCCCCTCTGGACTCCGAAATAGACGACGGAGACCGTGGCGATGGAGAAGCCGAGCGACATCATGAGCTGCAGTGGGGCGTTCGAGACCTGCTCGCCAAACAGGTCGCCCGTTGCCAGACCTGCGGGGAATCCACTGGCGGTCCACCCGATCGTCTGCACGAAGTAGAAAAGCGACCACCCGGCGATGACCGTGTAATAGCTGAGGAGCGTGAAACCGCAGAGCACGCCCCAGAGACCGACGAGGCCCCATGCCGGACCGGCCGCTTCCTTCAGGGCACCCACCGCACTTTTCTGAGTTTTGCGACCGACGAGCAGCTCGGCCATCATGATCGGTAGACCGACCGCGGCGATGCAGACCAGGTATACCAGAACGAACGCGCCGCCGTTGTTCTCCCACGTGATGAAAGGAAACTTCCACAGGTTTCCGAGCCCGATGGCACTCCCCGTGGCGGCGAGGACGAAGCCCGCGCTGGAGGTCCAGTTTCCACGCTGCTCTGTCATGTACACTCCGGGTGGTAACGGTGGCGTCACGCAACAAGTAGGTTTTCCCCTGGCGGGGGATGCGTCCCGAACATATCCGGCGGGCTGAACCTCCGACAGACACCGGTTTACTCAACCTTCCTTCTCCCTCCTGCCTGGAACGAACGGTGATGCATTCGGTCAAAGGGCACGGTCGTTCATGGCGAACCCGCTGCGTCGTCGCCCTTCTATGTGTCGCTGCAGTCGGAGCGTGCGGTGAGGACATGGATGAGCCGTCCAGCGCGCTTCGCGCAGCTCTGCTCACGTCCGGACCGGTCAGCGATGCGGGATGGTATGCTGGTGCGTACGACGGCCTGCTCCTGATCGAGGACTCGATGGACGCTTCGGTCAGTCACCAGCAGACTGCAACCCCGGCCGAATACGACGAGGCCTTCATCGCGTATGCCTCCGCGGGCTACGACATCATCTTCGCCCACGGGAACGAGTACCAGGACGCAGCGATCCGGGCCGGTGAGCAGTTCCCGGACGTACGGATCATCGTGTCAGGTGGGGGTCGAGTTTCCGAAAATGTCGTCCCGCTCATTTTTCGCCTCGAGGAAGGGACCTATCTGGCGGGCATGGCCGCCGCGTACATGACGGAGTCGAGAATTGTCGGCATGGTGGGCGGGGTCGCGATCCCACCAGCGGAGGGGGCGTTCCGCGCGTTCGAGGCCGGCGTTCGCGCTGTCGATCCGGGGATTGAGGTTCTCGAGGTATTTACCGGCGACTGGGACGACGTGGCCGCCGCGAAGGAAGCGACAGTGGCCCAGCTCAGTCAAGGTGCGGACGTCATCATTCACAATCTCGATGCCGCGTCTTTCGCCGTCTTTCAGGCCGTTCGTGAGGTCGTCGATGACGGTCGGGTCGCGTACGCCATCGGAATGAACGGTGACCAGAATGCTGTGGCGCCGGATGTGATTCTCGGAAGCGCGGTGATCCGCATTCCGGAGGCCTTCCTGAGTACAGCGCGTCGCTGGCAGGCCGAGGGCGTAGGCGGCGCGCCGATCTATGCGAACACCGAGCAGGATGTGATCGACTTCGTGTTCAACCCGGAGCTGATCGATCGGGTGCCGGCCGAGGCGATCGAGCGCGTCGCGGCGACCAAGTCCGCCATCCGCGAGGGAGAGGTCGACCTGCCGCGCGTAATCGTCGTAGAGGGCGAGGTCGAAGGCCGGTAGTGTGAGCGTCCCGCTCGTCCGACTGCGTGGTATTGAGCGGCGGTTTGGGCGCGTCCGGGCGTTGGCAGGTGCAAGCCTGGAGCTTCATGCGGGCGAGGTCCACGGCGTCATTGGCTCCAACGGAGCGGGTAAGTCCACCCTCCTGAACGTGCTCGGGGGTCTCCTGGCGCCGGACAGTGGTACCATTGAGATCGCCGGTGCCCCCACCGCGATCGGCAGCCCTCGTGACGCCTGGTCCCACGGCATCGGCCTTGTGCATCAGCACTTCACGCTCGTGCCAGCGCTGACCGTACGGGAGAACCTCGCCCTGGGACTTCGTGGTCGCTCGTTCCAGGAGATCGATGACCTCGTCGACGTGACGATCGAGCAGACGGGTCTCTGTGTGCCCCTCGAGGCCCCAGTCAGGTCGATCGGGGTTGGTGATCGCCAGCGCACCGAAATCCTCAAGACGCTCCTGCGCGACCCCAAGTTGCTCGTCCTGGACGAACCGACCGCCGTCCTGACACCCGAGGAGGTGGACGGGCTTTTCGCGCTCCTGCGAACGCTGGCCAGAGAAGGGAAGGCTGTCGCTCTGGTCGCGCACAAGCTCGACGAGGTTCTCGCGGTTTCAGATCGGTTGACCGTTCTAAGGACCGGGGAGACGGTCTTGTCAGCACAGCGTTCCGACGTGTCCGTCCGAGGTCTGGTCGCGGCGATGGTTGGTGACGGAGTCGCCGACGAGATCGCAGTGGGAGTGTATCGAAAGGATCGGCCCGGCTCGAGCGGAGGAGTTCACGGGAACCTCACACGGGACGTGCCGGCAACGACGGACGGGACGGGTGCTGCACCGCTGGTGGGCAGCCTTGTCGACGTTCACGGGGATGGCCTTGTCGATGTGACGCTGGAGGTGCACGCCGGAGAGGTGCTCGGGGTGGCTGGGGTCGAAGGAAACGGCCAGCATGAACTCGCCCTCGTCTTGTCCGGTCGTCGTGCGCCTGTCGCGGGGCAGGCCCACGTGCCCGAAGAAGTCGCGTTCATTCCTCAGGATCGGCAAAGGGAGGGGCTCGTGGTCGACTTCGACCTCACGGAGAATGTCGCGCTTGCCCTGAGTCGCCTCGACCGATTTGGCACGGGTGCTCTCATGCCATGGGAGGCCCTGGAAGAAGAGGCGGAGCGCATCCGTACCCGCTTCGACGTTGCGGCTCCCTCAACGGAGGCGCTGGCCGGTGCGCTCTCCGGCGGGAATCAGCAGAGAGTTATCATCGGTCGAGAGTTGGCCCTCGGTGCCCCCATGCTGGTTGCTGAGAATCCGACTCGCGGGCTCGACGTAGCCGCGGCTGCGTACGTGCACGGAGAGCTCACCCGGCTCGCGTCGGAGGGTCTGGCCATCGTGTTGATCTCCACGGATCTCGACGAGGTGCTCGGCCTGGCCGATCGAGTGGTGGTGATGACGCGCGGACGGGCCATCGACGTTCCTGGGAGCGAACGATCACGGGAAGACGTGGGTGCGCTCATGCTCTCCGGTGGAGATGAGACCACGTGAGTGGGAGGATCGCGCCAGCGCGAGCACGGGAGGTGGCGCTCCTCGGCTTCGGGGCGGTAACGCTCACGTTGGGCACAGGGGGCCTGCTGCTTCTGGCAGGTGGCTACGATCCAGGTGCCGCCGGAGCGGCGATGCTGCGCGGCTCCGTAGGGAGTTGGAACACGTTCGTGTCGATTACGCTCGTCCGATCCGTTCCTCTGCTCTTCGCAGGACTCGCGGTGGCCCTCGCGTTTCGGGCCGGAGTGTGGAACATCGGTGCCGAAGGACAACTCTACGCTGGTGCCATCGCGGGTGTCTGGGTCGCACTCACCTTCAGCGGCCTTCCCACACTCATTCTGATCCCCACGATGCTGGGAATGTCGTGCGTCGCCGGCGCAGCGTGGGCCCTGGTTCCGACGCTCTTGCGTTTGCGGCTTGGGATCGGCGAAGTGATCACGACGATTCTGATGAATTTCGTCGGGCTCTACATGGCCGCGTGGATGGTGCATGGCCCGCTGCAGGAGGAGCGGGGGATCTTCCCTCAGACCGACCGGATCGTCGAGGCAGCGCGGCTTCCATCTTTCATCCCGGGTACGCGTCTGCATCTCGGGTTCGCGTTGGGGCTCGTCATCGCCATCGGGTTGGCGGTTCTTTTCCGCCGGACCCGTTTCGGATTCCAGATCCGGGCGGTTGGTGCATCGCCGGAGGCAGCTGCGGTGGCGGGTCGAATCGAGCCCTCTAGGGTGATCTTCATCACGTTTCTGGCGTCAGGGGCGATCGCCGGTCTCGCAGGTGCCGTGGAGGTTTCGGGCCTTACGTATGCGCTCTACGAGAATCTTTCCGAGGGTTGGGGTTATACCGCGATCGCGGTCGCACTGCTCGCCGGACTGCGTCCGGGTGGCGTCGTTGTCACCGCGATCTTCTTCGGCTCACTCAGGGCGGGGGCCGGTGCGATGCAGCGCGACGCCGGGATCCCATCGGCGTGGGTGGACGTTGTCGAAGCGCTGGTGATCCTGGGCGTGCTCGGCCTGGAGCGTGTGCGTGCGGCTCGCATCGTGACCGACATCAGGGAGGGCGACTCTTGAGTCAGGTCGAGCTGGTGCTCTTTCTCGAGTCGGCCGTCCGCCTCGGCATCCCTCTTGCCCTCGCGGCAATGGGCGAGACGCTCACTGAGCGCAGCGGCGTCATCAACATCGGCCTCGAGGGATCGATCATCGCGGG
>PBPM01000026.1 GCA_002724635.1 Rhodospirillaceae bacterium
ATCGCACTCACCATGCTTGGGACGCTGGCATGCGCCGGCGAAGAACCTCCCCCCGACCCGGACGCCGAGTTGCGGCGTGATCCGCTGCTTCGGGCAAGCAACTATGCCGAGACCGCGCCCGCACAATTCCAGGTCACACTCGAAACCAGTGCAGGCACCGTGGTGATCGACGTTCACCGCCGGTGGGCTCCGCTCGGTGCTGACCGCTTCTACAGCCTTGTCCGAGCCGGGTATTACGACGACACGCGTGTCTACCGTGTCGTCAACGGGTTCATGGCCCAGTTCGGCCTGAATGGAAATCCGTACGTGAACCAGGTGTGGAAGTCGGAGTTCCTCGTCGATGATCCCGTGGTCGAGAGCAACGCACGGGGGCGCGTCGCCTTTGCAAAGGGCGGACGCCATAGCCGGACGACCGAGGTCTTCATCAGCTACAAGGACAACGCGGCGCTGGACGGCGAGGGGTTCGCCCCCTTCGGCGAGGTCATCGAAGGCATGGACGTGGTGGATGCGTTCTACGCGGAGTACGGCGACGGCCCTCCGAGAGGCGACGGTCCGTATCAGGCCATGGCAGCGGCACGAGGCAACGAGTATCTGGACGCGGACTTTCCCGAGCTGACCCGGATCATTCGGGCTACGGTCCAGGTCGAAGGCTGATCCGCGCTAGCTCGGGGACTCGCACACGACCTCGTTAAGGCAACGGCCCGCCAGCGATACGCCGGCGGGCCGCAGGTACACGTCATGGCGATAGACCATGCGATGCAGGTCAGCCTTCGCCTCCGGCTGCAGTCATGCCACCCGTCACAGCCGGCTGCTGCATGAGTGCGTTGAAAAGGAGCTTGTAGGTCCCATGCGTCTGCGCCCGATGCTGCGCCCGAAAGCCGAGCATGAGTACCGTTCCTTCGCCCTTGTCCACGACCGCGATCGCAGCCTTCTCGGCGATCGTCTGTTCTCCCAGGAGCCATCCGCTCTCGAGGATGTCGCGCTCGGGATAGGTCGCGAGCCGATGAACGTTCGAGCTCTCCGCGCCGGAACGCGTCTCGTAGACCTGCCCTCCCGCCAGGAATGTGGCAAGTGCGCGGTCAGGCATCCCATAGGCGAGCGGATGGGTGTTGTCGACCTCGATTCGAAGTGTGGCGCCCGGCGCCCAGAAGTCGTTGCCCCACACTCCTGCTACATGATTTCGAACAGGCACATCCAACTCCTGGAGCGCAAAGTCACCCGCCTGAGAGAAGGTGACCAGCATACCGCCCTGTTCGACGAACGCGTCGAGAGCCTCGGCACCCGCCTCACCGAAGCCACTGCGGTACGCGGGAGGCGCGGCGGCCGGATCGGTACGGCCATCGACCATCATGTCGCGAGAGTCGTTCGGCAGAATGATCACATCCCAACGCTCATGCAGATCTCCACGCAGGATCTCTTCGTCCCTGATCGTCGTGTACGGGAACTCGAAATCCTCGAGAAGGAAGCGAGTCCAGCCCTCGTCCATGTTGCCACCGTAGTAGCGCTGGAACAGCCCGATACGCTGCTGTTCGATTGGATATGTGCCCGTGGCCGGAACGGCGGACAGAGGCATGAAGTCGACGCCCGTCTCCTCCGCGATCTCCCGCGCGACCGCCATGTCCGTTCCGGGGCCGACCAGGAAGTCACCCACCTGAAAGCCGTTCCCATTCTCCCTCGCGCGACTCACGGACGCACCCGCCGTGAAGAGGCGGTTTACGGCCTCGAACGAATCATTCAGCCGGCCGTCCAGCACATACCCACCGGCACCCTCTGAAACCGTTCCACTTGAGTCAGTCGCACCGCTGACGGGGGTCAACGCGGCTACGACCGAAGACGCGACCGGGTCGACCCTGACGCCCATGAACTCCGAAATGTTGTCCGTGGTCATGTCATACGGGCGAATTGGGTTACCGTCTCGGTCCCGTGTGTAGGTGTTGTCCGGGTAATACGTCTTGCCGAGCAACCACCGAATGACGCCGCGCTTCGGCTGCGCGAGAGATACGACGTAGCTACCCGCACCGTACACGCGCCCCTCGTGCTCGAACTGCCGGGTCGCGCGCTCGATGGTGATTCCCTGGAGGAACAGCTTGTTCACCATCTTCTCCATGGTGAGCGGGTCGTGCTGTTCAGCCGGAATGATGAAGGCCTTGGTCTCTCCCTCCCCACCACGCGCCGTCTGTCGGCTCGCCTTGTTGAAGGCATTCCGGAGAACCATCTCACGGTTCTTGGCGGCGATCTCGAGCGGCGAGAACGTCGCGACAACCTGACGATCGACGATGTCGCGCACACGCCACCAGCCACCCTCCCACGGATTCGGGAAGGTCGTCTGCATCTCATATTCAGGAAGCTGTCGCGAACCCTCTAGCTGATCTGGATGCACGAAAAGCGGAGTCGCCAACCGGGCGCTCGCCGACTCCGTCAGCATGCCTGCGATGTTGTGAAACGGCGTGATCCAGTGAAAGCCGAAGTGTCCCCAACCCGAATAGATCGCCGCCCCGATCGCCCCCTCAAGCTCGTACTCGTCCATCTTGTAGGCCATGTGCGCCCCATACCACGCCATCTCGCGCCAAACGAGAGGATCACCGTCCGGGCGGATCGGCTCCGCGTACGGCGGCACATAAATCCGGGCCGTGTAGGCACCCATCTGGTGGTGGTCAATGAACGCCTGCGGAATCCAGTCGCGGAAGAGGAGCCTCGCCACGTATTGCGACTCGACCGTGTTCTGCATGAATGCATCACGGTTGTTGTCGTGACCGATGTAATGATGATAGAGCTCGGGCAGCCCGACTGCTTCGTACTCCGTACCCACCCACTCGTCGTACCAGTCGGTGACAATGTTGATGCCGTCCGGGTTCATCCCGGGGACGATGATCGAGAAGGTCTCGTCGAGGATGAGTTCCATTTCGTCGTCATCCCGAGTCGCGAAGTGATACATGACTTCGGCTGCCGACTGACTTCCTGCGACCTCCGTGGAGTGGAGCGCGTATCCCTGCAGGAAGACGACCTTGCCGTTCTCAACCGCCTCGTCCACCTGGGCCTCGGTATGCCCACGGGGGTCCGAGAGAATGTCGTTCATGCGCCGGATCTCTTCGCGGTTCGCCAGGTTCTCGGGCGACGATACGTAGATGACGAGAAAGGGGTTCCCGAGCGTCGACTGTCCAACCTCCTCGACGAGGATCCGATCACTCGCCTCACTAAGGAGCTCGTAGTACTCGACAAGCCGGTCCCAGCGTGCGAGCTGCCGATCCGCACCCATCTCGTGGCCGAAGAACTCTTCGGGTGAAGGGATGGCACCAGCAGACGCCATCTCCTGTGCGCGAACTGTGGCGGGAGCAGCGAAGAGTACCAGGGTCGCCCAAAGCAAGCTCGAGCGTACGCGGATTCGAATACCGTTCGGGGCAAACATCATCAGGATCTCCGGAAGAGCACATACGGGGAGCCCACAGCCTAGAGAAGGCCTGAACGCCGGACAAGCGGACTGGCAGGAAGGGGTGTGAACAAGCCGACACGTCGCACCCCTTGTGGCAGCCTTGGATGGCCTGATGCTCTTCGAGCTACATGCCGAATTTCAACCCCAGCTGCACCGTCGGGTACAGTTTCGTGAGCCACTCGTAGCCCGATAGGAATTCATCAGTCTCCCGCTGTAGGGCCTCATTAATCCCGGGTGCCCGTCCAAGGGGTCCCGCGGCCGTCATCACCAACGAGGACTCGCTGGAGTACGAGACTCCGATATCCACATAGACCCCGAAGCCCGAGGTCAGATTCCCAAGCCCAATCCCGACGTAAGGAACGAGTGGACTCTGCTCCAGAGTCGCCTGAACCGTACCAGAGACAGAGAACGTCCTATCCCCGAGTTCGATGCTCTGCGCGACAGTGGTCAGGGCAACAGCATCGGCGCTGCGATACATGAGACCGCCCGAAAGACGAAGTGGACCGAGGATATGGAGATCGATCCCGGCTCGTAGAGTTCGTCTGGGAAGGACGACATCATAAACCAAGTCGGCTGCTACATCGGAGCCGAAGAGAAGCTCGGTGATCAGATCGTCTGGAATATGCCTGGTCAGGAAGTAGCTCTCTGGCGCAATCGAAGCACCGACACGAAAGACGAGATTCGAGCCACCAAATCCTGCGTCCACACCGAATCCGTTGGTTCCTACGTGGAAACCGATGCCCTGCGCCCTCTGCGCGGAGACGATCGATGGGGCAAGGGCAAACCCTGCCATGAGGCAACATAAAAATCGCAGACGCACGCTGTCTCCTACTGCGGAAAGCCCGTTGGGATCTTCTGCACGCTGATTCCTTCGAGCCTGAAAGAGGCCCAGAAACCTACTCGGTAACGACCGCGTGACCCAACTGCTGGGATGCTATGAAAGCACTGCATGCTAGGCCTGCTGCCGACCCAGCGGTAACGGAATCGACGCATTCAGTGTCAGCTTACGCAGTCGGCGCACTCTGGCGCCTCGGGAAAGACGAAGAGTCGCTCGAAGAGAATCGCACCCTCGCACAACGTGCACACTCCGAACTTTCCCTTTTCGATGCGAGCCAACGCCTCACGAATCTGAGAGAGGCGCACCACCTCTCTGTCTCGAAGGCCCCTGGACAAACTCTGTTCTGTAGAGAGTCCATCCGGGATAGCCGACCCACGGCCGTCTGATCGAGCTCCACGGTTCGGAGTGTTTCGTCCGTGACCTTCATACTCTTCTGAAGCCGGCTGAGCTGACGCTCGAGCTCGCCACGCAACTCGTCGATCTGCTCGGGGGAAAGGTGCTCACTCACGTCGATGTCTCCCGAGCGCCCGACAGCTCTGGACGAACGGAGGCCCCACGGCACGATTTCGCCTGCTCATCGCATCAGTATGGTGTGCTTGGTTCTTCATCCGGCGCTCCAATCCCCGCGGTCGACCCGTGCCCGCAACTCCGCAATTCGGTCGGGGCCGATCCGACAGCAGCCTCCCACGATGGTCACACCGGCCTGGATCGAGGTGTCGATCGCGGTCATCCACGGCTCGTCTGTCCCGAGCCACGAACGGGTCGTCGCGTCGTACTGCTCTCCGGAATTCGGATACACGATGATGGGGAGGTCAGTCGACGTACGGATCCGAGACACGAGTTCCGGCACGAGATGAGGCGCAGTACAGTTCACCCCGACGGCCGCGACCCGGGGGGTCTCATCACAAGCGGCCGCCACGTGTTCGATGGGAGTTCCGTCCCAAAGGTGACCGCCATCACCACAGCAGAAGCTGAGCCAGGCCCAGAAACGGTCATCGTCTGCCAGAATCCGCAGGAGCACCCGGGCTTCCACCCCATTCGGGATCGTCTCACACGCCATCAGGTCCGGTTCAGTTCGAGCCAGGACATCCCAACGCTCACGATGGAACGCATCGATCTTCGACCGGCCTGCTTCATAGCACCCCGTGTACTCGGACCCGTCCGCAAGGAACGCCGCGTACGGACCGACACTGGCTGCGACGAGGGGTCTCGGACGATCACCGGAGTCGTACGCCTCCACGGCCTGCTCGGCCAATGCGGTCGAGCGGAGAAGCATGGTGGTCGCTTCCGCGCGATCTATGCCCACCGCCGCGAATCCCTCGTACGAGGCCTGATAACTGGCTGTCGTAACGCAATCTGCTCCGGCCTCCAGATACTGCCGGTGCACGCCCTCGATGGCGTCCGGATCGTCTCGAAGCAACCGTGCGGACCACAGTTCATCGGCCAGAGAGTGCCCCAACGTCTCCAAAGCGGTTGCGAGTCCCCCGTCGAGAACCGCCAGCCCTCGCGACTCGAGAGCCGCGTTGAACGGGTTCCCGCTCAACGGCTCCATGGCGGCACGACTTGGTTGGTCCGGGCGTACGCGATGCTTTGACCAAGGTGTTCGTGCAAATGGACGACCGCGCGAATCCAGATGTCACCCACCGTTGTCGGGGTCCCCAGCACGACCTCGCGGTCGAGCTCACCTGCGCTCTCCTCCATGGCCCCGATAAAGAAGTCGAACGACGCATCCAGAACCTCGAGCATTTCTTCGCGAGGCATCTCCCGAATCTGATATGCGCGAAAGGTCTCGACGTCGTCCGTGACGCCCGTTTCGGCCGGGGCATCCCAGCCCATGAGCGCAGGCACGTACCAGTTGTCTGCGGCGACATGAATGAACACCTCCGACACCGACCGGACCCCCTCCATCGGCTCCCACGTCAGGTCTTCCTCGGGCATTGCCTCGGCGAGCTGCGTGAACTTGTCGTGGAGGATCCGTGTCACCCGGATCAAGTCCTCCAGTTCGAGGGCCGTGGACGCTTCCGCGGTAACCTCACCCGGTGACGACGTGCCTTTCTCCTCCGGCACCGCGCACGTCAACAGCGAAAAGACGGTGAGCGTGAACACGAGTGAACGAATGGGCGACATGG
>PBPM01000093.1 GCA_002724635.1 Rhodospirillaceae bacterium
ATCGGTTTCTGCCAGTTCATAAACGTATGGAGCCCGCCAAGCTTGGCGACCCGCTCCGCCCCCGGGCGCAGCATCAAATGGTAGGTGTTGCCGAGGATGATGTCCGCCCCGGTCTCCGCCACGGCGTCCGGCATCATTGCCTTTACGGTGCCCGCCGTTCCCACGGGCATGAATGTCGGTGTGCGGATGTCTCCGTGTTTGGTGGAGAGGAAGCCGGTGCGGGCGGTGCCGTCTGTTGTGGCCACCTTAAAGGAAAGGCCGCTCATCAGATTGCCTTCTCCAACAGACAGGAATCCCCATAAGAATAGAACCGATACTGTTCCTCAATCGCGTGCGCGTAGGCCGTCTGCATACGCTCTAGACCCGCAAAGGCCGCAACCAGCATAAAGAGTGTGGATTTGGGCAGGTGGAAATTGGTGATCATCTTATCCGCGATTTTGAACCTATATCCAGGCGTCATAAAGATATCCGTCTCACCGGTAAAGGGGTGGAGGCTCCCGCTCTCATCCGCCGCCGTCTCCAGCAGCCGCAGCGAGGTAGAGCCCACCGTCACCACGGCGTTTCCCGCTGTCTTCGTGCTGTTCACCAAGTCCAAGGTGTTCGGAGGGATGGTGCCCCATTCACTATGCATCTCGTGGTCGTCGGTGTCGTCTACTTTGACCGGTAGAAACGTGCCCGCGCCGACATGAAGGGTAACGAAGGCAGTACGGATATCAGCATCGCGGAGGGCTGCTAGCATCGTCTCGGAAAAATGTAGGCCTGCTGTGGGGGCTGCCACCGCGCCCTCTTTCTCCGCAAACACCGTCTGATAGTCTTCCGTGTCATCAGGGTTCCCGTCTTTAGTGCGTTTGATGTAGGGGGGCAGGGGCATGATGCCGTGCTGCTCCAGGAGCGTGATGAGGTCGCCGTCACTTTCCTGAAATCTCAACAGAACTTCGCCGCCGTCCTTCTTATCCAGGACCTCCGCCGAAAAGTCCGCAGTGATGTCGATCCTATCCCCGAGAGCAAGCTTCCGGGCCGGACGCGCGAAGGCCCACCAGGAATGGCCCGTCACCTGTTTATGGAGGGTCACCTCGACACCGGTGCCCCCCCGTCTTCCCTGCAGACGGGTAGGAATTACCTTGGTGTTGTTGAAGACCAGCAGGTCGCCTGGTGACAACATCTCCGACAGGTCCCGGATGCCCCGGTCCGCCAACGTTTCCCCCACATGTAGTAGGCGTGCGGACTCCCTCGGTTCCGCCGGTTTTTGGGCGATCAACTCCGTGGGCAGGTCAAAATCGAAGTCACTGACTTTCATGTCCCGAGGCATACCGTATGGGAGGTTTGCGGGCAAACCTGTCGCGGACTATCTTAAGCTCAAAATGATCGATGACATCTACAACAAAGACGTCCTCCGTCTTGCCGCCAATATCAGCAGGGTGGAACCCCTGGAGTCCCCCGATGCTCGTGTGGAACTGCGGGCACCGCTCTGTGGTTCGACCATCAAGGTAGACCTGAAGATCGAAAATAGCCGGGTCACCGACTTTGGCCAGACCATCAAAGCCTGCGCCTTGGGCCAGGCGTCAGCGTCCGTGGTAGCCGAGAATATCATCGGCAAATCGGTTCAAGAGATTCAAGCCATTCGGGATCAAATGGAATCCATGCTCACGGAGGATGGTCCACCGCCCGGCGACGCGTGGTCTCCCCTCTCAGCCCTCGCCCCTGCCAAAGACGCCAAACCCCGCCACGGCGCTATCCTGTTGCCGTTCGATGCGGTATTGAAGGGGTTGGGGGCGGGCATGATATGACGGCGGCACCGCCGAATCGTGTCCCCAGTGTCTACTACCCTACTGTGTCATGCCCGAGTTGATCGTCGACGCGACAGCGGCAATGGGCAATTCTCGGGTATCCAGAAGGGTGTATAACGCTGCCCAAGATTCCTCCCCGACAATCGCTGCGAGCGTTGGGGGGACGCTAAGGGGTAATGTGCGCTGTTGAAGGGGTGTCTTAGAAGCTGAAATTAGAGGTGATCGCCTCTAAATCACCGTCACATGCGCTGCACCGCTCTCCATGCTTCCTATCTGTTTGGCAAACGGATAGCCCTGCTCGTGGAACAATGCGATGACGCTTTCCGCCTGATCCGGCGGGCAGGAGACCATGAGGCCTCCTGACGTTTGCGGATCGGTGAGTATGTTTTTCTGCCACTGCTCCATAGCATCTGGCAGGCTCAAATTCATGCCGAAGCTGGCCCAGTTTCGGTTGGCAGCCCCCGTGTTGTAGCCCTTTTGGGCATATCCGAGAGCTGACGGCAGGATGGGGAGGTCGTCCCAATTTACCGTAGCCTTAAGACCCGCCCCTTCGCAGAGCTCCAGAAGGTGGCCCATCAGGCCGAAGCCGGTGACGTCGGTGACCGCATGCACGCCCGACATCTCCGCCAGGTCCGCGCCGATGGAATTCAGCTTGGTAGTGCTCTCTACCATCTCCTTGTAGCCCTCCGGGTTGAGCTCATTCTTGTTCATGGCCGCCCCCAGGATGCCTACGCCCAGGCCTTTGCCCAGGATCAGCACGTCTCCGTCCTTGGCGTCGTCGTTCCGCTTGATCTTGTCCGGGTGCACGAGTCCGACCACGGCAAGACCGTAAATGGGTTCCGGCGCATCGATGGTGTGGCCGCCCGCGACCGGTACGCCCGCGTCGGCACACGACTGCGTGCCGCCCGCCAAGGTCTGCTGCACCTGGTCCGTGGACATTTTGTCCATAGGGAAGCCGGCGATGGCGAGCGCCATGATCGGCTTGCCGCCGATGGCGTAGACGTCCGACAGCGCATTGGTGGCCGCGATGCGGCCGTAATCAAACGGATCATCCACGATGGGCATGAAGAAGTCCGTCGTGGCGACCACGCCCTGCTCGTCATTCACTTTATAGACGGCGGCATCATCTCCCGTTTCGTAACCCACAAGCAGGGCGGGGTTTGCAGCCTGGGGCGGCAGTTTCGAGAGCATTTCTGTAAGCACCGACGGTGCTACTTTGCAGCCTCAGCCGCCGCCGTGGGAAAGCTCGGTGAGGCGAACCAGGTCTCCATCCATATTTTTGTTCCTTGAGTTTGGATTGTGATGTGATCCCTTTATAGCGGCTAAAACCTTGTATGGAAAATCACTAAAGCCGGACCAGGGTCACTAAGCGGTGTGCTGCCAGGGTTCGGTTCCCGCAGATTGCAGTGGTGCCCTCGATTAGGTAGGGTCCCGGCCATGTCAGAGAGACATATTGCGAACGAGACAAAAAGCACGGTATCCGTTGAGGACTATGACCTGGGCTCCAACCCCGGCCACCTACTGCGCCGTGCCCAGCAGGTTGGTGTCGCCACCTTTTCCAAGATCGTCGGCATGGATATCCGCCCCCGCCAGTTCGCGCTTATGATCACGGTGAGTAAACGGCCGGGCCTGCACCAGGTGGACTATATGCGGGATGTAGGCATGGACCGGTCCACCATCTCGGATGTCGTTGAGCGGTTGGAAAAAAGGGGGTTTCTTGAGCGCCGGAAAGAAGACGGTGACGACCGGACGGCCAATCTCTATGTCACGACCAAGGGCCAGGAGGCCATCGATCAAACCCTGCCGTTTGTGCGCAAGATGGAACAGGAACTCCGGAATAAGGTGCCTGAACACTTGCAAGCACCGTTCATCGAAGCGCTTAAGGCCATCGCCGAAAGCGACTAGCTAGACCCCGTTTGCCGGAGCCCCCGCCGGTAGAGTTTTCCCGTCGCCCCTGTAGGCAAGGCGTCGTGAAAATGAACCGCTTTGGGAAGCAGCCGCCGGGGCAGCAGGTCACCGCCTTCCAAAAAATCCAGAAGGAGCTTTTCCGTCAGATCCGGATCGCGGCTCACGACATGGGCCTCGATCCGCTCTCCCCAGGTCTCGTCCGGCTCTCCCACGACGGCAGCGTTGGCGACGTCCGGATGCTGCAGCAGAACCACTTCGATCTCCTCCGCCCGGACCTTCACCCCGCCCGTGTTGATCTGATTATCTGTCCGGCCTTTGACGAAGACCACGCCCTCTGCGTCCATCAAGCCGAGGTCGCCACTCCGCCACCAGCCGTCGACGAATTTTTCTGCCGTGAGGGCCGGCTTGTTGAGATAGCCGATGGAAAGAGATGGGCTCTGGAGCGCGATCTCGCCGACCTCGCCCGCCGGCAGGATATCCTCCAAGGATCCCTCGGGGTCAATGATCCGTATCACCGCAGTGGACACGGGCCGTCCAGCACCCTCAGGTTTGTTTCCGGCGACCAGGATATCGGGGCCGGCGACGATGGCTGAGGCCGCGCAGCCTTCGGATGCCAGGAATGCCGTGCAGACATTCGGCGTGATGTGGGTCGACAGGGCATCAACCAGGTCCGCTGAGCCGGGCTCGCCCGAGAAGAAGGCGCTCCTGACGGCGGAGAGGTCATACTCCTCCGGCCCCGCCTCCAGCACCATACGCCAAATCGTGGGCACCAGAGGTGCGAGGGTGATCCTCTCGTCCTGCAGGGCGAGCAAAAACCGGTCGGGGGCAAAGTTCGGATCCAAATAAAACCGCGCGCCGAGGCTTAGCATCGGGATCGTGGTAATTGCCCAGGCGGCAAAGGCGGGCGGCATGATGACGATGACGCTGTCGTCAGGTGAACTGCAGCGGTAAATTTCATCCGCCAGTGGGGTCATGGCCGCCAGGGTAGCGTGGGTGTGCAGGATGCATTTGGGCTCTCCCGTGGTGCCAGACGACATGAGGATCAGTGCAGGGTCATCTGGTGCAGGAGGTGAGTCTGGTAGAGCGCCAGGGGTGGTCTCCAGATAAGTATCCAGGCTGTTGCCGTCGCCTCCAAGAAAAACGACCGGGACCTCTCCGGCGATGGCTTCTGCCTTCTCCGCCAAACCCTGGTCGGCGAAGAGCGCTTTTGCATTGATGAACATGACTGTCTGGGCCAGCCGGTCCGTCGAATCGTTGACATGAAAGGCACACGGCACGAGGCCTATCCGTTGGCAGGCAAAGAACGTGATTAAGTGACGGACGGAGGGTCCGCAGAGAAACGCGACCACATTGCCAGTCCGATATCCGGCGTCGAGCAGACCACTGGCCACTCGCTCGACCTGATCGGAGACCTCCCGGCCGGTCAGACGCTCTTCCGGATCGGTGAATAGTTCATTGTCAGCCCGGGCATGGCACGCGGCGTCCAGGCAGGCGGTGATAGAGGGGAAGAGGGGTGTCATGATATCGGCGTGTCAATGGTTACCCGTACCCACCCGCGCGTGATGCCCGAGTTGTCCGGCGGCGCGAAAGCGGCGAAGGGCAATTCTCGGGTATCTAGGATTGTGCGGAACGTGACAGCAATGGACCCTTGACAGTCGCTCCGTGGGTCGGGGGTGACGCGCAGGAGTGGCAGTAACATAGGCATCTCAACCCGACATCATAAATCTCGGGCGATGATGTATTTCATCACCTCATTGGTGCCGGCATAGATACGGTGGACGCGGGCGTCGGCCCAGGCCCGTGCAATGGGGAACTCCCACATATAGCCGTAGCCGCCGTGGAGTTGAAGGCAGTCGTCGAGCACTTTGTCGGCAAGCTCGGTCATGGTGAGTTTCGCCTTGGCCGCCATGACGGGCGTGATCTCGTCTGTTACGTGAAGCTCAATGCAGCGATCCATAAAGGGCCGGGCGGCTTCTACGTCTGCCGCTAGCTCCGCCAGCTTGAACTGGGTGTTCTGAAAATCGAACACCGATTGGCCGAAGGTCTGGCGCTCTTTGGTGTAGGCAACGGTCTGCGCCACAGCCGCCTCCGCCATGACAATGGAGCGGACGGCGACCACTAGGCGTTCGCGCACCAGGCCGTCCATTAAAATC
>PBPM01000094.1 GCA_002724635.1 Rhodospirillaceae bacterium
CCAACCCGGTCAGGTCCGGAAGGAAGCAGCCGTAACGAGTTTCGCCCGGGTCGTATTCAACCGGTCTCCCACCTCGAACACCGAATCGGATATTGGTAGTTCTGCCAATCGCTCCGGGAACACATAACCAACGATGACCGTCGACCTAGAAGACCAGCCGGGAGAGCCGCCAGTCGCGGACCCGGACGAGTCTCCGGACGGCAGTCCGACTATCGATGATCCCAACCAGCCGAGTTTCTTGGATGCCGGCGGTGACGACCCGGCGTCCAAACCCGCCCCCGACGAGAAGGTGGTGCCCGAGCCTGCTGCGCCTGAAGCGACCACCAATGGCGACGTCACGCCGGACTACCAGGTTCTGGCACGAAAGTACCGCCCGCAGGGCTTCGACGAGCTGATCGGCCAGGAAGCGCTGGTCCGCACCCTTACCAACGCCTTCGCCCTCGACCGGGTCCACCATGCTTTCATCCTCACCGGCGTCCGCGGCGTTGGCAAGACAACGACGGCGCGGATCATCGCCAAGTGCCTCAATGCCATCGACGGCCCGACGATCTCACCCGCCGCGGACGACGAGCAGTGCGTGGCTATTGCCGGAGACCGACATCCGGACGTGATCGAGGTCGATGCGGCGAGCCGCACCGGGGTTGACGACATCCGCGAGATTCTGGACGGCGTGCGCTACCGCCCGGTTTTCGGTCGCTACAAGGTCTACATAGTTGATGAAGTGCACATGCTGTCGCGCTACGCTTTCAACGCGCTGCTCAAGACCCTCGAGGAGCCGCCCGAGCATGTGAAGTTCATCTTCGCCACAACCGAGATCCGCAAGGTACCTGTCACGGTTCTGTCGCGCTGCCAGCGCTTCGACTTGCGCCGTGTGGGCGCGGATGAACTCATGGCGCATTTTGGCGGTATCGCCGAGACCGAGAACGCGAAGCTCGAGGAGGGCGCGCTGCGCCTGATCGCGCGTGCCGCTGACGGCTCCGTGCGCGACGGTCTTTCGCTGCTTGATCAGGCGATCTCCGCCCACTGCTCCGACGGCGCTACCGCGACCGAGAACGATATCCGCGCCATGCTCGGCACCGCAGACAGCGCCGCCGTCTTCGACATGTTCGAGGCGCTGATGGCGGGACGTATCGCCGATGCGCTGGCGGGGCTGGCGACCCTGCATGACTCCGGTGCCGATCCGCTGGCCGTCCTGCAGGACCTGCTGGAACTCAGCCACTGGATCACGCGCGTGAAGCTAGTGCCGCAGGCCGCCGATGATGCCGCCGTGTCCGAGATCGAGCGGACGCGTGGACGCGCGATGGCCGACGGGCTTAGCGTCGCCATCTTGTCGCGGGCCTGGCAGATGCTGCTCAAGGGCGTCGGCGAAGTGCAGCGTGCGCCGTCCGCTATGCCGGCCGCCGAGATGGTGCTGATCCGACTCGCCCATGCCGGCGACATGCCCTCGCCGGCGGATATTGTCGCGAAGCTTGACAACGCGCCCGCCCGGACCGCACCGGTCGCAGCGCCGCCGGCATCCCCGCCCGCCGGGAATGGCGGCGGGACAGCTCAGGCCTACGCCGACGAAGGAGGCGATGCCGCAGCCGCGCTGGCGCCCGATCCCCGCGAGGTGCCCGAACAGGCCCCCCAGGCGCTCGCAGATCCCCAGAGCTTCCGGCAACTGGTCGAGCTGTTCGCCGCGCGCCGCGAGATCGGCGTGCGCAGCCATCTCTATAATAATGTGCATCTGGTGACCTACGAATCGGGACGGCTGGAGTTTCGGCCTAACGAGCAGGCGCCTTCGGATCTGCCCGGTCAGGTTCTGGCCCGCCTGCGGGACTGGCTTGGCACCCATTGGCAGGTCAGCGTCGCCGCCGCCGAAGGCGACGCCACTCTGGCGGAACAGGACCAGGCGGTCGAGGCGGCGACCTATCGTCAGGCAGCCGAACACCCGGTGGTCCGTGCCGTTTTGGAGGCATTTCCGGGCGCCAGCATTGAGAAGATCGAGGCACGGGATCCGGGTACGGATGCCATGCTGCCGGATGCAGCACCCGCCGAAGACAATGACGAACTTGAGGATGACGAGGCATGAAGAATCTCGGGCAGCTGATGAAGCAGGCGCAGGAGATGCAGGCCAAGATGGGTGAGATGCAGGAGCGCCTCTCCGAGATGTCAGTCGAGGGTTCGGCGGCGGCTGGCATGGTCACCGTGACCCTGAGCGGGAAGGGCGAGATGAAGGACATCCGGATCGACCCTAGTCTGGTGAACCCCGACGAAGGGGAGATCCTCGAGGACTTGATCGTCGCAGCCCATGCCGATGCGAAGGCCAAGTCCGAACAACGCATGGCTGACGAGATGAAGGAGCTGACCGGCGGGCTGAACCTGCCGCCCGGCTTCAACATGCCCTTCGGCGGCTGACGCGTCGGATTACATGTCCATCCCCGAGATTGAACGGCTCGTCGACCTGCTCGCGAAATTGCCGGGCCTCGGCCCGCGATCGGCGCGCCGCACTGCGCTGTACCTAATCAAACGGCCCGGCCAGATCATGCAGCCGCTGGCCGATGCGCTGGGGGGCGCGGCGGCGGCGATCTGCACCTGCAGCGCCTGCGGCAATATCGATTCCGTCGACCCCTGTCGCATCTGTGAGGATATGGGACGCGACCGCGGCGTCATCTGCGTGATAGAGGATGTGGCCGATCTCTGGGCGCTTGAGCGCACGGCCTCCTTTGGCGGGCTCTATCATGTCTTAGGCGGAACCCTGTCGGCGCTCGACGGGGTTGGGCCGGATGATCTGCGCATAGGCGCACTGGTGGACCGCGCACGGGATCCCGGCTTGCAGGAGGTCATCCTAGCAACCAACGCCACGGTTGCGGGCCAGACGACGGCGCACTACATATCCGAGCGGTTGGACGGTTGCGGCGTGAAGATTTCACGTCTCGCCCACGGCGTGCCGGTGGGCGGCGAGCTCGACTATCTGGATGACGGAACGCTGACCGCGGCGCTCAAGAGCCGGCGCGAGGTCTAGGCGCTACTCAACTGTCCGTAGATGCGGTCGACCGTCCTCGGGTGGCTCAAAATTATCGGCGATTGCCGGCGTCTCGTCTTCGCCCAGCTGGATATCCTGAATCTGGTCGCCGCGCTTAACGATCTTGCCGGTCGAGGTCCGGATTTCACGAATGTCCTTCTCGGCCAGCGCAAAATGCGCTTCCAGGTGTCCGACCCGCTTGTCGAGCCGCTCCACATCCTCGAGCATCTTCATTACCTCGGTCTGGATGACGCCGGCGGCTTCCTTCATGCGCACATCCTTCATGACGGCACGCATTGTGTTTAGTAGCGCCCACAGGGTAGTCGGCGAGACGATGAAAACCTTGGAGCGGTTCGCGGCGTCCACCACGTCGCCGAAGGATGCGTGGAGCTCCGCATAGACCGCCTCGGAGGGCAGGAACATCAGGGCTGCGTCGGCAGTCTCGCCTGGAACGATGTATTTCTCCGCGATCGCCTTTACATGGGTGGCGACGTCGCGGCGCAGCGCGCGTTCGGCCTCCTTGACTTGTTGGGTGTCCGATCCCGCGTTCTGGAGTTGCCGCCAGGCTTCCAGAGGGAACTTGGCGTCGATCACGATGGGGCCCGGCGGGTTCGGCAGATTGAGCAGGCAGTCGGCCCGCTTGCCGTCGGCCAGGGTTGCCTGAAAGCTATAGGAATCCGGCGGTAGCACTGCTTCCACAAGGCCTTGGAGCTGGACCTCGCCGAAGGCACCGCGCGCCTGCTTGTTCGACAGGATGTCCTGCAGTCCGACTACTTGGGACGACAGGTCCGAAAGATTCTTCTGAGCGGCGTCGATCCGGACCAGCCGCTCTCTCAGTTCGTCGAGGTTAGTCTTCTGGGTCTTGTTAGTCTTCTCCAGTGTCTCGTTGATGCGACCGGTCAGAACCTGCAGACGGTCGTCAACGGATTTGGCGAGCGCCCGCTCCTGGTACTGCAGGGTCTTGGCGAGCTGGGCCTGCTGCGCCGCCTGTGCCTCGGTCATCTGGGAGAGGCGCTCGGCGAGCGCCGAGATCTCGCCCCCCGTCTCGGGCGCTTCGGCTTGTGTTGACCGGCGGAGCAGGAACGCGCTGGCTAGCGCACCCACGGCGACGGCGCCGATGACGGCGACAGTCAGAAGAAGGATATCCATCACGGTATTCTAGCAATCGCGGCTTTGAGTCGTCGGTCCGCTTGACGCCAAGCGAGGGAGGTCATAGGTAACAGCCGGAAATACCCCGATTTTCCCTGTTTCGAAGGGCATTCGCGATGGCGAAGCTGCCGATTGTTCTGGCGCCGGATCCGGTGCTCAAGATGAAGTGCGAACCGGTCGTGTCGATCGACGACGATGTGCGCCGGCTGCTCGACGACATGCTCGAGACCATGTACGACGCGCCGGGCATCGGGCTGTCGGCACCTCAGGTTGCGGCCGGGCAGCGCGTGATCGTGTGCGATGTGGCGCGCGAAGGAGAGGCGCCCCGGCCTTATCGGATGATCAACCCCGAGATCACCTGGCGGTCGGACGAGAACGTGGTGGCGGAAGAGGGCTGCCTGTCTATCCCCGATTATTACGCGGAGGTGTCGCGTTCGCGGGAGATCAGGGTCGGCTATTTCGACCCGGACGGAGCGGCGCAGAAGCTGGATGCGACGGGCCTCCTCTCTGCCTGCATACAGCACGAGATCGATCACCTGAACGGCGTTCTTTTCATCGACTACCTGACGCCGCTAAAGCGCAACATCATTCTGCGTAAGATGAAGAAACTGAAGCGACAGCAGGCTTAGCTGGCACGGCTGCAAGCGCGGCAAGGGAAGACAAGCGACATGCGTATTGCGTTTCTCGGCACGCCGGATTTCTCAGTTCCGGCCCTCGATGCGCTCCTGTCGGCGGGGCACGAAGTCACATGCGTGTACACTCAGCCGCCACGCCCAGCGGGCCGCGGAAAGGCTGAGCGGCGTTCGCCTGTGCACGACCGCGCAGAGGCCGTGGGTATCTCGGTGCGAACACCGAAAACCCTGCGCGATCCAAATGTACAAGCGGCGTTTGCCGCACTGAACCTTGACGCCGCGGTGGTCGTCGCCTATGGCTTGATATTGCCCCAGCCAGTGCTCGACTCACCGTCCCATGGCTGCATCAACATCCATGCCTCGCTGTTGCCACGCTGGCGCGGTGCGGCACCGATCCAGCGGGCGATCCTAGCCGGTGACGCCGAGACCGGGATCACAATCATGCAGATGGACGCTGGGCTCGACACCGGACCCGAACTCCTGCGTAAGCCCGTGCTGATCGCCCCGGACACCAACGCGGGCATGCTGCATGAAGCGCTCGCCGAAACGGGAGGCCGGCTGATCGTCGCGGCGCTGGCGGGAATCGAGGACGGTACGTTGCAGGCGGTGCCACAGTCCGAAACGGGCGACACCTATGCCCAGAAGATCAAGCGCGGTGAGGAACGGATCGACTGGTCGCAGCCAGCCACGATGCTCGACCGCCATGTGCGTGCGTTCGCGCCGTGGCCGGGCGCGTGGTTCGAGCATGACGGCGATCGGATTAAGGTCCTCAAGGCGGCGATCGCTGCCACCGACGGTGCGCCTGGCGAGGTCATGGATGATGCGCTCACCGTTGCATGCGGCGAAGGCGCGCTGCGGCTGATGACCGTCCAACGGGCTGGCAGGGCGGCGCTCACTGCAGCAGATTATCTACGTGGTCGCCCGGTTGCAGCGGGTACGGTGTTCACATGACCCGTTTCAGGCTGACCGTCGAGTATGACGGCACCGACTATGTCGGTTGGCAGCGTCAGGACAATGGCCCGTCGATTCAGGCGGCGCTCGAGGATGCGATCGAGGCCTTCAGCGACGAGAAGGTGATCGTGCATGGGGCGGGCCGGACCGACGCAGGCGTTCATGCGGAAGCTATGCCGGCCCATGTGGATATAGATAAGGATGTTGGCGCGGACACAGTGCGCGACGCGATGAATCATTTTCTACGAACGGTGCCGATCTCGGTCCTGTATGCGGAGGCGGTCGACGACGGTTTCCACGCCCGTTACGCGGCAACGGCGCGCCATTATCGCTACCGGATTTTGAACCGGCGTCCGCAGCCTGCGCTCGACGCGGGGCGCGTCTGGTGGGTGCGTGTCCGACTCGACGTTGATGCGATGGCCGACGCCGCACAGGAACTGCTAGGCCAGCATGATTTCACGTCCTTCCGGGCTACGCTCTGCCAAGCCAAGTCGCCGGTAAAAACCTTGGACAGTCTGCATGTCATGCGCCATCGCGACGAAGTGATCGTCGAGACCTCGGCGCAGTCGTTTCTGCATCACCAGGTCCGAAATATCGTAGGGACCCTAGCGATGGTCGGCGAAGGGAAGTGGACGCGCTCGGACGTTCGCACGGCACTCGCGGCGCGGTCCCGCCTGGCAGCGGGCCCGACGGCACCTGCGTGCGGTCTCTGCCTCGTGCATGTGGACTATTAGGGGATCGGAAGGATTCATAACCTGACGCTAACCCCTGTTCATTTTTTATCGCGATTGTGGCCGGTGCGCGTCGCTGCTGTCGATGTTCGGGATGGCCAGCGCCTCGGCCGCTGTGCTGTTTGTTAGCTTTGCCCCTGATGGCTCTGCCTCGCTGCGGGAGATCTTCGTACCAGGTGCGTTCGTGCTTGTTCTAGCAGCCGGTGAATTGGCGATCCGTACGGACGCGGACGCCCTGTAGTTCGGTGAAACCTTATCCGTCTGTGGCTCAGACGAGCGCGTTGAAGATGAGCGCGAAAATCGTGGCGTTAGCAATCTCGACGACGACCGTGCCGACCGCGGCGCCCCTCGGGGCGTCGAGTGCCAATCGTGCGATTACCCAAGAATAGACCCATATGGCGACTTGGGTGGCATAGAATATGGCAGCTCCCCAGCCGGACCCACCCATGCCGACGGCGGCAAAGATGGTGACCGCGGGTAACAGGATCACGATCCTGACGACCTGTGACCAGTTGTACGCGATGGCATAGGTGATGAAGTTCTTGCTGCGCTGAATCAGTCCCGCGATCTCCGCGATTACGGTCAAATAGGCGAGCCAGCGCACGGCGAAGATGAATACGAAGACAAGGGCGGCATGCGCGACGCCGGCTTCGGGAACGGTTTCGGGAATCGCCGTCAGGACCAGCAGACTCATGCAGGCCTCGGCTGGCAGCGCTATGAGTGCGACCCAGAACGAGTTCCAGAATCCCGCTCGCGTCGCCCGAAAATGACTCAGCCCAGATTTGTCGAAATGCAGCAGGCGCCAGGCGCCGAATATGCCGTGGGCGGTTTCCAGAATGGTCGTGTCGCGCGCGCTAGCGCACCCTCGATCGTTATTGGCTAAGCCCGAAATAGGTTTCGAGCACCCGAAGGTAGATTTCTGTGAGGGTCTCGATGTCGGCGCAACTCACACTCTCGTCGACTTTGTGCATGGTCTCGCCGACCAGCCCGAACTCAGCGACCGGGCAAAACTCCTTGATGAATCGCGCATCGGACGTGCCCCCGGTAGTACTCAGCTCGGGCGCACGCCCTGTGATTGCGGTGACAGCACTCGAAATGGCCTCACTGAGTGGGCCGGGTGGGGTGAGGAAAGCCTCTCCGGTGATACGGAAGTCCAGTGAATAGTCGGTCCCGTCGCCGGCGGCGGCCAGAATCTCGTGGAGGCGGGTTTTCAGACTTTCCGATGTGTGTAGGTCGCAGAACCGGATGTTGAATGTCGCACGCGCCTCGCCCGGGATCACATTCTCGCCCGGGTTTCCGATGTCGATCGTGGTAATTTGAAGCGTCGAGGGCTGGAAGTGCTCGCTACCATCGTCGAGCCGTTCGGCGGTCAGCGCGTCGAGCAGGCGCACTATTCGATGAGCCGGGTTGTCGGCGAGGTGCGGATATGCCGCATGTCCTTGGATTCCCCGGACGGTCAGGTAGCCCATCATGCTGCCCCGGCGACCAATCTTGATCATGTCGCCCAAGGCTTGCGGGTTGGTAGGCTCACCCACCAAACAGGCGTCGAGAGCCTCGCCTTTTTCCGCGAGCCATTCGAGTACCTTCCGGGTGCCGTTGATCGCTGGACCCTCTTCGTCGCCCGTGATCAGAAAGCTGATTGAGCCCGGTTTGTCCCAGTCGTCCGGTGCACCGTGTCGTGCGACAAGTCGGGCCGCGGCAGCCGAGAACGCCGCGATAGCACTTTTCATGTCTGCGGCGCCGCGCCCGAACAGATATCCATCGCGCACGTCCCCGGCAAACGGGTCTGCCGACCAGGCGCCGTCGTCACCGACTGGAACCACGTCCGTATGTCCAGCGAAGCAGAAATTCGGCCCCCCGGCGCCGAGGCGGGCATAAAGATTATCTACGTCCGGCGTATCGACATCGCTGAACCGTAGGCGCGTTGTAGCGAAACCAAGAGCCGCGAGCGAGGTTTCAAGAACGCATAGCGCGCCGCCATCTTCGGGCGTGACGCTGGGGCAGCGAATCAACGCCTGGGCGAGTGCGATTGGGTCCTCAGTCGGCATGGGGGTGACGTTAGTCATGGTGGTAGGGGCGTCAGTCTCGCAGCAGTTCGTTGATTGAAGTTTTCGAGCGGGTTTGCTCGTCCACGCGCTTTACGATGACCGCGCAATAGAGGCTCGGTCCGGGGCAGCCGTCGGGCAGGGGCTTGCCGGGCAAGCTACCCGGGACGACGACTGAATAGGCCGGCACCCGACCGGTCATCGTCTCGCCGGTTTCGCGGTCGATGATCTTGGTCGATGCTCCCAGATAGACACCCATCGACAGAACGGCGCCTTCCTCTACGATCACCCCCTCTGCGACCTCCGAACGGGCGCCGATGAAGCAATTGTCCTCGATGATCACCGGACTGGCCTGTAGCGGTTCGAGTACTCCACCGATTCCGGCTCCGCCGGAGAGATGTACATTGGCGCCGACTTGGGCGCAGCTGCCGACAGTCGCCCAAGTGTCAACCATGGTGCCGCTACCGACATACGCTCCAAGATTTACGAAGCTGGGCATGAGGACGGCACCCGGTGCGATATGGGCGGAGTGGCGCACGATGGCGTTCGGCACAGCTCGGAATCCGGCCGATTCAAACTCTGATGCGCCCCAGCCGGCAAACTTCGAAGGGACTTTGTCCCACCAGGCGGTGTTCGCACCGGGACCGTTGGGGATCATCTCCATGTCGTTTAGCCGGAACGAGAGGAGGACCGCCTTCTTCAACCACTCATGGACCTGCCATGCGCCGTCTATCTTCTCGGCCACCCGCGCTGCACCGCTATCGAGCTGCGCCAGCGCGGTTTCCACGGCCTCGCGATTGGCGCCGGTAGTCGCCGGCGTCAGGTCTTCGCGGTTGTCCCAGGCGGTCTCGATCGCCGATTGTAGGTCACTTATGCTCATGGTCTTTTCCTGTCTTTACGTCCCTGCGGGTGCGCGATTGGTATGGCGGCGGCTGGGCCTCTCTGTCAACGCGCTTCGCTGGATTCTTGCATGTTAATCAGCTGCTGAAGGCTGCGATCTCCTCCAGCCACCCGACTAGATCGTCCGTCCGGTGATGCACATAGTCGTCGTCTTCGCTAGGTGCGGCCCAGTGGGCTTCTATGGAATCATCTGCACGGACCCATAATGTTGTCATCCCCATCGCCGCAGCGGGTGCCAGATTGCGGGCTAGGTCTTCGACCATAACCGTCCTCTTTGGATTGATCGCATGCTGTTTCGCGAGGACATCATAAGGTCGGGGGTGCGGCTTCGGGATATAATCGGCGGCAGCCACATCGAAGATACCGGAGAAAGCACCCAGCACCCCAAGGCGTTCGAGAACCTTTTTGGCATGGGTCACGGAGGCATTGGTGAAGATGATCTTGCGCCCGGGCAGCGCATTGAGGGCCCGCGCGAGGCGTGGACTTTCATCGACCAGCGTGTAGTTCACCGAATGTACATAGTCCATGAACTTGGTCGGGTCGACGGCGTGGTCGTTCATAAGGCCGCGCAACGTGGTACCGTGTTCGCGGAACATGCGCTTTTGCTCGATGAGGGCGGCGTCGTGCTCGAGCCGCAGTAGGTCGGCGACGAACGCCGTCATGCGTGATGAGACCTCTGCCATTAGGCCCGTGGATGCGGGATACAGCGTGTTGTCGAGATCGAAAATCCAGCTCTCGGAGTGCTTCAGTTCGGCGGTTGGCTTCATCGGTTCCTCTGGCCCTGGATCCCGGGATTTGCGGACCTTAATCCGGCCTACGGCAACAAGATTTGTTTAACTGCAGATACCTTAGGATCGCAGCACCTTAATTTAAACCGTGCGTTCTATTGGGCGCGGCGGAAGTTGCTGAACTGAAGCGGAGACAAGGGATTGAATTAATCCCTTGCTAAGCTCGTTCTATTTGAGGAAAAGCACTCAGAGCTGGAGGGTCTAAACGCTGGTCAGGAGGCCCAAATCGCCGTGCCGAGTCCATGCTCGGTGAAGATCTCGATTAGCAGCGAATGAGGGGCCCGCCCGTCCATGATCACGGAAGCCTCGACATCCTTCTCAACGGCGTCGATGCAGGTTTCCACCTTGGGAATCATGCCGCCGCTGATGGTGCCGTCGGCTATCAGCTGGCGTGCTTGCTCAACGCCCATATCCGCGACCAGGTTCCCGCCCTTGTCCATCACCCCGGTCACATCCGTCAGCATGAGGAGGCGTGTTGCCTCGAGTGCGGAGGCGATGGCACCGGCGGCGGTGTCCGCGTTTACGTTGTAGGTCGCGCCGTCATCGCCGACCCCGATGGGGGCGATTACTGGAATAATATCGGACCGGGTAAGGCTGATGAGCAGCTCGGGGTCGACCCGCGACGGTTCGCCGACGAAGCCCAAGTCGAGAATCTTCTCGATGTTCGAGTCCGTTTCCTGCTGGTTGCGCCGCAATTTGCGCACGGACATCAGGCCGCCATCTTTGCCGGAAAGGCCGACCGCGCGGCCGCCCACGGCGTTGATCGCGGATACAATCTGCTTGTTGATCGATCCTGACAGGACCATCTCGACGATCTCGACGGTCTCCTCGTCAGTCACCCGAAGGCCGTCGATGAACTCGCTCTTGATCCTGAGCCGTTCGAGCATTGCACCGATCTGCGGGCCACCACCATGTACGATGATCGGCTCGATACCGACCTGTTTCAACAACACAATGTCGCGCGCAAAGGCGCCCGCCAATTCGGTGTCGCCCATGGCATGGCCGCCATACTTGATGACGAAGCGTCGTCCGTTGAACTGGCGCATATAGGGCAGTGCCTCGGCAAGGACTCCGGCCTTGGCGAGCAGTTCTTCGGGTGGTGGCGCATTATCTTTGGCCATCATGCTATCCGTTTGTTCTTTTGGTCATTGCTCGGTCTGCGACCGGCGGGAACTTAGCCCAAATCAGTCGACTTTCGCCAGCAAAGCCAGATCCGCCTGTAACGCCCCGATGCCGATGGACTTGCGGGCGCTAGTCACAATGGGTTTAGGCAGGGCTGCCGGATGGTTCCTCATCTCCGCCGTCACCGCCTCGACAAGCGACGCTAGCTCGGCCGATTTCGGCTTATCCGCCTTGGTCAGGATCACGCGATACACAACGGCCGATGCGTCGAGCATTGCCATCATCTCGCGGTCGCCATCCTTGATCCCGCGGCGTGAATCCACCAGCAGACAAAGCCTATGCAGATTCGGTCGCCCGCGCAGATAGTCACGCAGGGTCGTATTCCAGCGGGCGATGTCGGACTTCGATGCGCGTGCGTAGCCGTAGCCCGGCAGGTCCACCAGCATCAGGCGGCCAGCTAGGTCGAAGAAGTTCAGTTCGCGCGTGCGCCCAGGCGTGTTGCTGGTGCGCGCTAGGGTCTTGCGGTTGGTCAACGCGTTGAGAAGGCTCGACTTGCCGACATTCGACCGGCCGGCGAACGCGACCTCGGGCAGCACCGGCAAGGGCAAATCGGGCAGGTGTGCGACGCCGCGCACAAAGGTGCATTCCTGCGCAAAAAGGCGACGCGCCGTCGCAAGTTCGGCGTCCGTCGCTGCGCCGGGACTCTTTGTCATAGTGTCAGGTGGATTTCCCGCCACCGACCGCGACACCCATGCGCCGCATGATGACGTACTGCTGGGTGATCGAAAGCAGGTTGTTCCACGTCCAGTAGATGACCAAGCCGACCGGGAAATTTGCTAGGAAGATGGTGAAGAAGACCGGCATGAGTAGGAAGATTTTGGCCTGAACCGGGTCCGTCGGCGCCGGGTTGAGCTTCATCTGCAAGAACATTGTAATCCCCATCAGGATGGGCCAGGCGCCCAGTGCGAGGCCAAAAGGAACATCCCACGGAACGGCGCCGAAGAGGGTTAGAATGTTCAGCGGGTCGGGCGCCGAGAGGTCCTGCACCCAGCCGAAGAAGGGCGCATGGCGCATCTCGATGGAGATAAACAGAACCTTGTAGAGGGCGAAGAAGACCGGGATCTGAAGCGCGATTGGCAGGCAGCCCGAGACTGGGTTCACCTTTTCGCGTTTGTACATTGCCATTAGCTCGCGCTGCATGCCCTGCTTGTCGTCGGCATACTTCTCGCGCAATTCCGTCATCTTCGGCTGTAACGCTTTCATGGCGCTCATAGACTTGTAGGACTTGTTCGCAAGAGGGAAGAAGAACAGCTTGATGATCACTGTAACCAGCAGGATCGCCAGCCCGAAATTGCCCAGGAACTCGGCGAAGAAGATGATCACGTCAAGCAGTGGCTTGGTCAGAAAGAAGAACCAACCAAAGTCGATCGACATCTCGAAGCGCTCGATTCCAAGCTTGTCGCGATAGTCAGTCAGCGTGTTGAACACCTTAGCGCCGGCGAAGAATCGTGTAGTCACCTCGGCGCTTTCGCCGGCGGCAAGCGCGATAGCCGCCCCGCGATAGTCGGCTTGGTAAAGCTTCGCGCCCGATCGTGTTGTGTCGAACAGGAAGCGCGCGTCGACTTCGGTGTCCTGGTCGGGGATCAGCGCAGTCAGCCAGTAGATGTCCGTAAAGCCGAGCCAGCCACCCTCGGATTTGAAGTCCTGCGGTTCGTCCGGCTCGTCCTCAAGATCGTCATAGTCGATCTCGTGCAAGGTGTCGCCCAAAATGCCGATGGGGCCTTCGTGCAGAATGAAGAAACCCAGCGTGTCGGGCTCGTTAACGCGGGTAATACGGCCGAACTGGCTGACATTCAACGCCGCGGGCGTCGCATTTTGGATGCGGTCTGTGACCTTGAACATGAAATGTTCGTCGACGGCGATGGTGCGGGTCAGGACGAGCCCGTCATCCGTGCGGCTAGTCAGGACCACCGGGTTGTCGACGGTAAGTTTGTTATGGCTGGCCTTCCATCTTGTCTGGCCGCCACCCGACACGGTGCCGTTGCCCGTTAGCCAACCGAATTCGGCAAAATAGGGCGCCTCCGAACCACGCGGTGACAGCAGCGTGATATTCTTGCTTTCGGGTTCGACCGTGTCGCGATACTCGCGCAGGGTCAGGTCATCGAAACGGCCGCCGACGAGGTTAATCGTTCCGCTAAGGGCGGGTGTGCGAATATCGATGCGCGGTGCATCGACGGCAATCTCTTCACGGTCACGCTGTGTAACCGGATCGGTGGGCTGAAACGCGCCGTTTGCGGTCGGGAGCGACGGGACACCGATGGTGTCGGGGTCACGACCGGCCGCCAGCTCCTGGCGCTCGAGCTCGGCCTGGCGCTCGGCCTGACGCGGCTGCTCAACGAAGGTCTGCCAGCCGAGCAGGATGGCAAGTGACAGCGCGATTGCAAGAATGAGGTTTTTTGTGTCCATCGTCGCCTAACTCCGCCGCGTGGGCATGGCAGCGCCATGTCCGTCATGTTCATGTTCGTGATGATGCGTGCCGTCGCATGTAAGGTGTGCGGGTACCGGGTCGAGGCCGGCGCCGCCCCACGGATTGCAACTGAAGACGCGGCGCGCGGCAAGCCAACTTCCGCGCAGAAGCCCGTGACGCGTCAGTGCCTCCTCGGCATAGCGTGAGCAGCTGGGCTCATAACGGCAATTCGCCCCGAGGACCGGCGACAAAATCCATTGCCAGACCAGGATCAAGGCCCGCAGTACTTGCACGAGGAGGTTTGGAAGGAAGGTCATCGGCCGGTGGCGTCCTCCTGACACACTAGCGCATTGCAACGGTCGAGCGCTGTCACCAGGTCTTGCTGCAGGGTCGCATACTGTTGCCTGACGGTGCCGGTGCGTGCAATCACGACATAGTCGAGATCATCGCGGGCTCGGGTGGCCATGATGTTGCAGACCGCGGCGCGTAGGCGCCGCCGCGCCCGATTGCGGACGACGGCGCTGCCAATCTTGCGCGTAGCCGTGAAGCCGACGCGGATTGTGTCTGGCTTCGCGGTGATGTCCTTGGGCACCGGAGCGACCTGAAGTACGAGGCCGGTCTGAGCCCAGCGTCGTTTCTCCGCGGCTATGCGCAAAAAGTCGCTACGCTTCGGCAAGCGCGCAATTGTCAAAACCTTGCCGCTGCCGACCGAATCCGGCGTTGTTTCCTCCGCCGTCGTCGTCATGAGTTCATCAATCCCGGTGATCGTGCCTGCGCGGTCGCCACCGCGGCGTGCACCGTTCAGGCGCTCAGCTTTTTGCGGCCCCGCGCACGCCGGCGCGCCAAGACACGCCGTCCGCCCACGGTCTTCATTCGGGAACGAAATCCGTGGCGGCGCTTGCGCACCA